>JAPKAM010000002.1 GCA_028825265.1 Planctomycetota bacterium
CGTCGAACGGGATCACGGTGGCGACCGGTCCGAAGATCTCTTCTTGATTGGTACGGGTTGCCGGACCGAGGCCGGTGATCACTGCCGGGGAGAGGAAGTAGCCCTCACTACAGCGTCCGTCGGGAGCGACCCGCTCCCCGCCGCAGAGGATCTCGCCCCCTTCCTCGCGCGCCAGTTGCAGGCACGCCTCGATCTTCTCTCGATGGGAGGCAGAGACAACGGCCCCGAGCTGGGTCGAGTCATCGAGGGGGTCGCCGATGATCATCTCTTGGGCTCGCTCGACCAGACGCGTGGTGAAGGACTGAAAGATGCTGCGCTCGACCAGGATTCGTGATCCGCACAGGCAGATCTGTCCTTGGTTAGAAAATGCGGCAGCGGTGGCTCCCTCGACGGCTGCATCGAGGTCGGCATCGGAGAACACCACTGTCGGGTTTTTGCCACCTAGTTCGAGCAAGGTCTTCTTGAACATCGGTGCGGCCTGACTGGCGATGGCCGCTCCGGTGGCGCTGCCTCCGGTGAAGGAGATGGCGGGGATCCGAGGATGGCCGACGATGGCGGCTCCCGCTGCGGGGCCCAGGCCGTGGACGATGTTGAGGACTCCTTCTGGAAATCCGATCTGTTGGGCCACTCGTGCCAGCAGGTCGGCGGTGACCGGGGTCACCTCTGACGGCTTGGCGACGACGGTGCAGCCAGCCGCCAGGGCGGGGGCGATCTTCCAAGTGAACAGGTACAGCGGTAAGTTCCACGGTGAGATACAACCGGCCACCCCGATCGGCTTACAGATCGCCACGTTCCACAGGTCTTCTCCCGCCAGTCGACTGCGGTACGCATCCTGGTGCTGGAAGCGCGCGGCGCCGGCAAAAAATCTCAGGTTTGCCGCCGCTCTCGGAATATCGATGCTGCGCGCTGCACGGATCGGCTTGCCGTTATCCACACTCTCCGCCCAGGCGAAATCCTCCAGTCGCTGCTCGATGGCATCGGCGAGTTTTTCGAGCCAGGCACCGCGGAACTCGGGGGATTGGTCGGACCAGCCGGGAAGAGCCCGGGTTGCGGCTTCGGTGGCTCGATGGACCTCGACTGCGGTGCCCGCGGCGATGGTGCCGAGAGATTCTCCAGTCGCCGGTTCGAAGTTCTCGAGGGTGGCTCCATCGGCGGATGGAATCCGTTTCCCGTCGATGAAGTGCAGGATCTCGCTGATGTCGGTGCGATCCATCGTATCCCCTCTCGAGACGAAAATGACGGGTCGATCTGGTGATCGATCCTAGATGACGTTGAGCCGTCCGCCATCCACCGGTAAGCAAACTCCGGTGATGTAGGCCGCTGCGGGGGAACAGAGAAATGCGACCGCCGAGCCGATCTCGTCGGCTGCGGCGAGGCGCGCCAGAGGAATCGACTGGATCCACGCCGCTTTCACCTGTTCCGGTGTGGTTCCCTGCGTCTCGGCCCGCTTCGCCATCAACTGGGTCAACCTGGCGGTGTCGGTGAATCCAGGGAGTACGCTGTTGATGGTGATGGCTGCCGGTCCTAGTTCTTTCGACAGTGTCTTGGCCCACGAGGCCACTGCACCGCGAGTGGTGTTGGAAACTCCCAGGCCAGCGATCGGCTCACGCACCGATGTCGAGATGATGTTGACGATGCGGCCGTAACCACTCTCCTTCATCCCCGGAACCAGCGATTGAACCAGCCGATGGTTGCACACCAGGTGGCGTTGCATGGCGACCAGGAACTGATCCGAGTCTGCAGCAAAGAGTGGTCCGCCGGCCGGGCCTCCCGAGTTGTTGATCAGGATCTGGAAAGGACCATGCTCCGAGATGTGAGTCAGGACCGCAGACTCGAGTTGATCCGGCTGATCGAAGTCGGCGACGATCCTACTGTGTCCCGAGCCGTGCAAGGTCTCCACTGCTGCATCGAGATCTGTTTTGTTACGGGCACAGAGGGTGACCTGTGCGCCGATCTTTGCCAGTTGTTGAGCACTGGCGAGCCCGATGCCCTGGCTACTGCCACAGACCAGTGCCTTCTTGCCGTCGAGTTGAAGATCCATCGGTTATCCGTTCATTCAAGATTCAAGATCGGGTCGCCCAGGGCACTCTCGATCGGAGTGATCCCAAGCCCTGGCTCCTTCGAGGCGGCCATTCGGCCATCGACTCGCTGTGGGGCTCCATCGGCGATGGGGACGGTGACATAGGAGTTGAAATCGGTGGCGGTCAGGAGCAATTGTGGCGGGGTGCTGTGTGCCAGGTGCGAGATGGCGGCAGTCACGATGTCACCGCCCCAGGAGTCTTCGATGGTCATGGCGATTCCCATCTCGATGCATAAATCTCGAGCCTGGCGTGCTCGGGTCAGTCCGCCGAACTTGGAGATCTTGATGTTGACGGCATCCATCGCCAGGTCGGAGTGGGCTCGCAGCAGAATTTCGAGGCCATCGATCACCTCATCCAGCACGAATGGATGATCGGTATTGCGGCGCACCGCTAGGCACTCCTGATAACTCGCGCACGGCTGTTCGATGGTGATATCGAGATCCTTGACCGCTCTCACGACTCGCATGGCAGAATGCTGGCTCCAGCCGGTGTTGGCATCGGCGATGAGGAGATCGGTCGGTTCTAGCAGTTCACGGACGGTGTGGATTCGCTCGATATCCACGTCGGGATCTCCACCCACCTTCAACTGGAAGCGAGTGTATCCCTGCTGGCGATATTGCTCGACCTTGTCGCGCATCGCGTGTGGATCGTCCTGCGAGATGGCGCGATAGAGAACAAAGTCTTCGCCGTGACATCCGCCCAGGAGAGTGCTCACAGGAACGCCACACGACTGTCCGAGGATGTCCCAGCAAGCGATGTCGATGGCAGATTTGGCATAGGGGTGGCCCTTGAGGCAAGCATCCATCTTTTGGTTCAGTTTCAGTAACTCGCGTGGGTCCTCACCGATCAATTGCGGGGCCAGTTCTGCGATGCCAGTCCGGGCTCCCGCTGGATAGGCGGGCAGGTAAAAGGGGCCGAGGGGGCACACCTCACCGTGTCCGGTGATGCCCTCATCGGTCTCGACCCGCACCACGGTGCTGTCGAAGACCTCGACCGATTTCCCTCCCGACCAGCGGTAGCTTCCCTCGACCAGAGGGAGGTCGACCTGGAAGGCCTGGATGCGACGGATCTTCACTGGTCCTCCAAATAGGGTCGGGGGAAACCCTCTCGGGGTGGCCGATCCTGCTCTTGGCTTACCATGTCTGCGCTGCTTTTGACAACCGATCGTCTTCAGATCCGCCACGCCCTTTGGCTCCTCGGAGGGTGGAAATGCGTTCTTGTGGGCCTGGAGTGGGCGTGTTGTCATCAAGGGCATGGATCGCAGGGCAGACCTGAAAGGACCGGTGTGGAGATGGATCGAAGAACCTTTGTCGCCACGGGAATCGCAGCAGGGACGGCGCTGGCCCTGGGACGATCGCCGTTGGCCTTTGCTGGCGGTAGTACCGACGAGATCCGGGTCGGTGTCGCAGGAATTCGTAGTCGCGGTTGGTCTCATGTGATGGGGCTCCATCGTCTCGAAGGAGTGCGAGTGGTCGCTCTGTGCGATGTCGATCGGGGAGTGCTCGAGAAGCGCCAGTTGGAACTGGCAGAAAAAGGGATTCAGACCGACATCTACCGAGATTTTCGCGACATGATCGCCCGCGATGATCTCGATGTCATCTCGATCGCCACTCCCAATCACTGGCATGCGTTGCAGACGGTTTGGGCCTGCGCTGCCGGAAAAGATGTCTACGTGGAGAAGCCGATCAGCCACAACGTCCGTGAAGGACGCCTAATGGTCGAGGCTGCCAGCCGTCACGGCCGTATCGTGCAGACCGGTACTCAGTCGCGCTCATCTTCAGCGATCCGGGATGCGATCGCATGGATGCATCAGGGCAATATCGGCAAGCCGACCCTCGCCAGGGGACTCTGTTACAAGCCAAGGGCATCGATCGGAAAGGTCAAAGGGCCCCGCGATGTGCCGAAGGGCATCGATTACGACCTGTGGGTCGGGCCGGCACCGATGAAACCGCTGGGTCGGCGCCAGTTGCATTACGATTGGCACTGGGATTTCGACACCGGTAATGGCGACCTGGGCAATCAGGGGATTCATCAGATGGATCTGTGTCGTTGGGCACTGGGGCATGAATCGTTGCCGGAGCGGGTGGTGGCGTACGGTGGTCGATACGGCTACGACGATGATGGAAACACACCCAACACCCTGGTCTCGGTTCTCGATTACCCTGAAGCTCCGATCATCTTCGAGGTCCGGGGGCTGCCCAACAACCTCAAGGCTCAGCAGGACAACTGGGGCGGCGGCATGGACCGCTACCTGGGAATGTCGATCGGGGCGGCGATTCACTGCGAAGCGGGAACTCTGCTCCTCCCCAATTATTCGAGCGCCCGTGCCATCGATCGGACCGGTAAGACGATCCAGGAATGGCGCGGAGCACAAAACCACTTCCAGAATTTCATCGATGCGGTTCGATCTCGGGATGAATCCAGCATCAACGGAACCATCGAGGGGGGGCACCTCTCCAGTGCACTGTGCCATCTGGGAAACATCTCCTACCTGCGTGGCGAGCGGATCTCGCCGCAGGATGCCGCCAGCCGGATCACCTGGCCGACCACTTCTGCCGCGGATGTGGAACGGGTGGTGGCGCACCTGCAGGGGAATGGTGTCGACTTTGCTTCGACCGGGCTGGTCGCAGGAAAGATGCTGGAGATCGACACTTCCAGCGAGAAATTTCGAAACGATGCAGAGGCCAATGCGATGCTGTTTCGTCCTGGCCGCGCCGAATATCTATTTCCCGAGGAATCGTAGCGGGTGCCTCGTCGAACAGAAGAGAGGGTCGATCGGCGACGGGTCCTGCAACGCCTCGCTGCTGGCGGTCTGCTCGCCACTACGGGTGGCGTGTTCGCTGACTGGTTGCGAGCGGATGAACCGCTGGCGCTCCCCGCGGCCCGCTTTCGCTTTGGGCTCGTCACCTATCTGTGGGGGCAGGACCTTTCGTTGCCACGGCTGATCGACAGCTGCAAATCCTCCGGTCTGGAGGGGGTCGAACTGCGCACGACCCATGCACATGGGGTCGAACCGGCTCTGACTCGCCAACAGCGGGTCGAGGTGAAGCAACGTTTTGACGATTCACCGGTGACCTGCGTTGGAATTGGCAGCAATGAAAAATTGCACCATCCAGATGCCGCCAGATTGAAGTCTGCGATGGACGCCACCCGCGCCTTTCTCAAACTGAGTGCAGAGATCGGCGGTAGTGGAGTCAAGGTGAAGCCGGACCAGTGCCCGGAAGGGGAAGATCTCGATCGCACCATCGAACGAATCGGTGGAGCGTTGCAACAACTGGGTAAGGAAGCCGCGGACATCGGTCAGCAGATTCGACTCGAGGTTCACGGATCCTGTGCCAAGTTGCCGCTGATGGAACGCATCCTGGAAGTGGCGGATCATCCCTCGGTGGGTGCGTGCTGGAACAGCAATGACAGTGACCTGGCAGGAGACGGTCTCGAGAAGAACTTTGCCAGAGTCGAGAAGAGGCTCGCCGAGACACTGCACGTCAGACGCCTCGATGAGCAGCGATATCCCTACAAGACGCTGTTTAAACTCTTACGGCAGCAGCGCTGGGCTGGTTGGATGCTGCTGGAGGCTCATGATCGCCCGCCGGAGGCGCGGGTCGAGGCTCTGCGGGCTCAGCGGGTGCAATTCGATGCGATGGTGAAGTTGCCGTGACCGAAGGGTTCCGGTCGAGGCCTCATCTGCTCAGGGGCAGCCGCCGTCGAAGCAACTGTGCTCCCCTGCAAGATTGCCACACTCCGGGAAAGGAGCGGCAGGTGGGGTGGCCGAGTTGAACAGGAAGCCCAACAGTGCCACGGGGTCGGCGATGTTGACCTGTTCATCATGATTGATATCGATGGCTGCGATGCACGGACACGATTCACCGAAGAAGAGGTGTTGAAGCAGTTGGATCGGATCGGCAATGTTCAGGACGAGGTCGATGTTCACATCGCCACGAATGAAATCGTTATCGCATGCATCGGGCAATCCGTCGCCGTCCCCATCGGTTTCGGTACCGAGGAACAACTCCATCAAGTCAGCGACTCCATCCGAATCGCAGTCGAGCAGGCTTCCTTCATACATCAAGAACATCATCTGCAGATCGCTAACGCTCAGCAGGGAGTCCCCATCAAAGTCAAAGATCTCACACCCGGGGATGAAGTCGCCCGCAGCGGCTGCCAGAAACTGGGTGCAATCTTGCATGTCTACAACTGCGTCACGGTTCGCATCACCGAGCAGATCGAAGTGGTAGAGCTTCCAGGTGTGATTGGCGGGGAGGTCGGTGAGATTCCTGCTGGATCCATCGGGAAAGGTGACCGTCAACTGGGCCACCGTCTCGGCCTCTGCTAGGCCGTGTTGGAAGATCATTTCACCTTCTGATCGGTAGTGCTGACCTGCCCCACGCTGAGAGGCAAAGAAGAGATCTCCCGCATCATCTCTTAACTCGATCCTGCTACCGATGGCGAAGTGATTGGGGAAGGGGGCGACGGGATCAAGGCGGATGAAGTTTCCATTGCCTTCATTTGGATGGATATAGAGGTGGAAGTACCCCAAGCAATCCTGTGCGGCCAGATCGATGTCTCCATCGAGGTCTGCATCGAGAGGGACTGCACAGAAACTCTGGCCAGTGCCGGCAAGGTTCAGTTCAGGAGCGTTGTCGATCCAGTTCATCGGGCCGATCTGCTCGAAGAATCGATTGGGAGCCATGCTGTCGACCACAAATAGGTCGAGGTCTCCGTCGAGACCATGGTCGAAGAAAAAATTGGCCCAGCCCACTGCCCCGTTGGAGATACCGTAATCGTCTGACGCGTCGTAGAAGTTGAAATCACCCAGATTGAGAAGTAGCGGATGAGCCTCGTTCACATTGGTGCAGTACAAGTCCATCAAACCATCCAGATTTACATCCGCGGTGCTGATTCCCATCGAGCAGATACTGACACCCGCTCCCAGGTTACTCTGGTCGAGAAATAAAGGATCTGCATTTTCCAGCATGTAATTGTGCGGATCACCAACACATCCCTTGTCATTGGAGAGGTAGATGTCGAGATCTCCATCGAGGTCGAAGTCCTGAAGCAATCCCTGAAAGGTCACCAGGATGTTGGTGATCGAATCGATCGAATTCGCCGACTCCTCGAAAGTGCCGTCTCCATTGTTGTAGTAGAGATGCCCATGAGAAGACTCTGGACCTCCCGCTGTGGAAGGTGCTGAAGCCACGATGAGCAAGTCGAGCCAGTCGTCGCCATTGAGATCAGCGAAGGCCGCGCCGGAATTGTTTCCGCTAGTGGTCAGGCCGACCTCTTCGGTAGCGTCGGTGAAGATGAAGTCGCCGTCATTTCGGAGAAAGTAATCGGGCTGGCCCCAGCATAGAATCAACAGATCGAGGTCTCCATCGCCATCCGGATCCCCGGTCGCCAGCGCATTGGCCGTCGGCATCTCCGGTAGATTGACATCGGACGTTCGGTCGATGAAGTTTCCAGTACCATCATTTTCTAGAAAGCGAACCAGTCCAGCGAGGCCCGTGATGACCAGATCGGCATCTCCATCTTGATCGAGATCGATCGCTCCAAAGCCGGATCCGGCGTCGGGAACCGATGTGATGTAAAACAGATCGAGACCCCTAGAAGCGGCTTCATCGGTGAAGGGGGTGCTCTGGGAACAGAGCACGCACGGCAGCAGAATCACCATGACCGCACTCCATGCGATCAGTGAGAAATTGGAGTATTTGCAGTGCAAAATCCTCGACAACGAAATCCAACCTTTCCCAGAGCCACTGGGGATAGACGCCATATAGAATGGGGCCATCACACCCTCCAATTAAAGTTACCGACCGGGGAGCAAGCAACATAATTATGGGAGGAAAAACAAGTGCTGACCATGGATGGGTAATTTTCCCGAATTAAACACCTGATGCGACGGAGGAGCGTTCTACGGGCAATCCATTCTCATGGTCATTTTGAGATTCGAGATCAGTTTGGCAGTCGGGATCAAGAAATTGTGGAGTTTAGCCTGATCGAACAGAGGCCTGAGGAGTTACCGGGGTCTGCGATAGGTGGTGCCAGTTAAGTTCCAGCACTGCACAACCGGTTGGCTGTCCCGAGTCGAGAGTTTGGTGGACTTCGCGATTCCAGATCGGGATCGAATGGAACATCGGCAGCCGTAAGAACTTTCATCGTCGGTCGGTTGAGGTGCCTCCTGACGACTCCGCCAACTCTCTGCTACTCTCTACTCTGGCCTCCAGGAGAACCCGAATAGGAGATCAGCCGAGTGCAAATGCTCAACTCGAAACTGTTCCGCTACATGGCACTGTGCATCGGCATTGGAATCGGCTGGTGTTCGGTCCTGTCTCGGGCGCAAGATCCGACCCCACGGGAAACCGGGGAGGTCAGTTACTATCGCGACATTCGGCCCATCTTTCAGGCCAGTTGTCATGGCTGCCATCAGCCCGCAAAGGCCAAGGGTCAGTACGTGATGACTAATTTTGCCAGCCTGCTCGCTGGTGGCGGAGATGATGCGGCGATCGTGGCTCATCAGCCGGATCAAAGTGAACTGATCGAAATGATCACGCCCATCGATGGTGAATCGGAAATGCCGAAGAAGGGTGACCCCTTGAATCCGGCCCAGATCAAATTGATCCGAGATTGGATCAGTGAGGGCGCGCTGGACGACACCCCGGCCAATGCAGTTCAGAAGTATGACTCGAAGAACCCTCCGACTTACGAATCTCCGCCGATCGTGACTGCTCTCGACTACTCCCCAGATGGTCGCTGGCTGGCCGTCTCCGGATATCACGAGGTGTTGATCCACGATGTCGAGAGTTCGACCATCATCGAGCGACTGGTCGGGCTCTCCGAGCGGATCGAATCGGTTCGTTTCTCTCCGGATGGGAAGAAACTGGCGGTGACTGGCGGCTTGCCGGCTCGCATGGGTGAAGTGCAGGTGTGGAACACAGACAATTGGAAACTGTCGATCTCGGTACCGGTCACCTTTGACACCGTGTACGGCGCCAGCTGGTCCCCCGATAGCCAGTTGATTGGGTTCGGCTGTGGAGACAACACGGTTCGGGCCATCGATGCCAGCAGCGGTCAGCAGGTGCTCTTCAATGGAGCATCGTCGGACTGGACCCTCGATACGGTATTTTCCCTCGATGGAACCCATCTGATCTCGGTCGGACGAGACATGACGGCAAAGTTGATCGAGGTGAAAACTCAGAGATTTGTCGACAACATCACCTCGATCACACCGGCAATACTCAAGGGTGGGCTGGCGGCCGTCGATCGACACCCAGCCAAGGAGGAGATCCTGGTCGGTGGATCGGATGGGACACCTCAGATCTACAGGATTCACCGCGAGGTCAAGAGAGTCATCGGCGATAACTCGAATCTGCTGAGGTCCTTTCCACCGATGATCGGACGGGTATTCGGCCTCGGATACAGCGGGGATGGCAAACGCATCGCTGCGGTAAGCAGTCTGGATGGCCAGGGCCAGGTGGCGATCTATAGCAGTGATTTTGACGGCATGCTCCCCAAGGGGATGAAGGGAATCCTTGAAAAGGTTTCGACTTCTCGCAATGCAGCGGAGAAGAAGGAAATAGAGGAGTTTCACTCTCGTGACATCGAGATGCTCGCCACCATCGATTTCGACACGCCGATCTATTCGCTCTGCTGGCATCCACACAGGCAAGAAATCGCCATCGGTAGTGCGGATGGGCTGGTTCGTTTTCTCGATGGAGAGAAGGGGACGTTGTTACGGATGGTGATGTCTGCACCGATGTCTGGAGTTCGGGGTAAGAAATTGATCGGAATGGTGGTCGACCCGCCCGCCGTGGAGATCTCTGAGAAGTATCGATATCAGCAGTTGCTGGTCACCGGAGTGCTCGCATCGGGACACACCATCGACCTGACACACGAAGTTCGCTACGAGTTGTCAGAACAGATCGCATCGGTTTCCGGCGGACTCGTCAGAGCCCTCTCCGATGGTCAGACCAGCATTCAAATCACTCACGGAGGTGAGAAGGTCGAGATTCCCGTGGCCATCACAGGACAAGAAGTGGCCTATGAGCCAAGTTTCATCCGAGACGTCAATCCAGTCATCTCCAAAGCCGGGTGCAACGGTGGCTCATGCCATGGCTCGAAAGATGGAAAGAACGGATTCAAGTTATCTCTCAGGGGATACGACCCACTGCTCGATGTCAGGGCGTTTTCCGATGACCACGCAGGACGGAGAGTCAACTTCGCTTCTGCCGATGATAGCCTGATGCTGCTGAAGTCCACCGGAGCGGTGCCCCACGAAGGAGGCCAGCGATTCACCGTCGAATCGGAGTACTACCAGTTGCTTCGCGACTGGATTGCAGCCGGTTGCCAACTCGATCAGCGAGTGGCAAAGGTCGCCAGAATCGAGGTCTTGCCGAAGAATCCAACGGTCCAGAGCATCGGCGATCAGCAGCAGTTGCGAGTCACAGCTTTCTATGATGACGGATCGGTGAGAGATGTGACCGTTGAAGCGTTCGTCAGCAGTGGAAACACGGAAGTCGCGCGGTGCAATGCAGCGGGCTTGGTCTCGACGGAAAGAAGGGGAGAGGCGCCGCTTTTGGCTCGATTTGAGGGGGCCTATGCCGCCACCACGTTGACGGTGATGGGAGATCGATCCCGCTTCGAATGGCAGGAGCCCGAGATCTTCAATCCGATCGATGGATTTGTGGCCGACAAGTGGAAACGAATGAAACTCCAGTCTTCCGAACTATGCACGGATGCAGAGTTCTTGCGCCGCATTTCGTTAGATCTGGTGGGCTTGCCTCCGACCGTGGAGCAAGTGATGGAGTTCCTGGAAGATGAGCGCGACCGCAAGATCAAGCGCGAAACGGTGATCGATGATTTGATCGGGTCTGAGGGCTATGTCGTCCACTGGGGAAATCGCTGGGCAGATCTGTTACAGGTCAATGGCAAGTTTCTTGGCAAGGAGGGTGCTTCCAGTTTTCGTCAGTGGATTCACGAGCAGGTGGAATCCAACGTGCCCTACGACGAGTTTGTTCATCAGATTCTCACCGCCACGGGTTCCAACAAAGAGAACCCAGCCGCTTCCTACTACAAGATCCTTCGGACCCCCGCTGAAACGATGGAAAATACCACGCAGTTGTTTCTCGCAACGCGATTCAACTGCAACAAGTGTCACGATCATCCTTTCGAGCGATGGACCCAGGATCAGTATTATCAAATGGCGGCCTACTTCGCTCGTGTCGATATCCAGCCAGATCCTGCTGGTGGCGATGCGAGGATCGGTGGTACTGCAGTTGAGGGAAGCAAGCCGCTCTACGAGATCATCTCCGACAAGGAGACTGGTGAGGTGGTTCATGACCGCACCCGGCAGGAGATCGCACCAGAATTTCCTTACCCGGTGCCGTTCACCATCGAACAAGGTTCAACTCGACGCGAGAAACTGGCCGCTTGGATCACATCTGCGGATAATCAGTACTTTGCCAGGAGTTATGTCAATCGCATCTGGGGATACCTGACTGGAGTCGGGCTGATCGATCCACTCGATGACATCCGAGCCGGAAACCCGCCGTCGAATCCAGAATTACTCGAGTTCTTGACCCAGCGCTTCATCGAGACCGACTTCAACGTGCGAGTGTTGATTGCGGAGATCTGCAAGTCGAGAACCTACCAACTTTCCATCGTGGCGAACCCATGGAATGAAGATGACCAGATCAATTATTCTCACGCTTCGCCGCGCAGATTACCTGCCGAGGTGCTCTACGATTCGATCTATCAGGTGCTGGGAGCGAGTGCCAAGATTCCTGGTGTTCCTGAAGGAACTCGCGCGGCAGCGTTACCCGATGTTGGGATTCAGTTGAAGGACGGATTCCTGAGCACACTTGGTCGCTCAGCGCGAGAGAGTGCCTGTGAATGCGCCCGCTCCGATGCTCTAGGTCTCGATAGCGTCATGGCGCTGGTGACTGGCCCGACCGTGGACCAGGCCATCAGTGATCCCAGCAATATCATCACCCAACTGATCGATCAACATCCAGATGACGGAAATCTGATCGAGCAGATGTACCTGAGAATCCTCAACCGACCGGCCAAGGCGGTGGAGGTTGACGCGGTGCTGAAGTTACTAGGCGAGATCGATTCCGACCATCTAGCCTTGACCCAAGATTACGAGGCTTACCAAATAGTCGCAGCACAACTCGCCGACGAGAGAGAAGTTTCGCGCCAGGCCGGCATCGCCGATGCAAAAGGCGAGGTGACGGAATTCGAATTGAGCATCGCACCGAGAGAAGACGAACTTGATCGCATACAGCAGGAAGCGATCGCGCTCGCCACTGCCGAGCAACTAGCCCATGGCAAGACGATTCCAGAGAAGGTACTGGAGTGGCAGAAGGAGCAGGCGGTTTCGACCCGTTGGGTTACGCTGATTCCTGAGACTTTGCAGGCTTCGAGCGGAGCGACCTTAACCCTCGAACAAGATGGAGCGGTCCGTGCCACTGGCAAGACGGGGATGGGAACCTATACCTTCACCGCCCCGACCGACCTGGACTTGATCACCGCAATTCGCATCGAGGCGCTGGCGGATCCAGAGCTACCGGCAAATGGACCGGGTCGAGGTAATGGCAACTTCGTTCTGTCCGAACTTCAACTCGATTGGATTCCAGTAGCAGTGGGAGAAGGTCGCCCAGAACCCACAAGAGTAGCCTTGCAGAATGCGAAGGCAAATTTCAGCCAGTCCACCTACGACGTAGGCTTTTCCATCGATGGAAAGATCGACCGGACTGGTTGGGCGATCTCGCCACAGATGGGATCGGACAAGAACGCCACCTACGAACTGAAACAACCGCTGGGCGGTGCCGGCTCGACTCTGATCTTCACACTTCATCAGAGTTTCGATGCCAATCATGTTCTGGGTAAATTTCGGATCTGGGTGACGACTTCTCAACTTCCAGTAGAGATCGGATTGCCGGTCGATATCGCCCGCATTGTCGACCTTGCGGATGAATCTCGCAGTGAGGATCAGCGAGGGAAGTTACTTCGTTACTTCACCGAAAATGATCAGGTTTCACAAGATCACAAGAAGAAGATCGCAGATGCGAAGATGACACGACCGGTCGATCCTGGATTGTTGAAATTGCGCGAGAAACTGGCCCGGGTTGGGGTGCCAGTCTCGCCAGATCCAAAGTTGATGCGACTCGAGAGAGCGATGAAACTGAGTGAAGAGCAACTGAAGAACCGACGACTCACGCTGGTTCACGACATCGCCTGGGCGCTGATCAACAGTCCGGCATTTCTCTTTAACCGCTGATCAAACCCGCGCCCGAAAGGGGCCCAGATGCTAAGAGTACCGGGAGATGATTGTTCCGATCTCTGTGATTCGGGACAGATCACGCGTAGAGACTTGATGCGTATCGGTGGCGCTGGCTTCCTGGGTTTGACACTGGGCTCCGTCTTTGAATTGCAGGCGATGGCCAGAGAGGCGGTCAAGAGCGCGCCAGGTTGGGCCAAGGCAAAAAGCATCATCATGGTCTACCTACAAGGTGGGCCGAGTCACATCGACCTGTGGGATCCGAAGGAAAACGTACCCGATAACGTCAAGAGTGTCTTTGACTCCATCCCGACGAAAATTCCGGGGGTTCACTTCACCGAGTTGCTTCCGAGGCTCGCCCAGATCAATGACAAGATGACGATGATTCGTTCGATGAGTTACACGCCGAAGGGGCTCTTCAACCATACCGCTGCGATCTATCAGATGATGACGGGTTACACGACCGACAAGGTCAGTCCATCGGGACAACTGGAGCCACCAAGTCCCAAGGACTTTCCCAATTTTGGTTCTCAGCTGGTCCGGATGCGTCCACCGGAGGTACCGATGCTTCCCTTCGTGATGCTGCCGAGGCCACTGCAAGAGAGCAATGTGGTGGGCAAAGGTGGTACGGCAGGTTTCCTCGGAAAATCCTATGATCCGTACAACCTGTACCCACCGGGGGACGATTTAAACATGACCAAGATGGACAAGATCAAGGTCGATGACCTCTCGATGGCTCCCGGTGTTTTCGCACATCGATTGCAGAGACGCGCCAGGATCCGAGATGCCATCAACGATGCGATGCCAGAGATAGACAAGGCGGTCGAAGACTATAAACTCAACGATTATTACGCAAAAGCGATCAACTTGGTCGTTTCTGGCAAGGCGCGCGAGGCGTTTGATCTCGAACAGGAGCCATTCAAGCTTCGAGAGAGATATGGCAGAAACACCTTCGGGCAGAGTTGCTTGCTGGCACGGAGGTTGGTCGAGGCCGGCACCCGTGTGGTCGAGGTGATCTGGCCCAAGGTCGCAAACTCCGACAATCATTCGTGGGATGTGCATGTAGATCTGTCCAAGCGAATGAAAACGCAATCGGCTCCGATGCTCGATTCAGGGCTGTCGACACTGATCGAGGATCTCGATGAAAGAGGAATGCTCGATGAGACGCTGGTGGTGGCGGTGGGTGAGTTCGGCCGCAGTCCCCAGCGTGGAGTCAGCACTTCGGGTAACGCCAACACCGACGACGGCCGCGATCACTGGCCCTACTGCTACACTGCGGTGATGGCCGGTGCCGGGATCAAGCGGGGTTATGTCCACGGCGAATCGGATGAAACAGGTTCTTCTCCTCTGAGCGATCCGGTGCATCCAAAGCAGCTGCTCGCATCGATCTATCACTCCTTCGGCATCGAGCCGGGGACGATGGTGCTCAACCACCTGAAGCAGCCGCGAGAACTGGTCAAGGCGGAGGCCGTCGAAGAATTTTTCAGCTAGTGAGATGACTTCTAGTCGATCCTCGTCATGTTGAAGATGAGAGGGTCGCCAGACTCACCATCCTGGAAGCTCCGCCAGTGAGTACTGATGTGATTCTCGTCGGTGAAGATCCACTCGGCCTCCCCCATGTACAGATCATTGGGATCACCGTGATTGGTCACATGATCCGTCACGAAGTACACACTGCCGTTGGTGATCTCACTGGCCTTCATGTGAGGCTGGTTTCTTGCCGCACAGTAGTGAGTCATGAGAAGTTGATCACCATCGAGGAAAATCACCGTTGTCATTTCGTGGGGCGTGTCCTTGAAGATGGTTTCTACAACTGCACTGCCATTGGCAATGGTGTGATAGGTGACTGTGGAAGGAGGCATGGTCTCCGGCGAAGCGGGGGTCGATTCCCAGTCACCATCGAGGGCACGGAAGCGAGAGAATGCTTCAGCAGCGGACTCTGGTGAGTACGAGATCCTGGGAGTCGTGGAACAACCCGGATTCACGATCAACGCAGTCAGGAAGAGAATCGAAACAGGGAGTAACTTCATATTATGGCCTCATCTTTTCAGAATTGAATTATTGCCCATTAAAAATCTGCCGACACGAGTCGCTCGATCAGTTCTTCTTGCCGAAACGTTGAAGGATCCAGTGAGTCATCTTTTCCAGCACCTCGACCGAAAAGGTCTCCTCGATCTTCCCATACTCAGACGGTAATCCCGTCTTGCAATGCTGGAACAGGTGATTCAAGCCGGGGAATTCGATCAGTTCGAAATCTTGATTTTTCCCACGTGTGAGCGCCGAACCGATCGCAGCGAGGTTTTCCTGGCAGGGAACCTGGAGATCGAGGGATCCGTTGATGGCGAGCACCGGACACCGGACTCTTTCGATGATAAGGGCCGGATCATGGCGAAGAAACCAGCGAATCCATCGGGACTCCAACTCTGCGATCACCCTCGCCACCTCCGCATCCGCTACTGATCCTTCCGCTAGGTCTTTGAATTCGCGAACCAGTTTTTCGATCTTCGAGCGGGTGGCTGCCGCCGAGATGTCATCTTCCATCACCAAGGCAAACAACTGCCGGGTGAGTTCTACACTAAGGTCGATCTCTTCGGGGTCGATGATGCCACTGGCCCTGGAGATCAGTTCCTTCTGTTTCAGCAGCAGAAGATCTCCACGAATACCGGTACCTGCCATCAAGATGATAAAGGCCACATCCTTGTTTTTCACTGCGGCCAGTGGGGCGATCACGCCGCCTTCGCTGTGTCCTATCAGCCCGATCTGGTCGCCGTCGATGTCGGATCTCTGTTGCAGATACTCGAATCCACTCAAGACATCTTCGACGAAATCTTCGGTGGTGTCCTGCAGTGGCGTGCTTCCCGAGGTGGTTTCTCCAACACCTCTGTCATCGACCCTCAGAACCGCAATCCCCTTTCGAGTCAGGTGGTCGGCGATAACGAAGAAGGGACGGTGCTCAAAGATCATCTCGTCGCGGTTTTGAGGCCCAGAGCCGGTGATCAGCAGGACGCCGGGGAAGGGCCCCTCTCCCTGGGGAATCGTCAGCGTCCCTGCGAAGGTAATTCCTGCGGTCTGATTCGAGTATGAAACTTCTTCAGAGCGATAAGGGTAGGGCGGTTTGGGTTCCTGCGGTCGGTGGACTGCGCTGATTTGCTTCACTCGGATCAGAGACAGGTCAAATTCCGCTGGTCCTTGGAGAAAGGAACCCTTCAGTTCATCTCCGGCGCTGGAAAGGTCCATTTCCAATCGGACGGAAGCTTCACCGACACAGATTCGGACCCTTCGTTCCTTGAGATAGTCGACCCGGGTCACCGAGAACTTGGCCGGAGATTGGTCGGGGCTGACCATGAACCCTGAAAATCTGTCCTCCTTTGTGCGTTCTAGATTCAAGTGGATTCGTAACTCGATGGAGCCCACCGGGAGTACACCCTCCCACGAGTTGGAGAGCGCCTGGGCGACTTCATCAGGGATGACTGGAGGTGTCGGCTGTCGCTGGCATTGGAGGGACAGCTCGGCCCCGCGTTGTTTCCAGATGCCTTGTAACTCATCGCCCTTCGAGTTCAGTTTCGCTTCGAAGACTGCGCCGGTGGCGGCCACGGAGATGAACACACCCCCATCGACACCGGTGGAAATGCCACTCAGAGGTCGCCCGATGGAATTCTGAGCAGGAGTATCGACGGTTCCGTTCCAGCCATTCTCTGTCGACGGATGAATGTGGAAGATCAGTTCGAGGTGTGCTCCATCGGGATCGAGGATCCCTCGCCACACGCCGGCGAGTTCTCGGTCGGTGGCATCGGTCGTTGCGGGTAGGGAAGGGACCATCAGCAGCAAGAAAAAGGCGCCCAGGGCAGAGATGAATTGAAACATGAAGGGGAGTGTAGCGTTGCCAGAATCGACCTTCAATCGCCGTGTTTCAAGGCGTGCTAGCGGCTAGAGAACCGAATCCATTCTTGTTCGATTCGCTCAGCAGAAACCGATCCGTCGAAGATGAGCAGTTGATGACGGAAGAAAAGATCCTCTCCCGGCCCGATCAGAAGATCTCCTGCGCCTGCGGGTTTCTTCTCGAAATCGTGCTGACCAAAGGGATTGGCGGCGAACAGGCCGTAGGTTCGGGCGTGCCACCAGGTCGGGTGTCTCGGATTATCCTCATGATCGAGGAATGCCACGGTGACTTGTTGGCCATCCACTGGACCGGAGTAAGCGACCCAGCGAGCTCGTTTTCCCCAGATCTGGCTTCCGGTTTGTCCGTTGGAATTGAATCCATGACCGGCGGCCACCGGTCCGTCGATGCGCAGGGTTGGGGTGAGGCGCAGGGCAAAAGTGCCCTCTTTCGTGTCTCCGATCCGAACCGACTCTTCACCACCGGGCTTCCACAGGCTCCAGATTTCAATCCGGTGGAGGCGATCCTCCACGCGGAAATCATAGGTGCGAATTTCCTCGAGGACTTTTTGATCTCCAGCCATCCAGTCCAATTTACCGGAGGCCAACAGGATCTTTCCGTCGTCGAGCAGAAAGGAAGACCAGTCTCGTGGGATCTGCTGGGTCTCTTCACCATGCCAGAAATCGTGGCCATCGATGGAGCCGTGGGCGATCCAACTTCCTGCGTGATGCGGATGATCTTGCTGCTCTCCACTGCCAGCCGCTTCGATCGGATGGCGACGAAGCACCATCGATCCGGCAGGAGAATGAATGGGAAACAGGCAGGGACGAGTTCGATCGAGTCTCAAGGTCGAGATGGGACCATCTTTGGATCGGATGACGAGTTGATCCTGAGTCTCGTTCCACTGCATCTCGATGCGCGAGGTGGCCGGCGGAGAATCGGTAGAGATGCGGGGGCCACCCGCGCATCCCAGCAGTGATCCGAACCCGATGCTCAACAGCAGTGGAGCGACAAGGGCCCTCCTCACTCGCTGCTTTTCTTCTTGGTGGCTTTCTTGGCGGTTTTCTTTTTAGCGGTCTTCTTCTTGGCGGTTTTCTTTTTAGCGGTCTTCTTCTTGGCAGTTTTTTTCTTGCCAGTCTTCTTCTTGGTCTTCTTCTTGCCTTTCTTGGCATCGCGTTCGCGCTTGGCGAGGATGCGTTGGGCCGCCTCGGAGGAGGAGATCTTCTCCGGATCCTGATCCTTGGAGAGAGTGGCATTGGTCTCGCCATCGGTGGCGTAGGGGCCGAAGCGTCCGTCTTTGATCATGATGGTGGCGCCTTCGAGTTCGATGACGCCTTCGAAGGTTTGGATCGGTGGCTTGGCTGCGGCTCGACCTCGTTGCTTCGGTTGTGCAAGCAACGCTCGGCAACGCTCTTCATCGACTGCAAACGGATCGTCGTCCTCGGTGAGACTGCGAGTTTCTTTTCCGGCCTTGATGTAGATGCCGTAGCGACCGTTGAAGACTCGAATTTCTTCACCTTCGCCGGTCGAGCCACAGAGACGACCCTCTTTCAACTGCAGCAGTTGAATCGCAATCTCGGTGGTGACATTTTGCGGCTCCATGTCCTTCAGCAGCGATGCGAACTCGGGTTTATCATCCGACTCGGAATCTCCGCGCTGGACATAAGGGCCGAATCGACCGCTTTTGATGAAGATGGGCTTGCCGGTGGCACTGCATTGGCCGATCGGTTCATCCTTGCGAGCGCCCGCCTCCATGATTTCGCTCATCTTTTTGAGATCGAGATCATCGGGGCAGAGTTCTTCGGGAATATTGCCTCGAACCTCGCCCGCTTCCAGATACGGGCCGTAACGACCGACGCGGAGGATGACTTCTTCGTCGCGGAACTTCCATCGGTCTCCGGCTCCGAAGGGCATCGGATAGCGGCAGATTTGGGCCGGATCGATGGTTTCGAGTCCCGCCTCGAGGAGCCCCTCGAGTCCTTTCGATCCGTTTCCAGACCAGAATTCTTTCAGGTACTGCTGACCATTACGTTTCCCCTTGGCAATCTGGTCTAGATCATCTTCCATCTGTTTGGTGAAGCTGTACTCGACGATGTGAGCGAAATGCTCCTCCATCAATCTCACCACTGCAAAGGCGGTCCATGTCGGAACCAGCGCCTTGTTCTTTCGGAAGGAGTAAGCCGCCGACTGGATCCTGTCGATGATCGCGGCATAGGTACTGGGGCGACCGATGCCGCGTTTCTCCATCTCCTTGATCAATCCTGCCTCGGTGTAGCGGCCAATCGGCTGGGTGCGGTGCTCTTCTGGCTTCAACTCTGCCACCTCGACGGGCTCACCCACGGTCACCGGTGGTAGGATGGTTTCCTTGGTCCCGGCGGGGTCGACCTTCATGAAACCCGGACTGTCGATGACGGTGCCTCTCGTCTGATAGCGCGCGGCATCGGCATGGTCTTCTTCGACCTCGATGATGACGGTTCGGCCAGTCGCAGGTTTCATCTGGCTTGCGACGGTTCGTTTCCATATCAGGTCGTACAGGCGTTTCTCATCCTCGCCGACCTTTTTGGCGACCTCTTCCGGATCGACGAAATCCGCCGGACGAATCGGTTCATGTTCCCCTCCGGCACTCCCCGAGAGGGCGTGAAAATTCCGAGGCGCATGTTCGGAGGCACCGAATCGTTGGAGGACCAGGTTTTCGATCGCTTGCATCGCTTCAGGAGCAAGCACGTAGTTGTCGGTACGGACGTAGGTGATGTAGCCCTTCTGGAACAGCGCATTGGCAGCGCGCATCGTCCTGGAAGGGGAATAACCAAGTCGATTACTGGCTTCCTGCTGGAGGCCACTGGTGATGAATGGAATCGGTGGTTTACGGGAGTAGGGCTTCTCTTCGAGGGAGGAGATGGAAAAGGAGGACGAATTGAAACGGTCTCGTAGGGAGTTTGCTTCATCGCCAGTCAGGACGCGGCATCCTGCCGATTCCTTCTTCAACTGGCCGTCGTCTCCGAAATCCTTGCTCTGCGCCACCGACTGGCCACCGAGTCCAAGTAATTTGGTTTCGATGGTGTCGCCGGACCGGGTTCGAAAGACCGCATCGAGATCCCAGAAAACAGCCGGGATGAAAAGGAGTCTCTCCTTTTCCTTATCGACCAGAAGACGAATCGCCACAGTCTGAACTCGACCCGCGGATAAGCCCTGGGCAACCTTGCGCCACAATAGATTTGAGACGGGGTAACCATACAATCGGTCCACCAGACGTCTGGCGACCTGTGCTTCGACCAGTTGGGTGTCCAGTTCCCCTGGCTCAGCGATGGCTTTCTGAAGGGCGCTCTTGGTGATTTGACCGAGGCGAAGCCGTTTGACTGGCATCGTCTTGGGGGGGTTCAGCACTTGCAGTAGGTGCCAGGAGATCGCCTCTCCCTCGCGGTCGGCGTCCGTGGCGAGGTACAGTTCATCCGCAAGCTTCAATTGCTTGCGGATTGCACTGATGGTCGATTTCTTGTCCTCGTCGAGGATGTAAATCGCCTCGAAGTCCTTGGTGATGCCGGTGACCACCTGATTGTCCTTCAGCTCCTTGGGAACCTGGCTGGCCTTTTGCGGAAGGTCACGAATGTGACCGACGCTGGCTTCAACCACGTAGTCTTCACCGAGATACTTCTCGATGGTCTTGGCCTTGGTAGGAGATTCCACGATCACTAGCCGTCTCGGCATGATTTTATCGGCCTCTCTCCGGTGCCGGGCGTACGACTCCGGGTGTTGTCGATAACGGGTACACGGCAATGGGCCTTGGTTTCAACCCCTTTTTTCTCATGAAGGCCGGTTTTGAAGGCTGGAAACCCCGGTAATCATGGTCATGCTACCGATTGAGCCACTCCCGACAGTATTCTGGATTTTTATTCCAGAATCGTCGAGGACCCGAGAAAGGGGCGATTCTCGTGCCAGAGTTGCCTGAGGTGGAGACCACCCGAAGGGGGATCGCGGAGCGGATCCGCGGCTGCCGTATCGAGGAAGTGGTGATTCGAAATTCTCATCTGCGTCTGCCAGTTCCAGGTGATCTCGACGAGAAATTGCGTGGATCGACCTTCCTGGAGACGAAGCGACGAGCCAAGTACCTGCTGCTGGAAACCACAGCGGGCGAATTGCTGATCCATCTCGGAATGTCAGGAAGCTTGAGGATGGTCGCCGAGGGAGATGAAGAGCGCCCTCACGACCATGTCATCTGGTTCCTCGAGGGGGGTCGGCAACTGCGCTATCACGATCCTCGTCGCTTTGGCATCGTCACCTGGGCTGGAGATGATCCAAGCCAGCACCCGCTACTCAGAAATCTTGGACCGGAGCCGCTCGAACAGGAGCAACTGGGAGAACTTCTATTCCAACGCTCGAGAGGTCGAAAACTACGCTTGAGAGACTTCCTACTCGATCCGAAGGTGGTTGCGGGGGTCGGTAACATCTATGCCAATGAGGCGGCGTGGCTGGCAGGTATTCGCCCGGATCGTCAGTGCGGACGTATCGCTCGGCAGCGTTTCCAACGTCTCGGAGATGCAATCCAGGATGTGCTGTCGAGAGCGGTGATCCAGGGGGGCACCACGTTGAAAGATTTTGTCCAACCGGACGGTGAACCCGGCTATTTCCAGCATTACTTTGAAGTGTATGGGCGTGAAGGAGAGGCCTGTAGCCGCTGCCAAGGCTCAATTCGTAGGGAAGTGAAGGGCCAGCGATCGCTCTTTTTCTGCTCGGGATGCCAGAAGTAGGATCCCGGTCGGGTCCGCTTTCCCCGGCAGCATCAAGATCCTAGAATCGGGGCATCGAGATGCAAATCACTAGTCACTCCCCGGATGATCCGGGTTGTCAGGAGCGAGCAGTGCAGAAGATCAAAGTGGAGAATCCGGTCGTCGAACTCGACGGAGATGAGATGACCCGCATCATATGGCAGTTCATCAAGGATCGCCTGATCCTTCCCTATGTCGATGTCGATCTGAAGTACTTCGATCTCGGGGTGCAAAGCCGCGATGAGACCGATGACCAAATCACCATCGATGCCGCCCATGCGATTCTCAAGTACGGCGTAGGGGTCAAGTGCGCCACCATCACACCCGATGAACAAAGGGTGGAGGAGTTCAGCCTCAAGAAGATGTGGAGATCGCCCAACGGAACCATACGAAACATCATTGGCGGTACCGTTTTTCGCGAACCGATCATCTGCGAAAATGTACCTCGTCTTGTTCCAGGCTGGACCAACTCCATCGTCATCGGCCGTCATGCTCACGGTGACCAGTATCGAGCGACAGATTTCCTGGTCCCAGGTGCGGGAACGCTGACGATGACCTTTACCCCGAAAGAGGGGGGAGAGGTCCAGAATTACGAGGTGATGCAATTCGACCAACCCGGCATCGCTATGGGAATGTACAACTACGATGAATCGATCCGCGGGTTCGCTCGTGCTTGCATGAACTACGGATTGAAGCGCAAGTGGCCAGTCTACCTCTCGACCAAGAACACCATCCTCAAGGCTTACGATGGCCGCTTCAAGGATCTGTTCCAGGAGGTCTTCGAGCAGGAGTTTCAACCCGCCTTCGAAGATGCAGGAATCACCTACGAGCACCGACTTATCGATGACATGGTGGCTTGTGCCATGAAGTGGAATGGTGGCTTCGTCTGGGCGTGCAAGAACTACGATGGCGACGTTCAATCGGACACTGTGGCGCAGGGATTCGGGTCTTTGGGCCTGATGACCAGCGTTCTGATGACTCCCGATGGCCAGACAGTCGAGGCGGAGGCGGCACACGGTACAGTGACACGCCACTATCGTGAGCATCAGAAGGGCAATCCAACATCGACCAACCCGATCGCCAGCATCTTCGCCTGGACTCGTGGCTTTGCCCATCGGGCACTGCTCGATGGGAACGAGGACCTTCGGCTGTTCGCATCGGATCTGGAAGATGTCTGCATCGAGACGGTGGAAGCGGGACACATGACCAAGGATCTGGCACTGCTCATTGGGCCGGAGAATCCATTCATGACCACCGAGGAGTTTCTGACCAAACTGGACGAGAACTTACAGGCCAAGCGAAAGCGCTGAAACTCGAGGGAGAAGAGAACAGATGGTCGATTCTATCAGTGAAGGAATGACCCAGCAGCGCTGGGAGCGGACCCACCAGTACATCGATCAACTGTTCAGTGACGACCCTGAGCGTTGGGATCGCGAGCATCAAGCTTCACTGGAAGCGGGGCTGCCAGCGATCTCTGTCGGGGCCGGGGTCGGGCGCTGGCTTACCTTGCTCGCGTCGTTGTCGAGAGACGGGGGAGCGAAGCTGGTCGTGGAAGTGGGGACCCTCGGAGGTGCGAGCGCACTTGCACTGGCACAGGGCCTCTCTGTGGATGGTCGAATCGTAACCATCGATGCCTCTCCAGAGCATGCCGAGTTCGCACGGCAGTCGATCGAGCGAGCGGGCGAAACGAGAATCGATGTTCGTCTTGGTGAAGGGTTGGAACTACTGCCTCGATTGGTCGAGGAACTGGGAGTGGGTAGTTGTGACCTGTTGTTTCTCGATGCGATCAAGACTGAATATCCGGGATACCTGGAGGCGGGAATGCCGCTGATGAGAAGTGGCGGTCTGATCGTTGCAGACAACGTACTGGGTGCTGGAGACGGCTGGATTCCAGATGCCATCGATGGAGAACCGAGTCGGGTAGCCATCGACCGGTTTAACAGGATGGTCGCCGACGATTCAAGGTTACAGGGAACCATCCTGCCGATGCGTCAAGGTCTACTGGTGGCACGGGTTCTCTAGGGATGGTCACGAGCCCGATTCACTATATCGACACTCACACCGCCGGCGAGCCGACCCGTGTGATCATCGGAGGGTTTCCCGATCTCGGTTCTGGCAGCATGGCAGATCAGAGAGATGTACTTCTACGCGATCATGACTCGCTTCGAGCCGGCATTGTTCGGGAGCCCAGAGGACATGAAGCGATGGTCGCCGCGCTGCTGGTCGAGAGTTCACTGTCGGACTGTGAGTCGGGTGTGATCTTCTTTAACAATGTAGGGGCTCTCGGAATGTGTGGCCATGGAGCGATGGGGGTTGTTGAAGCGCTCCGGCACATGGGACGCATCGAATCGGGGAACTGTCAGCTGGAAACTCCTGCGGGAGTCGTCGAGTTGCACCTGGGTGACGACGGCGAAATTGCCCTTCGCAATCTGTCCAGCCATCGAACTGTGGCAGATTGCACCGTGACTCTCGACGACGGGAACTCGGTGACCGGAGATATCGCATGGGGCGGAAACTGGTTCTTCATCACCGAGACCCCAGAGATCGAGGTGGATTCGAAACACATCTCTGAACTGACCGAAGCGGCCAGTCGCATTCGTGACGCACTCGATTCGGCAGGAATCAGTGGGTCCGACGGTGAGAGAATCGATCACATCGAATTGCATCAGCCATTGCCGCCGGATCAGGGCGCAGGAGTCCGATCCTTCGTCCTTTGTCCGGGCCGGGAATGGGACCGTTCACCGTGCGGGACCGGTACCAGTGCCACGATGGCGTGTCAGTACCAGCGAGGATCGCTGCAAGAGGGGGACCGCTGGCTCCAGGTCGGAGTGCTGGGGACTCGCTTCGTGGGGTCCTTCGAGGTGGCAGGCGAAGGCATCGTGCCGACGATTCGCGGGCACGCTTCCTTGTGTGGTGAGGGAACCCTGTACTTCCCGCCGGATGATCCCTTCCGGCATGGCATCGACCTGTAACTGATCCTGCCCTATCCTTCTTTCGGAGGTCCTGTGCGCATCGCCATCGACGCCACTGCTGCATGCACTCCCCGACCCACAGGGATCGGCAGATATACCGCCCAGTTGGCGCGGGCGCTGGACGATATAGGGTCAACGATTTCGCTCGGGACCCGCTGTTCTCATCTGCACCGTCATCGACATCGATTGAGGATCCCCACGATTCGGAGCTTTTGGATCCAGGAACCGTGGTGGCCCGCGTGGGCTCGGCCGGATGTGGTCCATGTGACCGATTCTCGAGTGCCACGATGGAGATCTGCGAGAGTGGCGACGCTTCACGATGTGGTGCATCTACTTCCAGAGAAGAAGAGAGATTTCTACATTTCCACGCGGCAGTTTCGCGACAAGAAGCTTGCGGCATACCAGTCTCTGGCGAGTCAGTGTCATCGCATCATCGCAGTCAGCGAAACGACGCGCCGCGATTTCCTGGAGGGCGTTGATTGCGATCCGAACAAGGTGGTTGTGGTCCATCATGGCATCGATCCGGTGTTCCGTCCGATTCCACCAGTGGAAGCCGCCCCCATCCTCGCTGCCCGAAAAATTCCCGAGGGTGCCATCATTTATGTTGGAGATCTTTCACACAGGAAAAACATCCCCGGGTTGATCGAGGGGTTTCTTGCCGCAGATCTGGGGGAGATCCCGCTGGTGATCGCCGGGGAGCCCTCATTTGGTGGAGATGAACTTCTCAGTCTGATCGAGAGAGAAGGACAGGGTCGAGTTCATCTGGTTGGTTGGCATGGTGACGATGTGTTGCCGGCGCTTTACTCGTCGGCTCGTGCACTGCTTTACCCAACTCACTACGAGGGATTCGGAATGCCGGTGCTGGAAGCGATGGCCTGTGACACGCCGGTGGTGATTTCCAATACTGGTGCCGCCCCTGAGATCGCTGGGGAGATGGCTGAGAAATGTGATCCCGATGATCCAGCCTCGATCTCGGCGGCCTTGCACAGGGCGCTGGGTCATGAGCAGAAGGAAAAGGAACTGGCGCGGAAGCATGCAGAGACCTTTGACTGGCAAGCCTGTGCCCGGGAAACCGTGGACGTTTATCAGCAGGCGATCGAGGTCGCAGGCGGGGCCAATTGATGGCAAACCTCAAGGTGGTCATCGTTGGTGCGGGGGTGGTCGGCGTCTGCTGTGCCAGAACACTGGCTCGTTCCGGGGCCGAGGTGTTGGTGGTGGACCAGGGCGAGGCGGTGGGAGTTCGAGGGGGAACCGCAGCGGGAATGGGGCACATCGTCGTCAACGATGGAGATGAAGCGGGATTGCAACTTTGCAAGCTCGGCAGGTCGATCTGGCGAGATGATTCACCCGAGATCGCAGGTGAGGACGGATTCATCGAAACCGGTACCCTCTGGATGGCTGAAGACGATGCCACCTTCGAAGAACTCGCCAGGTCTGCAGCGAGACTCGAATCGGCGGGAATCAGTGTCGAGTTGCTGAAAGGGAAGTCCTTCAGCGATGTGGAGCCTGCCTTGGCCAGGGATCTGGTTGGAGGACTTCGGTTGCCTGAAGATGGAGTCTTGTACGCCCCGGTAGTTGCCGCTGCCATGATGCAAGAGGCGAAGCAGATGGGGGCCACTTTTCGTCCACGGGTGACAGTCTCTTCGGTGGAAACTGGAATGGTCCGACTGGCCGATGGGAACTGCATCGGAGCCGATGCCATCGTGATTGCCTCTGGTTTGAATGCCCTTGATCTGCTTGAAGAATCGGGAATCGAGGTGCCGATCGTTCCGCGCGAAGGCCAACTCGCTATCACTGCTCGTGGAACCCGGGTACTGACTCACCACGTGGTGGAGGCGGGATACCAGCAGGGGGCTCACGGTGTGGTGGAAGAAGCGGTGGCCTGTGCCATCTTGCCCAGATCCACTGGCCAGCTTTGTATCGGGTCGAGTCGTCGACCGAGGCAGGCCGGAGCGGTCGACCGGGAACTGATGGAGAAGATCATCGCTCGCTGTGATCGTTTCCTACCAGGGATCGGCAGATTGCCGATCCTGCGCTGTTGGAGCGGCACGCGGGCGGCGACTGCCGATTCGAGGCCCTTAATCGGTCCCGTTCCGGCCCAGCGCGGGGTTTGGATCGCCAGTGGATTCGAGGGGCTGGGGATCACCCAGGCTCCTGCGGCGGCTCAATTGATCAAGGATTCGATTTACGGCACGAGGAGCCCCATCGATCCTCGAGCGTGGGATCCGGCTCGAAGTATGACCACTTCTTGATCCGGGCAAAGCACAGGGCACGATGCAGCCGTTGACCCAGGGGTTCCCCGCGGTCAGACCGCTGGTGAATCGAACTCATCTCAGGAAGGACCACTGTTGCAGATCACGGTGACAGCGATCGAACTGGAACTGATGGAATGCAACACACGAATCCCATTCCGGTTCGGGGTGCATACTCTCACCGAGGCACCGATGGCGGTGGCCACTCTTCATGCCGAAACTTCCGATGGGACTCCCCTGGTTGGCTATACATCAGAATTGCTGGTGCCGCGCTGGTTCGAGAAGAATCTCGAGAGATCGGTCGAAGGTGATATCGAGTCGCTGGTAGATAGCATCCAGGTTGCAGGTCAGATTTTGCTCGATGGTACCAAGGCCTCTGTTTTTGATCATTACTGGAGAACCTTTGAAGACCGAGTCCTGTCGGTCCCCGTCACTGCCGCTGATCGTTTGACCCGAGGGTTTGGGTGTGCGATCTGGGAACGAGCGATGATGGACGCCGCCTGTCGAGGTGTTGGTGTGTCCTTCATCGACGCTCTCGAGTGTGATCTGTTCAAGATCAAGCCCGATCGTTTTCATCCCGGTCTTGCGGGTTGGAAGTTTTATCCGGCACCCTTGCCAACGACGATTGCGGTTCGGCACACGGTTGGTTTGCTCGATGATCTAGAGGAGGCTTCGGAAGGAGCTCCAGAAGATGGTCTTCCGGTGACGCTGGTCGAGGATATTCGTCGTCACGGTCTAGCCTGGTTCAAGGTCAAGGTCGGAGGGGATCCGCAGCAGGATCTGGAGCGGCTCCATCGAGTGGCCCAAGTTCTCGAGCGGGAAGCCTCGCCTGGATACCGGGTGACTCTGGATGGGAACGAGCAGTACGCCGATCCAGCGCAGCTGGCGCTGGTACTGGAGGATTTGTCAGCGAAGTCGCCCGGGTCCACCTTCATCGAATCGATCGTCAGTATCGAACAACCGGTGCCACGCTCCTTGACCTTCGAGGAGAGCGCTCATCCCGGCGAACTGGCAAAGTTCGCACCCGTCATCATCGATGAGGCAGACCATGGCCCGGAGGCTTTTCCGGAGGCACTTCGCCTTGGATATCGGGGGGTCTCTGCCAAGAACTGCAAGGGCGTCGCGCGTTCGATCGCTCACCAGGGTCTGTGCGACATCCACCAAGGAGCGGCTTTCATCAGCGGTGAGGATCTGACCAATTTACCACCGTGGGGATTGCATCAGGACTTGCTGACGGTGGCGGCACTGGGGTTGCACCATGTCGAACGAAATGGCCATCACTACTTCAGGGGGCTCGATCATCTTCCAGACTCGGAGGTCGCCACCCTGGTGAAGGATCATCCAGATCTCTACCGAGGGATCGGGGACGGAGCCGAACTTCATATCGAAGACGGAAATCTTTCGATTCGATCTCTCGATTGCGAAGGCTATGGCTGCACCGTCGAACCGGCGGCTCACCAGCGACGTTCGGTGCTGGCCAAACGAGCGGAAGAAAAGGGATGAAGATCAGATCTCCGAACAAGTACAAGGATGCAGCCTCCTTCCGTGCTCGCTTGAAGGAGATCGACGAACAGTTGGACCTCGATGACGAGGTGGAATCTCCAGGACCGCTCGGGTCATCACTGGAGAAGGGGGGCTGGTCTCTCTCCAACCGATTTGCAGTGCATCCGATGGAGGGTTGGGACGCCCATCGTGATGGATCGCCATCGCCGGAGACACTCCGGCGCTGGCGACGCTTCGGAGAGAGTGGGGCTGCATTGATTTGGGGCGGTGAGGCGTTCGCAGTTGTGGAGGATGGCCGGGCCAATCCGAATCAACTGTTCCATAGCGATTCCGAGAAGAGTTGCCGGGCGCTGGAGTCGCTGCGACAGTCCATCGCTTTCGGCCATGATGCGATCGGAATGGAAGCTCCCACTGATTCGATGGTGGGTTTACAACTGACTCACTCAGGGCGTTGGTCTCGACCGACCCCGGCGGGTCCGTCACCGAGGATTGCATTTCAGCATCCGATCCTCGATGCGAGAGTCGCAGCAACTCCTCAACAACTGCTCGACGATGGCGAACTCGAATCCATCGCAGAGCGCTACATCGAGGCGGCGGTATGCGCTCAGAAGGCGGGTTTCGATTTCGTCGACATCAAGGCGTGTCACGGGTACCTGTTGCACGAGTTGCTGTCGGCGAGAACAAGACCCGGTCGATATGGCGGAGATCTACACGGTCGCAGTCGACTGTTGAGAGAATTGATCGCAGCGGTCCGGAGTGCCGCACCGGGACTGGGAATCGCAGTGCGCCTTTCGGTCACCGATGTGATTCCCTTCAAGAAATCAGAACTGGGTGAGGGAGAAGCGGACTGGCCCGATGGTGAAATCTACCCTTATGGCTTTGGCATCGATCCTTCAGACCCACTCAACCCAAACTGGACTGAGCCGCTGCAATTGATCGCGTTGTTACAAGAGGTCGGCATCGAATGGCTCAACCTGACCATCGGTTCGCCCTACTGGTGTCCTCATCGTCAGAGGCCCGCGCAATACCCTCCCAGTGACGGCTATCCGCCTCCGGAAGATCCACTGGTGGGAGTCGCAGCGCATCTCCAGGCGGCAAGAGCGGTACGACAGGCATTCCCAGATCTGGGTTTGGTCGGCACCGGCTGGACCTATCTGCAGGAGTGGTTACCGGCGGTGGCCCAGTATGAGATCCGCAAAGGATTTCAGGATGTCATCGGCCTCGGAAGATCGATGCTCTCCTATCCAGAGTTACCCAGGGATGTCATCCACGGCCGTACGATGCCGAAGAAACTGGTGTGCAGAACTTTCAGTGACTGCACTACCGCACCGAGAAATGGATTGTTGAGCGGTTGTTTTCCGCTCGATGATTATTACAAGTCGCACCCCGCCGCAGCGGAGTTGAAATCCGCCAAGGCGAGGTCCAGGCAGATCGCCAGAGAAGGGGAGAACCATTGAGTGAACCAGAAGCCGATTCCCAGAATTCCATCGACCTTCCGATGGTGGCTCCACCCGATCCGGTTGCTCTGGCCGAGGAAAAGAAGTGGCTCACTTCGCTAGAATCTGCACCCATCACGAAGCGCTGGGGCGCTTTTCTCCGGCGAGGTGGTCCTGGCTATCTACAGAGTTCTCTGACCCTCGGAGGGGGCACTGCGGCTGCGACCTTGATGGCCGGTGGAGCCTTCGGATACCAATTACTGTGGGTGGCGCCACTCTCGATGCTACTTGGGCTGGCCGTGTTGTCGGCGGTTGCACACCAGACCCTTTCGACCGGCAAGCGACCATTGGCGGCGATCCGCGAGCATGCGGGACCCTTCTTTGCCTTCGCCTTCATCGCCGGTGCCGTGCTGTCGAGTGTGATCTGGCACTTTGCTCAGTACGCACTCGCCTCGGCAGCCATCGAAGACATTGGACTCGTCAGCGAGATCGGAATCTCGCGCGGGACCGGTGGTTTACTGGTGCTCGGGTGGGCGATCATCTGGTCGACCACCTATGGGCGATCTCCCGCCTTGCTGAAACTGTTCGAGCGCAGCATGCAGGTGATGGTGTGGATGATCGTGTTGTGTTTTGCAGTGGTCGTGGCGAAAACAGGAATCAGCGATGTGGGTGCATTTCTTTCCGGCTTCATTCCAGGAGGTGTCGGCGAGATTTATACCCCTGACGGGGATGAGTCGAAGTCGGTGGACGCCCTGAGCATAGTGGTGGCTGGATTGGCCGCAGCGATCGGAGCCAACATGGTTTTTCTCTATCCTTACTCGCTGCTGGCTAGGGGCTGGGGCAGGGAGCATCGCTCTCTTGCGAGATTCGATCTGTTTGCCGGAATGTTCGTGCCGTATCTGTTGACGACCACCCTCATCGTGGTGGCGGCAGCCAGTACCTTCGGTCCCGGTGGGATCTCGTTTCCTGGCAAGGGATTCGCTCCCATCGATGCGGCAGAGATCCTCGGCGGTACCAGCGCTTCGCGCATCCTCTTTGACCTCGGATTGCTGGGAATGGTGACCAGCAGTATCACCATGCACATGATTTGTTGCGGATTTGCAGCCTGTGAAACCCTCGGCTGGCAAGTCGGTTCAAAACGGTTCCGATTGGCTTGCCTGCTGCCAACACCCGGTATTCTGGGTGCATTCTACTGGGGTGACATGGCGATCTGGATCGCCGTCCCTACGACCATCCTGACCGGATTCTTGTTGCCAGCAGTTTACATCGGGATCCTCAAGATGCAGCGATCCAAGGAGTATCTCGGTGAGGATCGGCCGCAAGGCCCCAAGGCGATGCTGTGGCAGGGATTGATCCTGCTCGCCACCTTGGTGCTGAGTGCGTTCTTGATCTGGAAGACAGCCACGGCAGTGCCCGGCTGGTTAGAACAACTGACCGGATGAAGATCGAACTCCCAAACCCCGATGGGGAATCGGTCTGGCTGGAAGACGGATTGCTCGCAAGTGAGCCGCAACCGGCTGCCGCAGATCCGGTTCGGATCGCCTATGCTGCGGCTCATATCATCCTGAAGGATGACGCCACTCCACGATCTAGCGCTGCAGATGCCATCGAGATGGTCGACTGGGACCAGACGATGGCGTTTCGCCAGCATCTGGCCGCTGAGGGATTCGGTATTGCGGAGGCGATGGATACCGCCCAGCGATTCGAACTGGGTTGGCCGGCCGCACGTAGGCTGATCGAACAGTGTGGGGAACTTCAATTGGAAACAGGCTTTATAGCGGGAGCCGGAGCAGATCAGTGCGACGAGGTGTTGGATCCCGCGACGTTAATCGATGCCGTGGTTGAGCAAGTTCATATCATCCAGCAAGCCGGTGGCACTGCGATCATCTTGCCGATGCCGTGGCTCTGTCGCTGGAATTGCGACGAGCAACAATACGTTTCGATCTACCGATCCATCATCGAGCAGAGCGAGGGGCCTTTATTTCTTCACTGGCTCGGTCCGATGTTCCTGGCAGAATTGGAAGGTTACTTTCCCGGAGACAGTCTCGATCAAATTCTCAGCATCGATTCCGACAAGGTTCGTGGGGTCAAGATGTCGATGCTGGACCACGATCTGGAGATCGGGGTACGAAAGCGGTGTCGGGAGCGTGGCCAGATCGTGCTGACTGGAGACGATCATCACTTCTGTGATCTCATCGCAGGAGATGGCGAGATCCCCACTCAGAGCGTCACCATCGGCGACCGTCAGGTTCCCGATGGTGATTTCAGTCATGCCTTGCTGGGAGTACTCGATGGGATTGCCGTTCCTGCAGGACGAGCCTTGCGTCACCTGGCGGCAGGAGACCTCGCCGGGTATCGCCGCTGGATGCAACCGTGCGAGGACTACGGTCAGCGAGTCTTTGCGGCACCGACCCACCTCTACAAGGCGGGGCTCGCCTTTACCGCCTGGCTCAATGGTCACCAGCGGCAACCGATGCTACTGAATCGTATCGATCTGGATCGTGACCTCGAACACCTGCTGGATGTGGCCCGCCTGGCTTCACTGGCGGGAGCGATCATAGATGCCGGGATGGCGGCGGAGCGCATCGAGTTATTGATGGCGGGCGTACACCGATGAGTGGCGATCGAAAGGTAAAGATTCGGCTCGATGGTGTCTGGGTCGAGGTGACCGAAGGTGTCCAACTGGCCGCCGCCTTGCTCGAACTGGGATTCGTTTCGCTGAGAAGATCTCCGACTGGTCAGCCACGGGGAGCCTTGTGTGCGATGGGGAGTTGCCACGAGTGTCGTGCGGTGATCGACGGTCACCGGGGGGTGAGAAGCTGCTTGATCCGGGTTCGAGATCAGATGCGGGTGGAGACGGAACGAGATCTGGGACCGTCGCCACTCGGGGCTCTGGTGATCTCGCCGTCGCAGCGGCAAGTGGCTGACCTGGTGGTCATCGGTGCTGGACCGGCAGGATTGGCGGCGGCCAGCGCGGCGGCAGAACTGGGGATGGACGTGCTGGTGGTTGACGAGTCTCCCGCTCCCGGAGGAAGGATCTGGGCTCACCTGAAGCGGGCCCCGGCAGAGGCCCGCAGCTGGATCGAGCGAGCGGAAAGAGCCGGAGTTCGCAGGCTTCACGGATACAGCGTCACCGATGGGGAACCGGGGCGGATCCAGGCGACATCGGTCGCGAGCGGAGAATCGGTGGAGATCGAGTGCGATCGAATGGTCATCGCCACCGGAGCGAGGGAACGCTTCCTGCCATTTCCTGGCTGGACTCTTCCTGGAGTGGTCGGAGCCGGAGCACTGCAATCTCTCATCAAGGGTGGATTGGATGTAAAGGGCAAGCGACTGGTGGTGGCGGGAACCGGCCCGTTACTGCTGGCAGTGGCTCAGCTGGCACGGCAGCAAGGTGCTTCGGTATTACTGGTCGAGCAGGCTTCCTACTTCAATCGAATTCCACTGCTGTTGAGAGTGCTGCAATCCACAACTCGAGTGCGACAGACGTGGGCTCTGTGGAAGTCGCTTCGGGATGTCGAAAAACTCTCATCGAGCTGGCCAGTCAAGGCGGAGGGGCATCAGAGGGTCGAGCGGGTTCATCTCCGCACCGAGAATGGAATTCGTATCGAAGAGGTCGATGGACTGGCGGTTGGATTCGGACTGATTCCGGAGACCAGAGTCGCCGAAGGGCTCGGCTGCCGGATCCTCGATGATGGTTGCGTTGCGGTCGATCATCAGCAGTGGACCGGGGTCGAAGGAGTTTATTGCGCCGGTGAACCGACCGGGATCGCCGGTTGTGAAGCCGCCATCGACAGCGGTCTGGTGGCAGGAATCAGCGCGGCGGGCCGGGCTCCCAGGGCACACCTGAGGGCACGAGTGAGGCGCCACCAGGTGTGGGGTGCGGCACTCGAGGCGGCTCATTCCCTTCGTCCGGAGCTGTTTCACCAGGGGCAGGGAGATGTGGTGCTTTGTCGATGCGAGGATGTGACCGCAGGGAGCGTCGATCGATCTGTTTCCAGCCGGGAGGCGAGAGTCCTGTGCCGGATCGGCATGGGACCCTGCCAGGGAAGGGTCTGCATGGCGATTCTGCAGGCACGGGGAGAGATTCGATCCGATTCGGTGCGGCCACCTTGGTCGACCAGCCCCGGCAAAGGTGAAATCTCGCGGTGACCGTGGGGTGTCGTTGGGTCTGGATCGGTTATCTTCTCCAGGATCACCCCAGTTCGGAGCAAGACCTTGGACCGTGGATCCCTCATCATCATCTTCGCCCTCGCTGCACTGGCCATCGGCATCGCTGGCCTCGTGTCCACCGATGAATTCCCACGCACCACTGCAATCGTCTCTTCGGATGGAAGTTCAGGGAACCGAGTCGTTTCACTGGCTCCTTGCATCACCGGAACATTGCTGGCGATCGGTGCGGAACAATCCATCTCGTTGATCAGTGACTACTGCCCTCAGATCGATGGCGTGGGCAGGGGAGGGACGGCACTGTCTCCCGACCTGGAACGAATTGTTCGAAGCGGTTCTAGAATCTTGCTGGTCAGGAGTGCCGTAGGGTTGCCGAGGGATGAACTGGCACGAGTAGGAGAAACGATTGAACTGCCCTGGTCATCGGTGGAGCAAGTGGCGGGTAGCATCCGTCGCATCGGTTCTGTAGTGGAACGGGAATCTTCAGCGAATCAACTGGCAGATCGTTTCGAGCAGGTACTCGCCGGGTCGGGAGTGGCTGAAGATGCACCACGAGTGTTGCTAGTCATCGGAACTGAACTGGACGCCTCCGGGGGACCCTGGGTCATCAAGCCAAACTCGATTCACGGAGCGGTGCTAAGGGCTGCAGGGTTTCGTAACGCCATCGAGAAACCGATGTCCGGTACGCCGCAGATTTCCTTCGAACGGCTGCTGGCCATCGATCCCGACATCATCCTGCACCTGAGTAGTGCACCAGAGGAAGAGAGATCGCAGTCCGTGCTCGATCGCTATCGACACCTCGCAGGGTTGGGTGCTGTGACCGGTGGTGCAGTGGGGCAAGTCCTCGGGCCCAGGATTCTCGATGAAGGACCGGAACTGCTCGACCTGGTCGGGGCCATCCAACTGGAGGTGGAGCGATTGGCGACTGGGGGTGCACGGTGGTAACCCTGTTGGCACTGGATCAGGCCACGGTCATTGCTGGCGATCGGCCGATTCTCGACCAGTTGACGCTAGAAGTGGGTGAAGGGCAGATGGTCGCCATCATCGGCCCCAACGGCTCGGGAAAGAGCACTCTACTGCGGGCGTTGCTTGGACTGGTGGCCCTCGATTCTGGCAGTGTCCAGATCGAAGGGCGACCGCTGACGGATCTCACGGCGCGACAGCGTGCGGCCTCGATGGCGTGGCTGCCCCAAGATAGTCTTCCTGCGGAAAGATTGCGGGTCGAGGATGTGGTGGCTTCCGCCCGCTTCCGTTTCAGCGAATCTCGTCAAGATGGCATCGAGGCGGCGCATCGAGCGCTCGAAGATGCGGGTGCCGCTTCGCTCGTCGACCGTTGGATCAACGAACTCTCCGGTGGTGAACGACAGCGCATCGAACTGGCCTCGATGCTGGCACAGGAATCGAAGTGCTGGCTCCTCGATGAACCGGCCAATCATCTGGACCCGGTGTGGCGCGCGAGGACGCTCAAGTTCCTGTCAAAGCGTCTCGAGCAGGGAAATACCGTGCTGGTGGTGCTTCATGATGTACATCTGCTGGGACACATCGATGCCGTCGAGACGAGAGTGGTTGGTCTGCGAGAAGGCAAAATCGCATGGCAAGGAAGGCTGGGAGATGGAGATCTCGGCGAGGGATTGAAGAGGGTTCATGGTATCCCTTTCGAGCGCGCAGTCGCGGGTGATCGAGAGTACTGGATCCCTGGTGAGGAGCCGGTCGAATGATGGCTCTCTTACGCTGGCTGCCCTGGGTCGTGTTGGCGATCGTGATCGCGCTGGCGACCGCATGGATCGGTCCATCACTGGACGATGAGCACGGGCAGTGGATATTGCGCGAGTTGCGACTCCCTCGTGCTTTGGCCGGCGCCATGGTCGGGGCGGTGCTGTCAGCCGCAGGAGCGGTGGTGCAGATCCTGCTGCGCAATCCTCTGGCGACGCCCAGTACCATCGGAACCACCGCGGGGGCCACCCTGGGAGTGCTGGCCGCACTGGTGCTCGGTAGCGGGAGTACCTGGATGGGACTCCCGATACTCCCTGCTGCGGCATTTGCAGGTGCTCTGTTGGTGACGCTGGTCATCGCTTCGGTGGCGGCGCGGGATCGTGCTCGCACCGAGGATGTGTTGCTGGCTGGTATCGCCCTGACGCTGGCGACTGGGGCGATGGCGTCGGGATTACGGCTCGGCATCGATCAGGTGACTTCTCTTAGTGCGCTGCGCTGGTCACTCGGGAGCCTGACCATCCTTGGTCCCGATCGAATCTCGATGCTGACTCCCTTTGTGGTGATCTCCCTGGCTGGCATGTTGTGGTTGATTCGGCCCCTTGAAGTTCTGGTCTCCGGCATCGAGAGAGCGCGGACACGTGGTGTCGAGGTGACCAGGGTGAGAACCTTGGGACTCGGTCTTGCATCTCTCGGGGTGGCGGCGTGCGTCGCGACCTGCGGCCCCATCGCATTTGTCGGATTGATCTGCCCTCACCTCGTGAAACGAGTTCTGGGTTCTGCACCGAGGATCTTGCTGCCGGCCTCGATCTTGCTTGGGGTGGTGTTCTTGCCGCTGTGCGATTCGATCGGAAGAGTACTCTGGGAACAACGCGAAATTCCAGTCGGTGTCATCACTGCGGCTTTGGGGGCTCCGGTACTGTTCATTTTGGTGGTTCGTCGGGGTCGGATGTCTTCGAGGAGTTGAAGCATCTCTGAATCGATGGTGTTGCACGGCACCCCAACCCACCCCGGCCCACTACAACAAGGGACTCGAAGGCTCGGCGAAGAGGCTCGGCAAGATGGATTGTCTGCCCGGTTTCTACGAGTATATGCTGGAGCGTGGAGTGTTGAAGAAGGAAGACCATCTGCATTGGAGAAGACTCGATGAGTATTGAATCAAATCAATCGATGACCTGGGCAGGGGTGATGTCCGCCATCACGACCCCGTTCGATGAATCTGGGCAGGTCGATTTCGCATTCTTATCGCTGCACTGCCGCTGGCTGATCGATCAGGGAGTGGCCGGGATTATTCCCTGCGGATCTCTTGGGGAGGGTGCAACTCTCTCTTTCGCTGAGAAGGAGCGGGTTATCGATACCGTGGTCCGTGCAGCAGATGATCGAGTCCCGGTCATTCCAGGAATCGCTGCAGCCTCGACCCAGGAAGCGGGGAGACTCGCGGCAAGTGCCAGCGTGATGGGTGCCCGCGGATTGATGGTTTTGCCACCGTACATCCACAAGGGACCATTTTTTGAAGTCGAAGCTCATGTCGAGGCCGTGATCGGCGCGACCGATCTACCCTGCATGCTCTACAACAATCCCATCGCCTATGGAGTTGATTTTGAGCCGAGTTGGATTGCGGGTCTCGCCGAGCGGGCTCCAAATTTGATGGCCGTGAAGGATTCGAGCGGAGATTCTCGACGAATCACAGCGGTTCATTCGTTGGTCGGAGATCGGCTGGCGCTGTTTGCCGGATTGGATGACATGGTGGTGGAAGCGGTTCGACAGGGAGCCGTCGGCTGGATTGCCGGCCTGGTCAATGCTTTGCCGATGGAATCGGTGGTCTTATTCGACAAGGCGATGCAGGGAATTGAAGATCCAGCCGCCGCTCGAGAAGCCGATCGAATCTACCGCTGGTTCTTGCCACTGTTGCGACTCGACTGCGTTCCAGAGTTTGTCCAGTTGATCAAGTTGGTGCAGCAAGAGGTGGGAATGGGATCTGACAATGTACGTGCTCCCCGATTCCCGGCGATGGGTGCTCTTCGTGAGGAAGCGATGACCGTAATTCGTTCATCTCTGGCGACCAATCCGTTTGCAGATGTGAAGGAGCAGCGATGAGCATCGAGGGAGTACACCTGATTGCAGGGGAATCGGTCGCAGGCCAGGGCACCTTTCATGCGACCAATCCCGCGAGTGGTGAGCGACTGTCGCCGCAGTTTTCCGACGCAACGGCGGATCAAATCGATGCTGCGGTCGCGGCAGCGTTTCAGGTTCATGAATCGAGGGGAGCGGAAGATCCACAAGCTCGGGCTCGTTTGCTCGATGCCGCCGCCGCTCGAATCGAGCAAGCGGGAGCGGCCATCACGAAGCGGGGAGTCGAGGAGACCGGGCTTCCCGAGGGTCGCTTTGAGGCCGAGAGGGGCCGTACCTGTAACCAGTTGCGTATGTTTGCCAGCGTGTTGCGTGAGCGGATCTTCACCGAGAGCATCATCGAAACTGCACTACCCGATCGACAGCCCGTACCCCGTCCCGATCTACGTCGTCGGATGAGAGCTCTTGGTCCGGTGGCCGTTTTTGGAGCCAGTAATTTTCCACTCGCCTTCGGTATCGCAGGAAGCGACACCGCCAGTGCGCTGGCGGCCGGTTGTCCGGTGATCGCCAAGGGACATCCTGCACACCCTGGATGTTGTGAACTGATCGGGAAAGCACTTCAGGAAGCGGTTCGAGATGCTGAATTGCCCGCTGGCATCTTTAGTCTGGTGCAGGGTCAGTCCTTCGATGTCGGAACGCAGTTGGTTCAGCATCCGGGCATCGCCGCGGTCGCATTCACCGGGTCACGTTCTGGAGGAATCTCGCTGTGGAAATTGGCGGCCACTCGTGAAGTTCCGGTACCGGTCTTTGCCGAGATGGGAAGTGCCAATCCGGTTTTCATCTTGCCCGAGGCACTCGCCACTCGGGGCGAGGAAATCGCCAGTTCGATCGCTGTCAGCGTAAGGTTGGGGGTGGGTCAGTTCTGTACCTCACCCGGAATCATCGTCACCGTTTCCGATGACCACGGCGAAGCATTCAAGGAGAGCCTGTCTGCGTCGCTGTGCAGTGAGCCACCAGGAACCATGCTTCATCCTGGAATCCGCGAGGGATACAGCGGCGCATTGGAGCAACTGGCATCAAGTCATGGAGTCGAGGTGCTGCGCCGAGGTCCGACGGGCAGTGGCGCCTGCGATGCCGAAGCGACTCTATTACAAGCGGATGCACTGAGTTTCATCGCGGACAAGACATTACAGGGAGAGGTGTTCGGACCCAGCACGATGCTCGTGGAATGCTCCAGTCTCGAAGAGATGTTACGGGTCGCACGAACTCTCGAGGGGCAATTAACTGCCACGGTCCACGGCACGACGGATGAACTGCAGAATTTCAGACAGTTGCTGGATCTGCTGGAAGATCGGGTGGGCAGAATCCTCTTCAATGGGATGCCAACCGGAGTCGAGGTGGGGGAGGCGATGCATCACGGAGGTCCATGGCCAGCCACCACCGACTCGCGTTGGACTTCGGTAGGTGCTGCATCGATCCAGCGCTTTGTTCGACCGGTTTGCTGGCAAGGATTTCCGGATCAATTACTTCCTGCTGATCTACGATCGGCTGCAAAGGGCAGGCACCGGATCGATGGCGTCTGGCAAGATCCTGGCTCCGTTTGAGTCACCCGATGCAGTCATCGATTCCACAGCGAGCAGCTGTCTGGTGGCTTCTGGGCATCGGGATCTTCGGGGTCTCGACAGCCACTCTCTGGATCCGGCTCTCCGAAAGCGACGAGGTCAATCTGGCTTTTCGTCGGCTGCTGCTGGCGGCTCCAGTGCTGTGGTGGTTTGCCTGGAAGAGCGGCCAGCAACAGCCACTGGCCACCGCTAGTCGAGCGGTCTCCATCGCGGGAGTTTGTCTGGCACTTCATTTCGGTGCCTGGATGGCGTCCCTCAAGTTTCTGTCGGTCGCCACATCGGTGGTGCTGGTGTACGTGCATCCGGTGATCGTGTACTCCATCGAGGTGATGCGGAGGCCGGCGTCGGCAGATCGGTGGCGTCTGGCAGGAGTGGTCGTGACCCTGTTCGGAACCGGAATCCTGGCCAAAGCTGCCAGCGCTGAAGGAACCGGCGTGGAGTCTATGGTGGGGATCACGCTGGCGCTGGTCGGATCGGTCGCTTTCGTGGGCTACATCTTCGCTGGCAGGTCCGCCACCCGGCAACTTTCCACGGCGGTTTATACCAGTCGAACCTATTCGATCGCGGCCTTGGTACTGGCGGTTTATCTGCTGATATCCGGGGCGAGCGGAACATCCGCTGGCTTGCTGCTCCCGGAAAATGGTCAGGAATGGTGGCTCGCCGCAATGTTGGCGCTTTTTCCGACGCTGCTGGGTCACACTCCCCTCAACGCCGCACTGAAGCACTTGCCTCCTTCGGTGGTTTCGACGGCGTTTCTCGGGGAGGTGGCTGTGGCTCCGATGATCGTGTGGATCTATCCGGGATTGCGGGAAGCGCCCCCGGAAGAGTTCTGGTCCGGAGGACCCTTGGTGGTCCTGGGAATCCTGACGGTGGTGTGGCGAGGAAGCCGCGACCGATCGATCGACCAGAAGTGACGAGAGTGGGGCTTGCTGAGGAGTGGATTCAGTCTTTTTCTTGGATCATTCGCAGCAACAGCCCGAGGGCTAACCAGGCCAGGATCATCTCCCGGGTAGGGAGATAAATTGTGCCCACCACACCCAAACACAACAGACCAAGGGTCAGTAATCCGGTCCTTTTGAGGTGTTCACTCCTGCGGGTCTGAACCGAATCAGAGTATGAAGATGATTCTGGCAGTTCGATCGACGAGTACTCGATTTCGCCAGGATCCTGCCAGCCCGTTTCAAAATCGCTGCCGCATGCCTTGCAGCAGATGCTACGAGGCATCACCGGCGATCCACAGTGGGGGCAATCCTGGAGGTCCATCACCGCTTCTCTCGTTTCGGTTCACCGGAGGCCAGTTCACAATAACATGAGAAAGGCCCGGGATCCTCAAGGAAGAGGACCCTCGGGCCTGGTGGGCACTGTCTCGGATTCTTGATGTTTCGTTCAGTTGACCTTGTCTTGTTCCTCGATATTGACCGCCACTTGATTGTTTTGATCGAGAGTGACCTTGACCAGACCACCGTTGTTGAGTTTTCCATCTAGGATCAAATCGGCGATGCGATCTTGGAGATGATCTTCCAGCACTCTGCGCAGGCCACGGGCGCCGAATCCTGGTCCTGATCCCTCGCGGACCAGGAACAACTTGGCGGCTTCATCGATGGTGATCTTCAGATCCAACCCGGCGATCCGGGCCTCCAACTTGGAAACTTCCAGGTTGAGGATCTTGATCAGATCCTCCTCGGTGAATTCGTCGAAGACCACCACTTCATCGACACGGTTGAGGAACTCCGGGCGGAAGAAGGCCTTCACCGCATCGAGCACGGCTTTTTGAGAGGCGTTCTGGTCCTCCTGGGATTCACCGAATCCAAGGGAGGAACGGCTTTCAGCTTCCCGCACCCCGAGATTCGAAGTGAACACCACGATGGTGTTGCGAAAGTCGACCTTGCGGCCGAAGGCGTCGGTCAGACGCCCCTCTTCCAGTACCTGGAGCAGGGTATTCGAGATGTCTGAATGAGCTTTCTCGATCTCGTCGAAGAGGATCACCATGTATGGCTTTCTCCGCACTTTTTCAGTCAACAGCCCACCCTCATCGTAGCCGACGTAACCGGGAGGGGATCCGATCAAGCGCGAGATGGAGTGCTTCTCTGCGTATTCGGACATGTCGATGGTGAGCAAGGCGTCTTCAGTCCCGAACAGGAACTTGGCCAGGGATTTGGCGACCAGAGTCTTACCAACACCGGTGGGGCCGACGAATACGAAGGATCCCATCGGCCGCTGAGGATCTCTGAGGCCCGCTCTGGCACGGCGCGTTGCGCGACTGATGGAGTTGATGGCGTGATCCTGACTGACGACATCGAGGTGGAGCGTTTCCTCCATCTTCCTCAGCCGACTGGCTTCTTCCTCCTGAAGATTCTGGATAGGAACGCCAGTCATCTCGGAGACGGTGAAGGAGATGCTAGAACTATCCACCTTACCGTCGATTTCCTTGGAACTGGTTTTCCAGTCCTGAACGATCTGAGACTTGAAGTTCTTTCGATTCTCCAGATGGTCTCGGATCTCCGCAGCCAGTTCAAAATCCTGGGAGAAGACTGCCTCATTCTTCTCACGTTGCAGTTGTTCGATCTGACCTTCGACCTCGGTCAGGTCAGGGGGGCGTGTGGTCCGCTGCAATCGTTCGCGGGAACACGCTTCATCGAGCACATCGATCGCCTTGTCGGGAAGGAACCGATTGGAAATGTACCGGATCGACAGATCCACCGATGCCTCAAGGGCGCAGTCGGTGATCTGAACCCTATGGTGGGCCTCGAAGGTGTCCCGGAGCCCGGTCATGATCTCCAGGGCGTCATCCCGGCTCGGCGGGTCAACGATGATCGGTTGGAAGCGACGCTCCATGGCGCCGTCCTTTTCGATATGTTTGCGGTATTCATCGAGGGTGGTGGCACCGATGCACTGGATCTCGCCTCTTGAAAGGGCGGGTTTCAGGATGTTGGATGCATCGAGGCTCGATTCGGATGCGCCAGCTCCCATGATGGTGTGCAGTTCATCGACGAACAGGATCACGTTTCCGGAGTCGGAAATCTCTTTGATGATCGCTTTGATGCGCTTTTCGAATTCTCCACGGTACTTGGTTCCTGCCAGTAGCGAGGCAAGATCAAGAGAGACGACCCTCTTTCTTGCAAGTACATCGGGAACGGCACTGTCTGCGATGCGCTGGGCGAGACCCTCCACGATGGCGGTTTTTCCGACACCTGGTTCTCCCAGTACCACGGGGTTGTTCTTGGTCTTCCGAGATAGAATCTGGATGATTCTTTCGATCTCCTTGTGACGTCCGATCACCGGATCAAGTCTGTTCTGCGCTGCCACTGCAGTCAGATCCACACCATTTGAATCCAGTGTTGGTGTCGCCACTCCGCTTCTTTTCACGGTGCTTCCTGGTGCCTGGTCCACTTCGCCTCCCAACATCCTCTGGATCACATTTTGAAGTCGGTCTTTTCCTAGATCTCTCTCCGATAGAATTCGGGAGGCTTCTCCTTCTTCTTCTTTCCCCAGTCCGATCAGCAGGTGTTCGGTTCCGATGTAGTACTGATCAAGAAGAACCGCTTGCTCGCGAGCAAGTTCAAGACAGCGCTTTGCATGCGGGGTGTATGTAGTTTCTAAGGGGGTCGTTGCTGTACTTCCCGGGATTCGCCCCAGGCTCTCAGTTAGAGCTTCCAGCAAGTCCTCGACGGTCCGGTCGCAGCGCAGGATTGCTTGAACCGCGACGGAGTCGGGTTGGTGCAGAAGAGCCCAAAGGAGGTGCTCGGTCCCGACATATCCATGACCGAGGCGTTTGGCCTCGCTCTGGGCAATCTGTAAGACCTTTTCTGCTTTCTCGGTGAACTTCACGGCCACGATGGGCTCCCTCCGGCAAGACACTCCCAGGTACGGCTTGTGCCGACAATGGAGTCTAGGATGCTCAGGCGGATGACGACAAATCAGCCTCACCGGGCGATTCTGGAAGTCTGGATATTAGCCGAATGCTCCCCTTGAGGAGGACCTGGTGTAAGATGTCGCCTTCTGGACCTCGGCAACCCTCGATCAGGAGTTGAATCAACGATGAAGTTCTCATTTCCCAGTTCTCTGACCTTTTCAGCGGCGATCGTACTGCTGGCCACCTCGAATTTGTTTGGTTTCGATCTCGATGAGCGAACTGAACTCCTTCATCTGATCGAGACGGGCCAGTACCAGGAAGCCACCGATTGGATCGAAGAAGAGCCAGGGATTTTCCCATTACTCGAGGCTCGTCTGTTGCGGGAAACAGGGCACTCTGAGCAAGCTCTGAAGTCATTGACCTCGCACGCAAGATTCATCGAAGGGGATCCAGATTTGCTGGCGGCGGCTGCCGGCCTGGAACTGAATCGAGGGAATGACGAGCGAGCCGAGGCTTATCTTCTCAGGGCGTTAGATGCGAAACCGAAGCACATCGAGGCCGGGAGTCGACTCGGGTTGCTAAAGATCAAACTAGGAAAACGATCTGAAGGTGAAAAGAAACTTCGAGAGATCCTCGACATCTACAAGAAGATGTCGAGAGAAGAGGCTCAACAGTTAAGCCCCGAGCAGTTCGTTTGGTTCGGCAAGTCTTGTGAAGGGCTCAATCGGTTTCGTGATGCCTACGAAGTGATGTACGACAGTGCATTGTATCTCGACAAGAACTCCGTAGCGGCTCATGCCGCCAGTGGTATGGCTCTCAACAGCAAGTACAACTACCCAGACTCTCGAAGCCATTTCCGTGACGCACTCTCCACCAATCCGCGACATGTCGAATCGCTGATCGGTTTGGCTCGATCGACCTGGTCCGACTATCGATTTCCGGGAGAACGTGGCAAGGAGGTCGATCAACTGATTGCCAGGGCCAAGGCTGTTTCCAGCAACTATCCGGCGATGTTGATCTTGGAGGGGGACCTCGCCTTCGGGTCGGAGCGCTGGGAACAGGCGGAACAACTGTACCGAGAGGTGCTCGAAAACGATGCGGGACATCAGCAAGCTCAGGGGCTGCTCGCTGCGGTACTGTGGGCCACCGCCCGCCTCGAAGAGTTCGAGCGACTACAAACCAGTGTTGAAGAGGCGCACCCTGCGCCGGCTGTCTTCCATGTCACCCTGGCGGAGAGGCTGGTGGATCGATTTTTCTACAGGGAATCATCTGAACACGCCCAGAAGGCGATGGAACTCGACCCCGGGTTGGCGAAGTCTTATGCGATCTTCTCCATCAACGCACTGCGGAGTGGCCTCGAGGAAGAGGGGAGAGCTGCGCTTGAAGAGGCGTGGCTGAGAGATAAATACAATGTGTGGGTGAAAAATACTCGAACCCTGATGTCTCATATCGATGAGAAATTCATCACCAGGGAAGAAGACGGCCTGGTCATCCGTATGCGCAGCGATGAGGAGCCGTGGTTGATGCCATATATCCTTCCGTTGCTTCTTGAAACGCGAGCGATGCTCGATCGAGATTACGAAACCGTCATCTATAGACCTCTGACTGTGGAAGATTTTTCGGATCACTCCTATTTTTCCGCTCGGTCGATTGGATTGCCCGGCTTGGCAGCGAGTGGAGTTTGCTTCGGTCGCCTCGTCACCCTGACCACACCGCATGCGATTCCTGGAAACTGGGGAGCGGTAGCAGTACATGAGTTTGCCCATGTGGCGACCTTGCAAAAAGCGAAGCACCGGATCCCGAGATGGTTTGGCGAGGGATTGTCAGTGTACGAGGAGGGGCGTACTCAGCCGCGTTGGAAGCGCAATGAACCGTTATTGATGGCCTCTGAATTCCACGGCGGAACACTTCGTGGAATCGACGATCTACAGGGTGCATTCATGAGTCCGCGCTGGCGTAACGAGATCATGGTTGGATACGTCCAGAGCGGCCTGATCTGCGAGATGATCGGAGAAACACAAGGGCTCGCAGCGCTGAGAAATATGCTGGAGGCCTATTCCCGAGGAGATTCGACTCCTGAGGTGATCCGAGGAGTGCTTGATCAGTCAACCGCGCAGTTCGATGCCCAAATGAAGAAATGGCTCGGATCCTGGATCCTGGCCAGTGGAGTCGGCCCCAGTTTCCAGCAGCGACATGTCGGCCATCTGAAAGAACGCGCCGAAAAATCGGCAGATGATGCGTCTGCGTGGGCATGGTTAGCGGCTGCCTATCTTGGCGCGGGGCGCAAGGCCGATGCAGAACTTTCGATGGGGAAGGCCAGCAAACTCGATGCGGGGAATGCAGATCTCGTCGCAGTGCAGGGCTGGATGCAACTGAGAGATGGCAAGGTCGATAGCGGAATCGAATCGATGCGAAAGGCGATTGTAGGGGAATCGATCTGGACTTATCGATGCCAGATCTTGTTGGCTCAGCAATTACGCAAGCGTGGTGACAGTCAGGAAGCGCTGGACCTTTACGCCGCGGCCACGCAAAGGGCACCCGGTTCGACCCGCTCGCCGGTCGGCGGGCGAAGTCCGTGGCTCGAACTGGCGACGATTCAGGAAGATCTGGGTTTCGCAGAGGATTCCATCGATGCACTGCGAGCACAGGTCATGAACGATCGTGATGACGCTCCGACACGGCTGGCACTGGCACAGAGAATGGCGCAGAAGGAAGATTGGTCAGCGGTGATCGATGCGGCGTGGGATCTCCCCTTCATTACTCCCTATGACGATGAAGGTCATCAATTGCTGGCCAAGGCTTTCATTCATGTCGAGGCGTGGGGGAAGGCCCGGATCGAACTGGAACTGCGACTCGCCGCCGAGAGTCCTCCATTGAAGGAGGTCTATCCTGATTATTGCTGGGTGCTGTGGAAGTTGGGTGAGAAGGAGAAGGCGCTGAAGTTCGCCATCCGTGCCCTGCGTCTCGCCCCAGCATCGGTCAGGGCTCAGCAGGTCCAGGATGCACTGGAATCGGAAGACTGATCAGTGGAGGGGAAATCGCTTCTCAGAGGACTCAGGAGTGCGAATTCAGCCTTTTTGATCTTACTCGATTTCCTTGACCTCTTTCTGGGCCGTTGCTACCTTCCCTCCTTGCTGCGAGGTCGCTTTCAAGGTTTCCAGGTCATCTTCCAGAGGCCGATCAGGAGCATCGACGATGAGCCATACCTCGAATTCCGAACCTGACGGAGATCCAGCGAAAGCGGCCGCCATCGTGCGTCTGTCGACACTGGGGTTCCAGGTTGTCCTCACCTTCATCGCCCTCGCTTTCGGGGGGAATTGGTTGGATGGCAAGTTCGAAATCGCTCCGTACGGAACTCTCGCGGGAATCGGACTGGGACTGGTTGCCATGGTGAAGATCTTGTTGCAAGAAGGTCAGGGTCCGCGAACTGATCGAGAGGATCGATCTCTCGGCGGTGAAGACGAGACCCGATCCGCCGGAGCCGGGGATAGGGAATGAGTCTCTTCCAGGTCTTTCTGGCGAGAAGTGCCGGGATCGTGCTGGTGACCAGCGGAATCGCTGCGAAATTTGTGAGTGACGAGTGGGGTAACGGTGCGCTGATGTGCATCACCTGGAGTGGCTTCTGGGCAGTCGGACTGGGAGTCCTTGGATTCCGCAGTTTGAGAAAAACGCTCACCTGCGAGTCGAACAAGATGGCTGGCGAGATGTTGTTGGGTGTGGTGCAACGAGCGTTTGTGCTCTTTGCGAGCATGGGCCTGGCCCACGCCTTCGCCGAGGGTGTTAACGGTTCCGGAGGTCTGTGGAGCCCACGAGCGCTGCTGGCGACGACGGTCCTGTACATGCTGGTGTTGGGAGTGGAGATCGCGACCCTCGCTCAAGCGCTGTCGCGAGGAGAACTGGTACTGTCCACCTCGGTGAAAAGTGGCCAGCAAAAGAGTGACAAAACAAAGAACGAAGAACGTCCCAATGGGGCCAAGGAAGAGGCAGTTGAATGAGCGGGTTGATGATGATCCTGGCAAGTAGTGATCCACTGAGCCACGTGCTCGATCACGATTTGCATTGGCTCACCGACAACTTACAGGTGACCAAGCATGTTCTGATGCTCATCCTCTCGGCGTTCATCTGCATCTCCATCTTCCCGATGATCGGGAAGAAAATTGCCGGCGGAGTTCCAGGAGGCCGAGCGGCGAGCCTGTTCGAGGTGGTCCTGCTCTACATTCGCGATGAAATGGTCAAACCATTTCTAGGGGAAGACACCCAGAGATTCTTGCCGTTGATCTGGACCTTCTTCTTCGTGATTCTGTTCTGTAACTTGCTGGGTCTGATACCCGGTTCTGCGACTGCCACGGGGAACATTAGTGTGACCGCGGGATTGGCAGTGATTTCTCTGGTGACTTACCACTTCGCCGGAGTGCAGCGCAATGGTCTCATTCCATACCTCAAGGCGAATCTTCTGGTCGGTCCTGTATACCTGTGGCCGCTGATGATCCCGATTGAAATCGGTGGACACATCATCAAGCCGTGTGCACTGGCGATTCGACTTTTTGCAAACATGGTCGGTGGACACATCATGTTGGCTGTGATCCTCGGTTTTGCCGGGATCATCTCTGCCGAGAATATGCTGACAGGATCGGTGATCACCGTCGTGTCAGTCTTGAGTAGCGTGATGTTGACATTTCTCGAGTTACTGGTGGCCTTCATACAGGCCTACATTTTCGCATTCCTGACGACGGTTTTTCTGTCGTTAGCATTACATCCGGAACATTAGTCATCCGAAACTTGACCCTTCGGGGGCAATAAAGTGGGTTCGCCCGTGAATCGGGTGAGCATCAGAAAGGGAATATGATGGAATTGCTCATGGGACTCTTGAGTCTCGCAGAGGTGGACGGAAGCATGCTTGCTAACGGGATCCTCGGCGCAGGAATCGGCGCTGGACTCGCTGCCGTTGGAGCCGGAATTGGTATCGGAAGACTTGCAGGTTCCGCTTGCGAGGCGATCGCACGTCAGCCAGAAGCTTCGGGCGATGTCCGCGGTGCGATGTTGCTGACTGCGGCGTTGGTCGAGGGTGTGGCCCTCTTTGCAGTGGTGATCTGCTTCATGATCTACAATTCGATCATTGGGCTGGCTACCGGTGGATAAGGCAGTCGGTGGTGCTAGAGTGATCCAGATCCTTTCGGTTCTGATCCTGTCCTTGGTGCTTTCCACCAGCCAGTTACTGGCATCCGATGCCGCTGGTGGTGAGAAGAAGGGATTGCTCGATCCTGACATGGAAACCTTCATCTACACGGTGGTGGTTTTCGTGCTAGCGTTCTTGGTGCTTAAGAAGAAGGCCTGGGGGCCGATCGCAATCGCACTGGACGAGCGTGATGCAAAGATTCGCGAGTCTCTCGAGGCCGCGGATCGGATGCGAGAGGAACAGAAGGCCTTCCAGGCAGAGCAGGAGAAGGTGCTCGCCGAGGCTCGCAAGGAAGCCAGCGCCCTAGTGGCTGAGGGCAAACGTGATGCCGAGGTCGTCCGCGACCAAGTCGTCGCAGATGCTCGTACACAGGCTGAGGACCTAAAGACCAAGGCGTTGTCCGAGATCGATCAGGCGAAGGAAAAGGCAGTCGACGAGATCAGCACTCGGGCGATTGATCTTTCGATCTTGATTTCCGAGAAGTTGATCGGTCATTCGGTGACCAGCGACGATCACGAACGTATCGCCCGTGAAACCATTTCAGAGTACGAGAAGATCAATTAGGAGTTTGTGATGGCAGCAGGCATCAAACAAAGGCATCCGGTTGCGCAGGCATATGCCCGTGCGTTGATGGAGATTGGCTCCGCCAGCGGCGAGGCCGATCTTTATGGTGACCAGTTGGATGCCCTGACAGAAGCAGTCGAGTCCGATGCCAGCTTCAAGGTGTTCTTGGAGAGCCCCAAGATTCGTCGCGGGGACAAAAAAAGCACGCTGGAGAAGGCTCTTCAGGGAAAAGTAGCGGACCCGGTTTTGAACCTGGTTCGAATCCTGATCGACCGGAATCGGCAAAATTTGATCGACGATATCGCACAGGCGTACAGGGAACAGATTGATAAGGCCGCGGGCAGGATCAATGCGATCATCACCTCTGCAACAGAACTCTCTGCAGAGGTTCGGGACGCCCTGACGGCAGCGATCGAGAAGAAATTAAACAAAGTGGTGGTTTCGACCGAGCAAGTCGATGCTGCCCTCTTGTCTGGATTGACAGTCCAGATCGGTGATTTGGTTGTCGACGGTAGCCTTCGCACTCAATTGCGGAAGGTCCGTCAAGAAGTGTCACTAACTCGATTCGGGAAAGACCTGATCGATGAAAATTAATGCAGATGAGATCTCCTCTGTCCTCAAGAAGGAGATCGAAAATTACCAGTCTGACCTCGCAGTGGATGAGGTCGGAACCATTCTCGAGGTGGGAGACGGAATCGCCAGGATCTATGGCATCTCAAACTGCATGGCAGGTGAGATGTTGGAGTTTTCCAACGGCGCTAACGGTCTCGCATTCAACCTCGAAGAAAACTCCATCGGAGCTGTAGTTCTCGGTGAGTTCGCTACCCTCAAGGAGGGAGACGAAGTCAAGAGAACCGGCACTGTCATGCAGGTACCCTGTGGAGAGGCGTTGCTCGGACGGGTCGTAGACCCGCTCGGTAATCCTCTCGACGGCAAGGGCCCGATCAAGACGGAACATTTCCGCGCAGTGGAATCTGCTGCGCCGGGAATCGCGGACCGGAAATCGGTTCACGAGCCGCTCCAGACCGGGATCAAGGCGATCGACTCGACGATCCCCATCGGTAGGGGTCAGCGAGAATTGATCATCGGTGACCGGGGGATCGGAAAGACCACCATTGCCATCGACACCATCATCAACCAGCGCGACAGCGGCGTGATCTGCGTCTACGTTGCGGTGGGGCAAAAGGGATCGACGATCGCTGGCGTGGTGGACCGTCTCGAGCGTGAGGGCGCCATGGCATACACCATAGTGGTCAGTGCTCCGGCGTCGTGCCCTGCTCCGTTGCAGTACATCGCTCCCTATTCGGGTGCTGCCATGGCCGAGTACTTCATGTACAAGGGCGGGCACACTCTATGTGTGTACGATGACCTGTCCAAGCAAGCGGCTGCCTATCGTCAGTTGTCACTGTTGCTTCGTCGTCCTCCGGGACGTGAGGCATACCCAGGAGATGTGTTCTACCTGCACTCTCGCCTTCTGGAACGTTCCGCAAAACTCTCCGACGATCTCGGCGGAGGTTCGATGACTGCACTTCCAGTGATCGAGACGCAGGAGGGTGAGGTGTCCGCCTACATTCCGACCAACGTGATTTCGATCACCGATGGTCAGATCTACCTCGAGCCAAATCTGTTCTACGCTGGCCAGCGGCCTGCCGTAAACGTTGGAATCTCGGTTTCCAGGGTGGGTGGTAACGCACAGATCAAGGCGATGAAGAAGATTGCCGGTTCACTGCGTCTCGACCTCTCTGCATTCAGGGAGTTGGAAGCATTTGCCCAGTTGGGAACCGACCTCGACAAGGCGACACAAGCCCAACTCGACCGTGGTTTCCGGATGGTGGAAATTCTTAAGCAGCCGCAGTACAAGCCGATGCCCATCTCAGAACAAGTGGTGGTGATCTGGTGTGGTGCAAATGGACATCTCGATAATCTACCTATCAATTCGCTGGCAGATTTCGAAGACAAGTTGCTCAACCACATGCGTAGCGAGTTCCCCGAGATTCTCGAGGGGATTGCCACTGCAGGAGAGATGAGCAAAGAGGAAGAGGCGAATCTCACAAAGGTCGTCTCTGACTTCAACAAGGACTTCAGTGCCAAGTTGCCGCAAGGCTAGCGGGACGAGGAGATAGCGTGGCCACCTCGAGAGAGCTGAAAAACAAGATCCGGTCGGTGAATAACACCAAGAAGATCACGCGGACGATGGAGATGATCTCCACCGCCAAGGCTGTGGTTTGTCAGAGAAGGATCGAAGCGACCCAGCCGTACGGAGATAAACTGGCAGAGATTCTGCGAGATCTCGGTGGCAGCGCGGATGGCCTTTCCGGTAGTTTCCCGCTGCTGAGAGAGGTGGAGCATCCGTCTAGCGAGGCGTTGTTTATCGTCACGGCCAATCGTGGTCTCTGTGGCGGCTACAACTCCAATGCGCTGAAGATGGCCGAACAGCACATCGATGCGCAGGCGGCAAAAGGTATTTCAGTCGCTGTCTACATGCTGGGAAAGAAGGGGATCAGCCGCTTCAAGTACCTTGGCCGTGACACCGTCGAGTCGCTGACTCAGTTCGAGGATCGTCCCACCTTCGAGGAGGCGGAAGCGGTCATCTCTCCGGTGATGGAGAGTTTTGAAAAGGGCGAGATCGATGGCCTCTCTGTGGTGTTCACGCACTACATCAATGCGGCACGTCAGAAGCCCGTTTTGCGTACGCTGCTACCGATCTCCGTGGATGAGGCGGTCGACGATAGCAGTTCCAAGGGTGGTGGCGGTGAGTTCATTCTCGAGCCGAGCCCAGAACTGATCCTGGGACGGCTCTTGCCGCTCTCATTGAAAATGCAATTTTTCCAGGCGTTGGTGGAAGCTGCGGCCAGTGAGCAGATTGCTCGCAGAATGGCGATGAAGAATGCGACCGACAATGCAGAAGAAATGGCGACGAAATACACTCAGCTCTACAACCGTACGCGTCAGGCAGCGATCACCCAGGAGATCCTGGAAGTGATCGGTGGCGCCGAAGTGTTGAACTGATTCAAATTGGATATACCGGCGAGCTTATGCCGTCGGATAAGAGACTGGAGCCAAACCCGTGAGCGAAACCGCAGTCAACGGCAAGGTAGTGCAGGTGATCGGTGCAACCATCGACGCCGAGTACCCGGAGGGCCACCTTCCGCCGATTTATAACGCCCTCAAGATCGAGCAGGGTGATATCCGACTGGTCCTCGAGGTGCAGCAGCATCTCGGAGGCAATCGGATTCGTGCCATCGCAATGGCGTCCACCGATGGTGTGGTCAGGAACATGGAAATCATCGACACCGGTTCACCGATCATGGTGCCGGTGGGTGAGGAAGTTCTAGGTCGAGTGTTCAATCTGCTTGGCGAGCCGGTCGATAAACTTCCGCCTGCAAAGGTGAAGGAATACCGAGCGATCCACGCCGACGCACCGGCGTTCGAAGATCTTGAAGCGTCAACCCAGGTGTTCGAGACCGGGATTAAGGTGATCGACCTTCTCACCCCGTACTCGAAGGGTGGAAAGACGGGTCTCTTCGGAGGTGCAGGGCTGGGCAAGACGGTGTTGATCCAGGAGTTGATCAACAACGTGGCGACCAAGCACGGAGGCTACTCCTGTTTCGCCGGAGTTGGAGAGCGAACCCGTGAAGGGAACGATCTCTGGAATGAGATGAAAGATGCCGTGATCAAGGGTGATGACGGCAAGGAATTCAGCGTTCTGGATCGTACCGTGCTGGTCTTCGGCCAGATGAACGAGCCCCCCGGAGCCCGATTGAGAGTCGCCCTGTCGGCCTTGACGATGGCGGAGCACTTCCGTGACACCTCAGGTTCGGATGTGCTGGTCTTCGTCGACAACATCTTCCGCTTCTCCCAGGCGGGATCAGAAGTCTCGGCACTACTGGGTCGGATGCCGAGCGCGGTGGGTTACCAGCCGACGCTGGCGACCGAGATGGGACAACTTCAGGAGCGAATCACATCGACCAAGACGGGTTCCATTACATCGGTACAGGCGATTTACGTCCCCGCAGATGACTTGACCGACCCCGCACCTGCGACTGCGTTCGCTCACCTAGATGCGACCACGGTGCTGGACCGGGGAATCTCTGGTAAGGGAATCTATCCCGCCATCGATCCGCTCGCGTCCACCTCGAGAATCCTCGATCCGCAAATCATCGGGGAAGAACATTATTCGGTCGCTCGTGAGGTGCAGCGAATCCTTCAGCGATACCGTGATCTTCAGGACATCATTGCGATCCTCGGAATGGACGAACTGTCCGAGGCTGATAAAATCCTGGTGGGGCGCGCTCGTAGAATCGAGAGATTCTTCTCGCAGCCGTTCAGCGTTGCCGAGGTGTTCACCGGATTCCCCGGTAAGTACGTCGAAGTGGCTGAGACGGTCCGTTCCTGCAAGGAACTGGTTGAAGGCAAGTGGGACCATCTTCCCGAACAGGCGTTCATGTATGTCGGTACCATCGAAGAAGCGGTGGAAAAGGCCGACAAGATGAAAGAAGTGGGGTAGAGAGATGGCCGGCACGCTACGCTGCTCGGTACTTTCGCCCGATGGAGAGGTCTTCGATGGCGAAGTATCCTTCGTCGAAGCCCACGCACTCGACGGCCGTCTCGGGATCTTGCCGGGGCACGCTCCGCTCATCACCGCACTGGGTGAGGGGCCTTTGAGGGTCACCCTGGAAAACTCCGAGGATCGAAAATGGAGCGTTTCGGGGGGATTTCTCGAAGTCTTGGCGAACCATGTCTCCGTGGTGGCGGAAGGCTTGCGCGAGCAAGAATAGCACAAGTACAACTGGCAAAATGACTTGTGGCGGTCTCGCATGGTCGGGGCCGCCACATTTTTTGTCATGATAACGACTGCGAACCGAAATTTGGGACTATCGGTACACCGTCTCATCCGGGAAGATTGAGGAGATACTGAAATTCTAATCGGGCTATTTCAAACCTTCTGAGGAGGATCCATGATTCGGCGCACATCTGGCGTTTTTAGTACCTTTGCAGTCATTCTTACATTTCTGATCAGTGCCGATGTTGAGGCACAAAATTCAAGACCAGGCTTTGTCGCCACCTCCGAGGTCGTGACCGGTGGAATTTTGGGATCCAACCCGACCATCGCGGCCGGCTTGAATGAACTTCTGGCCGAACGCCTGCTGACTGCTCCCTTCCTTCTGGAAGTGGCGGATCTGGACGACCCGACCTACACCAATGATGGAAACATCACCCTCAACGCATTTGGGGGATTCGATGTGGACGGTGATTCTTCCAATAACGGTTCCGGGTCCAACGCATTTGCGATTGATCCGAGCTCCTTCGATGAGATCACAGGTACACCCATTTCTAGTTTTCCAGATGGAACGATTGTCGATGGGCACATGGTTGCCGGGCCGGGAACGATCGTCGTCGGCGGAATTCCGCTCAACGGATTGACCGTCGAGGCGGACTTCACTCCAGGCACATTGACCGGGGTCTACGAGTTCCAGAGCACCCCGACGTCCGCTTTTCTGACTGAGGACTTCCTCGCCACTCAACCCGCCCCCGCTCCCTTTGCGGGCACCCTGGTGGATTTGCTCAACACCTTTAACATCTTCCCCGACACCGATGCCGACAGTGACGGAGTCAACGAGTCCTACTCTGCGGTGTTCGAGTTCGGAGGAATTTCCTGCGATCTCTACTACTCCTACTATCCGAGAGCCGAAGGCTTCGTGGCCACCTCACAGGTAGTGACCGGTGGAGTCCTCGGGTCCAACCCGACCATCGCTGCAGGACTCAACGATCTACTCGCCTCTAATCTCGATAGCTTCCCATTCCTCCTCGAGGTTGCGGATCTGGACGATCCCACCTACCAGGACGATGGAGACATCACTCTGAACGCCTTCGGCGGATTCGATCTGGACGGCGATTTCACCGATAACGGCGACGGGTTCAATGACTTCGTGATCGACCCGCTCGATTATGACCAGGTTACAGGAGAGCCGATTTCAAGTTTCCCCGGCGGCTCACTGACCGCGGGTCACCTGGTTGCTGGTCCTGGAACCATCTACGTCTCGGGAATCCCGCTCAACGGACTGACCGTCGAAGCAGACTTCTTCCCCAGCACACTCACCGGGGTCTATGAGTTCCAGAGTACTCCGACGAGTGCGTTCCTGACTCAGTCCTTCCTTATCACCCAGCCCGCTCCCGCGCCCTTCGCAGGAACCCTGGTCGATCTGCTCAACACCTTCAATATCTTCCCCGATATCGATGCCGACAATGACGGAGTCAACGAGTCCTACTCTGCGGTCTTCGAGTTCGGCGGCATCTCCTGCGGTCTCTACCACACCGGGGCTCCTCCGAGCAGTGGACCGATCGAGGACTGCGCTAACGGCGTCGATGACGATGGCGATACACTGGCGGACTGCGATGACCCCGACTGCTTCAGCGATCCTGCTTGTAATGTCGGAGGGACTCAGTTCCGTCGTGGAGATGTCAATGGAGATGCTAACGTCAACATCGGTGACGCAGTGAGCCTGCTCGGATTCCTCTTCTCCGGTGGTGCGGCTCCTGGCTGTGATGATGCTGCAGACGTCAACGATGACGGATCGATGAACATCGGAGATGCGGTCTACGAGCTTGGATTCCTCTTCTCGGGAGGAGCGGCACCTCCGGCACCAGGAGGAACCTGTGGAATCGACCCGACAGACACCGATCCTCTCGATTGTGCGACACCGACGGGTGGCTGCTAATTCTGTAGCGAATCTGTCGCTGCTTTCAGTGGCTTACAACTCCCCGCCAGGAACCATGGGTTCCTGGCGGGGAGTTTTCTCATCGGTACTGCGTCGGTGGGCTTGCCGAGTGGGTGATCTGGGTCGATGATTCCATCTACCCGGAGAGGAAACAATTTTGGGCCGAACCGAGGGAATCGACACTGCACCGTGGATGACTCCTGCTATTCGAGAGTCGATCGCTTCTGAAATCGCTGCCGCCGGCCACAATGAGGTCTTCTTCCTCGGTCGCGTCGATGATCAGGGTCTACTGCATCAGATCGAGGTGGTCGCCCGAGGTCGATCTTCAGAGGTACCCGTGTTCCTTTCCCGTGCGGAGGAAGGATTTCAGGTGCTGATCCACAATCATCCGGGGGGAGATCTCACTCCCAGCTCAGCCGATCTCTCGATCGCCTCGGAAGCCGGTGGCCGCCGCCTCGGATTTTTCATCGTCAATAATGATGGCAGCAAGATCAATCGTGTTGTCGAACCGTTTCCCGAGCGCGCTGAAGTCGCCGTGGAGGCTGACGAGATCGATCAGATCTTTGCAGCAGGCGGCACCTTTGCCAACGCCTTACCCGATTACGAGCAGCGATCGGGGCAAGTTGAGATGGCGAAGTCGGTCGCCAAGGCTCTCAATCAGGGGGACGTTGCTGCGCTGGAAGCGGGAACAGGGGTCGGAAAGTCGTATGCGTATCTGGTCCCCTCGATCCTCTGGGCGGTCAAGAATCGCAGTCGAGTGGTGATCTCCACCGCGACGATTCCTCTTGGAGAACAGTTGGTTCACAGGGATTTACCCGCTCTACAAAGAGTATTAGGGATCGATTTTCGGTTCGCCCTGATCCAGGGGCGTGGCAATTATGCGTGCCGGAGAAAGTCCAAGCAGGTGGCCGCGGAACCCGAGATCTTCTCCGACGGGGATGAGCGGGCCAGCTGGGTTGCCGATGTGATCGATCGACTGGGAGAGGCCAAGCACGGGACTCGCCAGGAGATGCAAGGCGAGGTCCCCGATGAGATCTGGTCCGATTTCCAGTCGACTTCCGATCAATCCCTGAAGGCGCGATGCCCACACTACCGGGAATGCTTTTATTACGAGGCCAGGCGGAAATCTTTCGGTGCGCATATCTTGGTGGTCAATCACCACCTGCTCTTTGCGGATCTGAAACTGCGGAGATCAACGGGAGATTTTGATAGTGACCTGGTGATTCCGGGATACCAGAAGGTGATTTTCGATGAAGGCCATCATCTGGAAGAGGTCGCTTGCCACCACCTCGGAGCAGAAGTGTCACGTCGTGGAGTTCTTCAGGTGCTGGGCCGACTGGTGTCCAGCGGTGGTAAGAAGAGTCGAAAAGAGAATGGTCGTCTACTCTGGTTACGCAGTCACCTCGCTCGGCATCACCAAGGTCATGCCCATGAGTTGCTGTCGATGAATGTGGTGGCTCGGGTCCGAGTCGCACGACAAGAGGTCGAGACTGCACTCGATCGGCTGGAAGTCCGGGTCCTCGCCGCGGCTCATCTGGTGGGAGATTCAGCGGGGCAAAATGGGACGTTGATGGCGCGGATCGGGGATCGTGAAGGACTGCTTCCGATGACGGTGGTTTCCCCTCCCCTGGCTGATGTGAGGAAGAGCCTCGATGGACTGAGAGGCGAATTGCAAAATTGCTTCGAGGTGCTGGAAGAGGAGACCTTTGAACCTGAATTGGAATTCCAGGCCGGTCTGGTAGAGATGCGTGCGGCGGTACGTTCAGTGGTGGAGCAGATCGCATCCATCGATTTCGTATTGGGAGCTGCCGATGGAATCCAACCCTGGATAGAGATGGCAGCGAAACCGAAAAAGCAGGTGGTCCTGCGGGCGGCACCACTGAGAGTCGATGAACTCCTCGCCGAGCAACTGTACGGCCCCGTTTCGACGGTGATTCAGACTAGTGCGACACTGAGGGTTGGGGAATCGTGGAATTTTCTCAGTGATCGGCTTGGTTGGAATCATGTCGAGAGAGAGCGACTTCGCCGCGAAGACTTTTCCTCTCCTTTTGACTGGCAGCGTCAGGTCTTGCTCGGATTGCCAGCGGACATTCCAGATCCAGGCCGTTCGGGATATGACCAGAAGATTGCAGAGATGGTGCTGGACACGGCTCGAGCAGCAGGCGGGAGGACTTTCGTTCTCTTCACTTCTCATCAGGCGCTGAGGCGGACTGCAGAGATGGTTCGTGCAGATCTACAAGCGCTCGGTATGCCACTACTGGTGCAGGGCGAGGCCCCTCGAAGCGAGTTGCTGAGACGTTTCATTGATTCCGGCCATGCGGTGCTATTGGGCAATCAGTCGTACTGGGAAGGAATCGATGTTCCTGGAGCGGCGTTGTCTTGCGTGATCATCGCCAGGTTGCCCTTTCGAATTCCAAATCATCCGCTCGAACAAGGTCGGGCTGAGGAACTGGAAGCGAGAGGAAAGAGCCCATTTGCTCACCTCGCATTGCCTCGTGCGGTGTTGGGTCTGCGTCAGGGCTTCGGGCGTTTGATCCGAACACTCGATGATCGGGGAGTGGTGGTCATCGGAGATGCCAGAATCGTCAACAAACCGTACGGCAAGAGGTTCCTCAGTAGTCTGCCCGATTGCCGGCGCATCGAAGGTACATGGGATGAAGTTCGTACCGGACTGGAAGCGTTCTTCTCGGAATCGGATGTTGAGGAGCGAATCGGGTGAGGATTCGCGGCATTATCATCGCAGCAGGAGAGTCGAGTCGGCTTGGCGAACCCAAAGCATTACTCGAACTTCATGGTCGTTCGATTCTCGATCGACTTCACCAAACTTTGGGCAATGGTGGGTGTGATGAGGTGCTGGTGGTGGTGGGAGGATCCCATCGCGAGGCGGTGCAGCAGGAATCGCAACGGATCGGGATTCCAATGGTGGTCAATCAAGACCCCAGCGATGGCCCAGTCAGCAGCATCCGCACCGCAATCTCGATGCCAGGGCACTGGGATGCATTGCTGATTCATCCCGTAGATGTCATCGGTCTCAAGGAAACGGATGTGAGCCAACTCATCGAGGCAGCCCGTGGAGATGACTCCACAACGGATGCCTGGGTGATTTCTTATGCGATGCGTCGAGGCCATCCGGTGATCGTGACCCGGGAGCGGATTGAATCGCTGCTAGAGGTGGATGGTCCTCTGCACCTCAGAGCATTGCTAGCGCTTCCGGATTTGGTCATCGCTCATGTCGTCACTGATAATCCCCTGGTGCTTGAGGATGTGGATGATCGCATCGACTGGATACGAGTCTCTTCGTTGATCAAAGAGTGATCAGAACCCGGACACGTTATTCTTGACCCAATTCAGGTGCAGTAACCAAGTATCGGGTCGGGTTCCTTTTTCCTCGGCGATCCGGAAGTTCTCCAGTGCTACATCATTGAGACCTCGGTACATGCTGAACAGCCCGAGTGGAATTCGGTATTCAACGCTCGAACTTCCATGGCGCTGGGAAACCAGGCCAAACAGGAACGAGTCGGCGAGTTCGCTGATCTTCATCGGCATCACGGCATTTTCGGAAGACAATCGAAGCCAGACACTTTCGTTGTCGATCCGGTCGACGACTCCGCGGTCCTTGCGACTCTTGGTTCTGCCTTCCAAGGGAACTCTTTCGAGGGTCACTTCCTTGCCATCTTGTCCCATTTCTTTCAGTTCCAGAAGTGCGCTCTTGATGAACTGATCGAGCAAACTGAAAGCGAGCAGGTCGGTTTCGATCAGGGCTTTTACTTCGTCAACGATCAACTCAGCATCCAGGGTGACTGCAATACTGACCATTCCCTTGATATCTCGCTGGAGAGATTTTTCCCGATAGGCGGACCATAGCGCAAGATACAGCCGGTTCTCCTCGACGAGCCTTTTCTTCGACTCTTCCTTCGCCAACGCCTTTTGCGCCATGATGATCTGATCTCGCAACTGGACTGCACTACTGGCATTGTCAGGATCTGCGTAGAGTTCGATCTCGTCGATCAAGGCCAGTGCTTCGGCGAACTCCCGACGATCCCTGTGGAAGTTGATCTTCAGGTTGTCGGCTTCAAATCGAGAATCGATCTCTTGCTCCCAGTTTGAGAGCAAGAGATCGATGTCTTGATTGAGTTCTTCGTCTTTGCGCGCAGAAGCAGGGCGGTCATCGAGTCTAGTGATGGCGGCCCATAATTTTCCATCGCTGGCCAGTTGTCTCGCTTCCGCTAAGACCGTGCGACCATCCGCTTGTCTCGTTTGCACGATGGTTTCTTTGATATTATCGAGAGCGACGCTCATCTTGGCTGAAGCACGGGTTCCCCCATGAGATGGGAGTGCGAGTTTCAGTGCTCGAATCTGGATGTCCTGGTCCTGAGACAGAATGGAAGCCAGGTGAGTATCGGCCGCAGTTTCCGAGTGATCAAAATCCTTCTTGGCGGCCGCCATTCGTTTGTCGATCTTTTTCGCGGCAACTTCGATTCGATGTTGCTCGTACTGTTCATCGAACTGGGGAGTGCCTTGATTGGTTTTGGATGCGGCAGAGAGGACCATCAAGGCGGAGATGGCCACTCCGACGCCGATCCCGATTTTGGTCATGAGGGTGTTCTTGCTGTGGGTCGAGGCTCGAGAACTTCCCGATGCTGTTCGCTGGCGAGATGTGGTGGAAGATCTCTGGTTTGAGGGTCGCCTCCGTCCCCTGGGAGGGCTGACGGGGGTCTGCTCAGTAGTGGATTTACTGGCGATATGAAGAGCAGTGATCACTGCTTCTGCATCCTGGTAACGTCGATCCGGCTCCTTCTCGAGCAACTTTTCAATCACTTCATCGAGGAGAGAAGGTTTACCGGTAAGAGTGGAGACCGGGATGATCGGCTCCTGCACATGCTTCTTGAGAATCTCCCGGTTGCTTTTCCCCTGAAAGGGCGGCTTGCCGGTGATGCAGTGGTACAGGGTGGCTCCGAGCGAGTACAGATCGCTCCGGGCATCGATGTCTTGTCCGAGTGCTTGTTCTGGCGAGATGTAGAGTGGAGTTCCCTTGCGACGATCAGCGGTGTTCAGCGATTCTGCTTCATCTTCTGCGAGTGCCAAGCCCAGGTCGGTGATCTTGGGAACACCATCCTCAGAGATCAGGATGTTGCCGGGCTTGAGATCTCGGTGAAGCAGACCTGCTGCATGGGCGTGGGACAGCCCTTGAGTGATGCACAGGGCGAGTTCTCCCAATTCTCTTTCTGAGAGCGATCCTCGGCGGCTTAATTTCTGTTGGAGAGTTTCGCCCTCCACCAGTTCCATGGCGAACCAGCATTTCCCAGCGGTGATCCCAGCATCGAGCGCATGAACGATGTGGGGGTGATTCAAGCGAGCAACATTCCTTGCTTCGTTGATCAATTCTTCGGGTTCAGTATTTCTGGTCACCGTCGAGGAGAACACTTTCAGGGCCACGATCTTCCCCAGAGATTCCTGTCTTGCTTTCCATACCGTACTGGTCGCACCTCTCCCGATGGACTCAAGGATCTCGTATCCTGGGATTCCTTCGGGAGGCAGTTTGGCCTCGATGCTGGTGACGAGTCGATTGGATTGATCTTGTGTCAAGAGATCCAGGGCGACGGCGTGACTGCTGGCATCCCCTTTGGTTTTCTGGATCTCCTCAGCAATCGCTTTGACTCCTGTTTCGTCGAGCAGCCCATTCGTGAGCGCTGCTTTCAGGAACAACTGATCCAGTTTCTTCATCTGCGGCTCTCCTGTACAGGTGGATGGACTCCCTGAATGTGTTCTGGATGAGAAGGTTTCCAGCCACCAGAGTCAACATGGACCGGGCTGACTTCAGCAGATAAGATCCTAGGCAACCCCGAGAAAGAGTATGAATGCACCTTACCTTGATCTTGAGTAGCCTGTTGTGTGTTGTACCTGCCGCAAATGCGACCGGTTGGGAGCCTCACATCGAAGCTGAGGTACTTCTCCACCCCTCGACGGGAGTGATTTCCTGGCGGGTCTCCCTGTCCAGGGTTGGGTTACTTCAGACCCATTTCGATTTCCCGCTCCATTCCGGTTTGACTCCCCAACTCGAATCGGCCGGAACCTTGACGCAGATTCGTCATGGTGCAGCGGCTGGAACTGGAGCAGCACTCGATCCCCAGAGACCGGTGCCGCGTCGGTGGTGGAGAGTGGAGTTCGAGGAGGAGAATCGAGACACTTTCCCGGTGATCCTCAGCGCATCAGGTGTCATCCAAGAGGAACTGACACAGATCGGATCAGGAGCGGGCAGATCTTTTTCATCGACCCCTGGAACCATCGAAGAAAAAGGAGTGTTTCTGGGGGGGGCAACATCGTGGTTACCCCAACCGGAACGGACCCGCGTGTCCTTCTCGCTGCAGGTGGATCTGCCGGCGGGCTGGACCGCTGTGAGCCAGGGTACAAGAGAAGCCGTGCCGAGTGAATCAGGTCGGAGCATCGTTCGCTGGATCAGTGAGTCGGAGAAACCGCAGGAGGAAATATTTCTCATTGCGGCCCGTTTTCACGAGTATCGCAAGGTGACTTCACAGGTCGAGGCTCAGGTTTTCTTGCGCGACGATGAGCCAAACTTGGCTGCGAAGTACCTGGAAGCGACGGTTCAATACGTCGAGATGTATTCGAAACTGATCGGTCCCTACCCCTACTCCAAATTTGCACTGATCGAAAATTTCTGGGAGAGCGGTTACGGCATGCCGTCCTTTACTTTGCTCGGACCGCAAGTGATCCGGCTGCCATTCATCATCAGGTCATCCTATCCCCACGAAGTACTCCACAACTGGTGGGGGAACTCGGTGTACGTCGATTATTCGACTGGGAACTGGTGCGAAGGACTCACTGCATATCTCGCTGACCATCTGATGAAGGAAGGTGAGGGGCGTGGTGCGGAATATCGGCGTGATGCCTTGAAGAAGTTCGGATCCTACGTACAGGAGGGTCTCGATTTCCCCTTACGTGATTTCAGAAGTCGTCACTCGGGGGCTACCGAAGCCGTCGGCTACGGAAAGTGCCTGATGTTGTGGCATATGATCCGATTAAAGGTCGGGGATGAGGCATTCAAACGAGGTCTTCAAGAGTTTAACTCTTCTTTTTCTTTTCGAAGTGCGTCCTTCACAGACATCGCCAATTCCATCGGAGCGGCCGCCGGAACTGAGTTGGCTGACTGGATGATGTCCTGGATTGAAACGACTGGAGCACCGGAGTTTCGATTGACTGTGGACTCGGCTGAGGAACTGTCACGGATCGGCATCGAACAGGTTCAGGAGTTGGACCCGTATCGGGTTCAGGTTCCAGTGTTCTACCTTTTGAAAAACTCATCGGAGTGGCTGCATGAGATGGTTGATTTTTCCACCGACGAAGCCGGAGAGATTCCTCGGAAGCAGTTATTCGAGGTGACGGGTTCACTGGCCGCAGTGAGAGTCGATCCATTTTTCGATGTGTTTCGAAGGCTCGACCGATCTGAGACTCCACCGACCATCGGCGATATCTTCGGCGCCTCCTCTCAGTTGATCATTCTGCCTTCTATGAGTCCCAGGCTCGATGCGTGGCGTGCGTTGGCGGATTCTTGGGCGACCGATGGTGATGTTCGCATCGTCCTTGACACTGATCTGAAAGAAATTCCGCAGGATCGGGCGGTGTGGATCCTCGGCGAGCCGACTCTTGGCGTTGCCAATGAACGGTTGCGAGGAACGATCCTGAGTAAGGGAGCCAATAGTAGGAATTTCGAACGGGTTCAATCGGCCTGGAAACTTCCCACCACCGACCCCGCGGATGAAGGGCCATTGTTGTCTCCAACTGCGTATTCAGGGATTCAGGTCGAACGACATCCAGACGATGGGAACTTGACGATTGGATTGATTCGTTGTCTACGAGAGGCGGCGATTCCAGGTCTGGCGCGAAAACTGCCTCACTATGGCAAGTACTCCTATCTGCTATTTGAAGGCGACGAGCCAACCAATACGGCGAAAGGAGAATGGGCGGCAGGAACCTCTCCTCTATCGTGGACAGCCAAGGGAGTTTCGATCGAGGAGATCGAAGATACTCGGGAACCTCTTGCGCGACCTGGCCCGGTTCTCGATGGCGATCGAATGATTTCCGATGTTTATTGGCTTGCCGATCCCCAACTGGAGGGGCGAGAAAACGGTTCGGTGGGTCTGGAGCAAGCGACCCAGTGGGTGGCGGATCGCTTTGAAGAGATCGGCTTACAACCGGGAGCGCCGGACGGCAGCTTCTTCGACTCCTGGAGTGAAGAGGAACTGCGTCATCGAACCCGGAAAGAACCGACATTGCGAAATGTCATCGGTGTGATTGCCGGAACCGACGAAGCCTTGACGGGACAATCGGTGGTGGTCCTCGCGCATGTCGATCATCTAGGTCGAGGTTGGCCCGATGTTCGATCGGGGAATGAAGGAAAGATCCACCCCGGAGCCGACGACAACGCTTCAGGCGTGGCGGTGATGCTGGAGACCGCTCGAATCATCGCTGGTACTCATCGCCCTGCCAGAACCATCGTCTTTGTCGCCACCAGTGCCGAGGAGTGGGGATTGCGTGGCGCTCGTCGGTACATCGAATCGATGCGGCAGTGGCCGGCCCAGCGGGCCATCTCGGTGATCAGCATCGATGCTGTCGGACGTCTTTCGGAAGGGCGATTACTGGCACTGGGAACCGGTACCGCCACCGAGTGGATTCACATCGCTCGCGGAATCGGTTTCACCACCGGTGTTGCGGCGACCGCGGTCAAAGATGATCCAGGAGGATCGGACCAGGTGCCATTCCACGCACTCGGTGTCCCAGGAATCCAACTGACGACTGGAGCCCATGATGATTACCACCGTCCAGGGGATACAGCCGACAAGGTTGACGCTGCAGGAATGGTGCAAGTCGCGACATGGTTACGGGAAGCACTGTTGTACCTATCGGATCGTACCGAGCCGCTGACCTCGACCCTGGATGGGGCGGCGGGAACCACCACAGCTCCTGCCGCCGGGAGAAGGGTGTTTCTGGGCACGATTCCTGATTTCGCTGACACCGGTCCGGGTGTCAGGATCGAAGGAGTGGTGAAAGATTCTCCTGCCCAAGCGGCGGGACTGCGAGAGGGAGATCGTCTCCTCTCGCTGGACGGTACCGCCATCGATGACCTGCGGGGCTACTCGAACCTGCTGAAACAGTTGGAAGCGGGAGATACCGTGTTGCTGGTGATCGAACGGAAGGCTGACGTCTTCGAGGTGAATGTGGTCCTGAGAAAACGTTAAATTCAAGTGATCAAATTTTGTTTGTTGAGTGAACTCCCACTCGAGGAAGCAATGCTACTATCGAATTGGAGGCTCTTTGGTCAGCGTTTATGATATCAAACCCGCATTTCAAAATCTTCTCAGGCCGGTTGTGAAGATGCTGGCGCGCATCGGAGTGACCGCCAATCAGGTCACCGTTGCAGCGATGTTGCTGTCGATCGTCACGGGGATCTGGATTCTCGATGAGTATCACCCCTTACCATTCCTGTCGGCAGACAATTCAGAATCGGCCTCGAGCCTTTGCCTACTGCTGGCCATCCCGGTGGTCCTGCTGCTGAGGATGGTTCTCAATGCCATCGATGGGATGTTGGCCAGGGAGCACGACATGAAGTCGAGTCTCGGAGCAGTTCTCAATGAACTGGGAGACGTCATCTCGGATGCTGCTCTCTATCTTCCCCTAGCCTATGTGGCAGGATTCAATGCTGTACTTGTCGTTGGAATGGTGATCGTCGGAATCATTGCAGAGATGACCGGAGTCATTGCAGTCCAGATCGGGGCGAGCCGACGATACGATGGCCCAATGGGCAAAAGTGATCGAGCGCTAGTGGTTGGCCTTCTCTGCGGAATCGTCGGACTTGGATACGATATTTCCAACTGGCTCGATACGATTCTTGGGGTGTTGATTGGATTGGGTGTGTTGACCATCTGGAATCGGTCGAGAAAAGCGCTTCAGGAGTGCCAATGAACTGGTTCAGTAACCTCTCACTAGCGGTCGAGTACTCTCTCGTGGCCATCTTCTCGGTACTGATCGCTTCAACCCTCATCTTGAAACTGATCGGTTGGCTGAAGCCTGAAAAGGATCTTGGAGACCTCCCTCCAAGAATATTTTCGTGGTGGATCATCGTCTCCATGGTGACGGTGGCACTGGTTCTTCAAGAACCATACTCAATCATGTTCTTTGCGCTGGTCAGCTTTCTGGGACTCAAGGAATTCTATTCGATGATACCCACGCGCCGAGTAGATCGACGCGTACTCTTCTGGGCATATCTTGCGATACCCGTTCAGTACTACTGGATTTATGATCGATGGTACGACATGTTTATCATCTTCATTCCAGTCTATCTGTTCCTGCTCTTGCCAATGAGGATGGTGTTCATCGGAGCCACCGTAGGATTCTTGAGGGCTGCGAGTTCCACGCAGTGGGGCCTGATGACATGTGTGTTTTGCATCGGCCACATCGCCTATCTCGGGACCTTGGATGTGGAGCATGTGGGAGTTGCGGGTGGGCCGGGTCTGACGGTGATGCTATTGATCCTCACCGAGGGAAATGACATCGCACAGTATCTCTGGGGAAAAGCTTTTGGCCGGACCAAGATCATTCCCAAGGTCAGTCCCAACAAGACCTGGGAGGGTTTCATAGGAGGATTGGCGACCACGGTGGCATTGTCCTACTTGATTGGCCCGTACCTTTCACCATTCACCACCCAACAAGCACTGATCGCGGGGGGGTTGGTCGGTACGGCGGGCTTCATCGGGGATGTGGTGATGTCGGCGATCAAGCGAGACCTCAACATCAAGGACACGGGCGGCACTTTGCCGGGGCATGGCGGGATTCTTGATCGTGTCGACAGTCTCATCTACACGGCTCCGATCTTCTTCCACTTCAGTTTCTGGCTGACCTTTTAACATGATAAATCAGTTTCTGAAGGTGATGTTCCAGTGCTTGTTTGTCCGGCCATTGGTGTTGCTCTTGATCGGTTTGAATGTTCGGTTTCGGGAGAGGATTCCAGAAACCGGTCCAGCTATCATTGCTGCCAATCACAACAGCCATCTCGATTCCTTCATCTTGCAAACCCTCTTTCCCCTGCAGATGATGAACAAGGTTCGTCCTGTGGCAGCAGCGGACTACTTCCTCAAGAACAAGTGGATCGCTTGGTTCTCACTCAAGATCATGGGAGTCATTCCTGTGCACAGAAAGGTGCGCCACAGCGAAGGAGATCCTCTATCCGCTTGTAGTGAGGCACTGGAAGCCGGCGACATTCTCATCATTTTCCCTGAAGGCAGCCGGGGAGAGGCCGAAATGCTGGATGAGTTCAAGACGGGAGTGGCTCACCTCGCACAGCGACATCCAGAGGTCCCGGTGTATCCACTCTTTTTGCATGGGTGTGGAAAAGCACTGCCACGGGGAGAAGGTCTCTTCGTTCCCTTCTTCGTCGATGCGGTGGTGGGACAGCCGATGACCTGGAGCGGAGATCGGATGGAGTTCGTGGCGAAACTGAAGCGAGAGATCGAAAATCTGGCAGATCATTGCCAGCGGCCGGCATGGGACTGAAGCAGCCGGAACGAATCGACGGAGCGGTTAGACTTCTTCTCTGCCCCCGACGCCGAAGTATGCAGCGTCCGGGTGATGGAAGGCGAGTGCAGAGACACTTGCTTCTGGGTCCATCATGAATCCTTCGGTCAACTCGACGCCTAGATGCTCTTGCGGCTCGAGTAATCTCCAGAGTGCCTCCTGGCAGGAGAGGTCAGGGCAGGCGGGATACCCGAAAGAGTATCGTTTTCCATGATATCTCGCCCGGTACAGATCAAGATTTGAAGTGCCGATGGGATCCGGGAAACCCCAGCTGGCACGGATCTCTCGGTGTACAAATTCTGCAAGTCCCTCGGCCATCTCCACGGCCAGGGCCTGAACTGCATGAGACTTCAGATACTCTCCGGAGTTCATCCAAGCACGAGATTGTTCTCGGACCTTGGAACCTGCAGTGGTCACCATCATCGTGAGGTGATCTTGCGGTGACCCATCAGAAGAGAGGGGCAAGATGTAGTCACAGATGGATTGATGAGGAGGTTTCAATTGTCGTGGAAATGGGATCATCTCGGTGGGTTTCAATGAGATCGGATCGTAAATGGTGATTTCTGTAGCCGTGGCACTCGCTGGGAAACACTTCCACATCGCCTTGGGCATCAGGAGTTCTCTTTGAATCGTTTCTTCAAGAAGATCTTTCATCAACAGTTGAAGACTCAAGGCTTTTTCATCTGCGGCTTCGAGCTTCTTGTTGAAGTTTCCTCGCAAGCCCATATGCCGGCCGTATAACATCTGAGGATTGATCAACGGGAAGATCTCACGTGGGTCAATTTGAGATCGAACGTGCAGGTCATGGTCAGCAATCGCAGGGATTTCTTCCAGCATGGCAATCGCTGGTGATCGATCCGGGAGCGTGATTTGGGCCACTGCGGTGCTCGCCGCAGGAGATCCTCCACTGATCACTCGATCCTGACTTCTTCTCACTTCGGCGAAGAAATCTTCTCGTTTGTTCTCATTGAAGATTTCCCCGACGATCCGTAATCCATCCATGGCATCCCGCGCGTAAATTACGGGAGAGTCGATTTTTTTCTGGATCTTCAGGGCGGTGAACTTCTCGGAAAGCGCAGCCCCGCCCACCAGAATTGGTAAATTGATTCCTTCTGACTGTAGATCTTCTGCAGTCACCACCATTTGCTGGGCAGATTTCACCAGTAATCCGGAGAGCCCGATGATGTCAGGCTGATGTTCCTTGACGGCATTGATCAGTTGAGCCGGAGGAACCTTGATCCCCAGGTCGATGACATCGAAGCCATTATTGGAAAGAATAATCTGGACCAGATTCTTGCCGATGTCATGTACATCGCCTTTGACGGTCGCCAGCATCACCTTACCCCTGGATCTGGAATCTGACGATTCCATGTGAGGTTCCAGGAAGGCGACAGCAGCCTTCATCGATTCGGCGCTCTGTAAGACCTCAGCAACGATCAGTTCATTGCTGTTGAAGAGGCGGCCTACTTCTGCCATTCCGTTCATCAACGGCCCGTTGATGATGGCCAGCGGTGCTTCGTACATCTCCAGCGCGACCTGGAGTGCCTCTTCGAGCCCCTCCTTGGTTCCTTCGATGATGTTGCGCGCGAGGCGTTCCGGAATTGGAAGTTCGAGTAGAGGTGATTGACCTTCAGTGGCGATTTTTCGGCCACGAAAGTGCTCTGCGAATTCTGCAATCGGGTCTTCGGTTCGTTGCCAGATCAGATTCTCGCAAAGAGTTCGTTCTTCCTGAGGGATGCTGGCGTAGCGATCCATTCGTTCCGAATTGACAATGGCCATCGAAAGTCCGGCTTGAACACAGTGATAAAGGAACACAGAGTTCAGGACTTCACGACCCGCAGGTGGTAAGCCGAAGGAAACATTACTAATTCCAAGCACTGTACTGCACCTGGGGAATCGCTCCTGGATTGCGCGGACACCGTCGATGGTGGAACTTGCGGATGAGGAGTACTTCGCATCACCGGTGCCCACTGGAAATACCAAGGGGTCAAAGATGATGTCGGACTCAGGAACTCCGTATTTCTTGGTCAATAACTCGTGAGAGCGCTCGGCGATCTCCAGTTTCCTGGCGACGGTGACGGCCATGCCATCTTCAGGGTCCTCATCGATGCAGCCCACCACGAGCGCAGTACCAAAAGTTCTTGCCAGGGGAACCACTGTTTCGAAGCGTTCTTCCCCATCTTCGAGGTTGATCGAGTTGATGATTGATTTTCCCTGGCACAATTTGAGCGCCTCTTCGATGACCTTTGCATCCGTAGAGTCGATCATCAGCGGGGCTTTGGTCATCCGATTCAACAACGGTAAGAACTTGAGTATGTCATCCAGTTCTTCTCTGTCGGGGTCAGCCATGCAAACATCGATGATGTGTGCGCCACCCCGGTCCTGACGTCTTCCGATTTCCGCCGCTTTTTCGAATTCATCACGAGCGATCATTTTCTTGAATCGTCTGCTTCCGATGACGTTGGTTCTCTCACCAACCACCAGCGGAGTGGTGTCTTCAGTCACCTCGACCAGTTCAATGCCCGAGATGATTGAACGAGGAATGGCCTCCCATTGGCGAGGGGCGGTTCTGGAAGCTCTTTGCACCATCGAGCGGATGTGGTCTGGAGTGGTTCCGCAACAGCCGCCGAGAAGATTGATCCAGCCATGATCGAGGAACGGCTGAACATGGTCGGCAAGGATCTCTGGAGTTTCCTCGTACAGCCCGTCCGAATTTGGAAGTCCGGCATTGGGGTACACCGACACCGGAAAAGCGGAGATGCTGGCGAGAGTTCTCAGGTGATCGGTCATGAAGCGCGGACCCGTGGCACAGTTCATTCCGATGAAGAGCGGTTCGAAGTGTTCGACGCTGGTGTAAAAGGCATCGATCGCTTGGCCCGCCAGCATCGTACCCATCGGTTCGATGGTGCAAGAGATCGCCACCGGCCTGGAAAATCCGACATCATCCGAGGCGGCCGCGATTCCGAACTGAGCGGCTTTTAGGTTGAGGGTGTCTTGAACTGTTTCCAGCAACAAGACGTCACAGCCGCCTTTCAGTAGTCCTCGGGCCTGTACGCGGAAATGTTCTCTCAATTCATCGAAAGTGATCCCGCCCGTGACGGAGAGTGTCTTGGTGGTCGGGCCCATCGACCCTAAAACCCAGCGAGGTCTCTCCGGGGTGGCGAATCGTTGCGCTTCATCGCGAGCGATCTGGCTGCCAAGGATGTTGATTTCCTCGGCTTTATCTCCGAGTTGGTATTCATCGAGCACCAGGGGAGTGGCTCCGAAGGTGTTGGTTTCGATGCAATCGGCTCCCGCTTCCAGGTAGAGCCGATGAACCGATCGAATTACTTCTGGGCGAGTCAGGATCAGGTTTTCGTTACAGCCCAGGAGATCTTCTCCGCCGAAATCTTCTTCAGTGAGGTCGAGATCTTGGAGTGCTGTACCCGTCGCCCCGTCGAGGACGAGAATCCTCTCGCGGAGGTGGTCGAGGAACTGGTCACGGACCTGTTCCTTGCTGATCTTGGAAGGATCGAAAGACATCGCTTGTGGGCCTCCGAGAGGGGTAAGTGAGTGGCCTGAGTATAGGGCTGCGAGGGGGCCGTGGATACTAATCGGAACTGAGAGGATGGCTCATCTGGGATCGGGAGGACCGC
>JAPKAM010000045.1 GCA_028825265.1 Planctomycetota bacterium
GATCACCAAGACTTGATGATTTGAATTCGACGTTGGTTTGAATTCAGCGACTAGGCACCAAGGATGCCGCGGTCTCACCGGTATCGTCCGGCGCTTCACCATCGGGTTCGATCTGGGGTCGCGCGGCGGGAATGTCTTTTTCATCGGGCTGATCTGTTTTCTTGACGACTTCGATCAGTTCCTGATCTTTGTTCAGCCCTAGCACTCGCTCCTCATCCACCACCACCCTCAGCCCCTTGATCTGGGTTCCCGCCGCCTCGAAGATGATGTCTCGCATCAGATCTTCGATCACCGAACGGAGGCCGCGCGCGCCGGTGCCCCGCTTTCGAGCCAGTGAGGCAATCGCCCGTAGCGCCCCTGGAGTGAACTCCAGATCCCCTTGTTCCATGCGGAAGAACTCCTGGTACTGCCGCACCACCGAGTTGCGAGGTTCGGTTAATACCCGTACCAAGTCGTCGTCATCGAGCGGCTGAAGAGCAGTCACCACCGGCAGCCGGCCGACAAACTCCGGAATCATTCCGAAGCGAAGCAGGTCCTGGACCTCAACATGCTGGAACAATCGAGCCCGCTCGTGCAGGTCCTCAAGATCGAGAGCCTCGCGATCGATCGCCTTGGCGCCCTTCTCGCTGCGAAACCCAACCTTCTTGGCGTTGAGTCGTTCTGCAATGATCTCGGGCATGCCATCGAAGGCACCGCCGCAGATGAACAAGATGTTGGTGGTGTCGAGCTGGATGTACTGCTGCTCTGGATGCTTCCGGCCTCCCTGAGGGGGAATATTGGCCACCGTTCCCTCGAGAATCTTGAGGAGCGCCTGTTGCACCCCCTCGCCAGAGACATCGCGGGTGATCGATACGTTCTGCGTGGCCTTGCCGATCTTGTCGACTTCATCGACAAAGATGATCCCGCGCTGGGCTTTTTCGATGTCGTAATCGGCGGCCATCACTAGCTTGAGAAGCAGGTTCTCGACATCTTCTCCCACGTACCCCGCCTCGGTCAGAGTCGTGGCATCGCCGATGGCAAAGGGAACATCGAGCAAGCGCGCAAGAGTGCGAGCCATCAAGGTCTTACCACTCCCCGTCGGGCCGATCAGAAGAATGTTCGACTTCTCGATCTGAACATCATCATCCGATTCATGGTCGCCTGATCCGGCACTATTAGAATCGTTTTTAGCATCTTTTTTAGAATCACAGTGGACCAGTCTTCGAAAGTGCAGGTGGACCGCCACCGCCAGCGTGCGCTTGGCATCCTCTTGCCCGATCACCCAGTTCTCCAACTCATCATAGAGCTTCCTGGGGCTCGGAACATCCGCGAGAGTTCTGGGCTTTTCTGTCGAACCCGATGGAGTCGAATCATCCGAAACGATGGTGTAACACAGATCCACACACTCGTTACAGATACAAACCCCAGGTGGCCCGGCGATCAGCCTTGCGACCTCTGAAGACACTTTGCCGCAGAAACTGCAGCGTTCCGTGCCGGGTGGAGGGCCCGCTGGAGGGCCACTACCGGATCCGGAGTTTTGATTCGAATCTGACATCGGTGCCTATCTCGCTTTAGGAATTCTCGCCGACCGGCTTCAAGGTTTCAATCACCTGGTCGACCAATCCGTAGTCCTTGGCTTCCTGAGCTGACATGAAGAAGTCCCAGTGGGAATCATCTTCGATTTGCCCGGGGCCTTTCCCTGCATGGTGACCGAGAATTTCGCAGAGGACTTCCTTGTTGCGTTTGATCTCCTTGGCCTGGATCTCGATATCCTTGGCGGTTCCCTGAGCGCCACCCCAGGGCTGGTGAATCATGATGCGGGAGTGTGGCAACGCATGACGCTTGCCATGGGTTCCTGCAGCCAACAACACAGCACCCATCGAAGATGCCTGTCCGATACAGAAGGTGGAGATGTCACACTGAACAAATTGCATGGTGTCGTAAATCGCCAGGCCGGCAGTGACCGATCCGCCAGGACTGTTGATGTAGATGTTGATGTCCTGGTTGCGATTGTCGGAGACCAAGAAAAGAATCTGGGCGATCACGAGGTTCGCCGTGTGGTCGTGAATCCCATCTCCGATAAACACGATCCGGTCCTTCAGCAATCGCGAGAAGATGTCGTAGGAACGCTCGCCGCGTCCGGTCCTCTCGATGACGAAAGGTACGAGGTTGTTCTGGATATCGTCGATTTTTCGCATTAACTCGTCATTCATCGATTTCCCCCTGAAATTCTGCTTTCTGAATTCTGTGATCTAATTTCATCGAAGTCTCGCCGGTCTCAAGCGCCGGAAATCTTCGCCTTCTTGCGCAGTACCTGTTTAACCTTCTCACGTCTCATACCATTTCGTAGTTCTGGCAGCATACCTCCGCGGCGATACTGCTCGACTACTTGCTCGAGAGGCTGCTGGTAGGTGGTCGCAATCGCCTGCAAGCGTTGAACCACCTCGTCTTCGGTCACGAACACCTTTTCCTCGTCCGCTAGGCGATCCAGCACGAAAATCCGGGTCAACTCTTGTCGAGCCTCAGCTTCGATATCCTTGTCTTGCTCCGCCTCACTGCGAGCCTCTTCTTCAGTTTTCCCGCCTTGAACCAATTCCATCGCGCGGCGCTGTACCTTGGATTCCAAGCGCTGAGCAATCATCGCATCCGGTAGGTCCATCTCGACTGAATTGCCGACCTGTTCCGAGATCAGGTCCTCCTGTCGCGTCTCCTCCTGGGCTGTTCGACGCTGTTCGAGGTTTTCGCGAACCTTCCCTCGCAGATCGTCTTCCGACTCCACTCCCAGTTTTTCCAGGAACGCAGCATCCAGCTCCGGAGTGATCTTCTTCTTGGCATCCTTGATGGTCAGTCGAAGTGTCGCGGCTTTTTCACGATGATCCGCTTCCGGGAAGTCGTCAGGAACCTGTACCGATTTCTCGATCACTTCATCTTGGCCCGCCTTGGCCAGCGACTGGCCCAGTTCGGGGATCTCCATCGAGTCGATCTTGTTATCACCAATCTTGATCATGACTTCCTGGCGTTCAAAGATCGGTTCTTCTTCGATGATCAGTGCGAGATCCACCACTGCGAAATCTCCCTCGCATTGCTCCCCCACGGCCATCGGCTCGAGGGAGGAAGATTGCTCGCAGATCATCTCGACTTCTCGATCGACCTCTGACTCCTCGACGGCTACCGATTCAGCAGTGATCTTGATCCCCTTGTAGTCGGGCAGTTCAAAGATGGGCTGAATATCGAAGACCGCCTCGAAGGTGAATTTTTCTCCCTCGGAGAACTCGATCTTTTCAAATTCTGGAGTTCCGAGCGGTTTCCACTCGGCAGACTCGAATTGCTCCTCGATAGCTCGGCCGATCAGATCCTCGCGCACATCGTCTTGCACCTGCTCTCCGAAGCGTTTCTTGAGCAGCGAAAAGGGTGCTTTGCCCTTGCGGAATCCGGGCAGCTGGACCGTCTCTCGCAACTGGCGAAAGTTCTTCTCCAGCTCCTTGGCAACGGTTTCCTGTGGCACTTCGATACGAAGACGCTTGCGGCACGGGCCCTCATCGGAGCAATCGACCTGGCTCGCCACGGCATCGGAAGCGGGAGCGGCGTCCACAGGGGTGGTTTCCTGGTCGATATCGGCGGTGTTTACATCAGCGGAATCGGTGTCGTTCATGGGGTCCTCTCTGCCCTTGTTCGGGCCCGGCACGATGGCTGGATGGGAAATCATGGTCTCACCCTGCAATTGTGTCAACGCTTGCGAGGATATGGATGCTCCGGATTCTCACAATTTAGTCCAGATAACCGACAATTCGTCGCCAGATTCAGCATCCTGGCGACCTCATCGTGAATTCAAGACACGAATTCGGGTTACAGCCATCATCTGCGAGATGAAGAAAATAACCCAAGAATCTAGCCCGAGGAGCCTAGCCAGCCATCGCTGGTGGGAAACAGACGGCGACCAGAGATGAGTCGCAGGAGAAAAAATGGAGCGGGTGATGGGATTCGAACCCACGACATTCACGTTGGCAACGTGATGCTCTACCCCTGAGCTACACCCGCTCTGTACCGGTGAAAGGGTCGATCTCAAACCGGCGGACTCTGGGCCGATTGTGAGCATCGGCTAGGTCTCTGTCAACACTTCCGCCCATTCGAGTCCGTCTCACCCGTCTCACCCGTGCGCCTTCTTGCCCCTGAATCGAGTCTTAAGCGGGTAGGCGCTTCTCGATCCGCACCACGTTGCCCTTGCCCAGGTATTCGAGACGATCGGAACAGCGGTGCATCAGCAGGATGCCGAGTCCTCCGCGCCCGCCCTCTCTCATCCGCTCCTTGGCTCGATCGAAGGCGTCCTTTTCCTCGATCTGGCCAAGGAAGAACTCGTGGTCAAAACCCTCTCCTTCATCTTCGACCAGCATCGTGACCCTCCTCGGATCCACCACATAATTGACGGTGACCCGTCGGTCGGGACGAGAAGAATTGCCATGGCGAACGGCGTTATCGACACCCTCCTTGAGGGCCGAGTGAAGAGCGCTTCGTTCTTGTTCGTTGAGCGGCAACTTTGCGATCAGTGCCTCACCCAGACTCAATCCCTGGTCGATGGAATCCTGATGGCCCTCGAATTGGAACCGGACCTGCTGCGTGAACAACTTTCGGTCTCGGGTCACTCGGCGCATCTCGGACTCGGTCAACACGAACAAATTTGCCAGATCAAAGGGGTCCACCAGTGCATCGTTTTCCCACACTCGAAAACCGCGAACATCCTGGAGGTCGGAACCCTTGGGATGGATCAAGATCACCGATGCGAGGGCGTGTCTCGGGGCGAGCTTGATCTTTTCGACCAACTTGTTGCTATTGGGGACTCGCTTGTCGACCACGATCAAATCAGGAGCAATCGCATCGATGCCACTCAGCAATCCTTGAACATCGTGAAACAGAAACGCCCGGCCACCCCGCTGTTCAACGCGCTTCTTGCAGATTTTTGAGAAGTGCCCCGTCGATGGGAGCAACATCGCCACCGATCCAGCAGGCCCGGTCGGCTCAGACAACAGCGGCACATTACGAGGACGGCGGACTTGTGATTCCTGACCCTCTTCGCTGGCGACGGACTCGAGCGAGCCGGCCTGGAGAAATTGCTCCGCCTCCTCGAGATCCTTGGCGACCTGAACCACCGAGGTCACCCCCAGCAAATGCATGGTAATCCCGACATTCCTCGCCACCCTGGCCAGCAGAAAGGAGCCCCCGGCCTCCTTACACAAATTGTGAAATCGAATGATGCCGCTGATCCCTGTCGAATTGATGTACTGAACCCCGCGGCAATCGAGCACCAACTGGTGGCGGCCGCTTTCAACCAATCTCTCCAGCGCTTTCTCGAATTTTGGGTAATTGGCTGCGTCGATAAAGCCCTCGAGGTGAACCAGTGTGTAGGAGTAAGCCTGGTCGGTGGTGGCGACCCGCTGTTCCAGTGAAATATTGAGGTTGGACAAGTGGTGGTTCCTTTCCTTCGGGTCGGTATTCTACCTGCCTATTGGGTTCAGGCCCAGATGTCGCAGCGGTACACCGTGTCGTGTATCCTGCGACGCAGAAGAAGGAGACGGGATGCCAGCGAAATTCATCATCGATCCGGGGTCGATTGACCTCCAGACCACTATTTTTGGTCCGGAGGAAATCCGACACCGCAATTCTCAACGCCATGAGATGGAAATGCTCGACAGGATTGTGCATTTTGACGCCGAAAATGCCACCATCGCGGGTGTCCACGTGGTGCGGGAGGATGCGTTCTGGGTGCGGGGCCACTTCCCCGACAGGCCGATCTTGCCTGGGGTGCTGATGATCGAGACGGCTGGGCAGCTGTGTTCCTTCTACTTCGGGGAGAGCCTCAAATCTGATGAAATCCTCGGGTTTGCCGCCTGTGAAGATGTTCGTTTTCGTGGAGTGGTGAGACCCGGATCTGAGTTGCTAATGGTGGGCGAAGTGACGGCCCTACGGTCGAAAATAGCGCGTTTCTCCGCCCAGGGATATGTCGATGGAGAACGCGTCTTCGAGGGCACCGTCGTGGGAATGAAGATCTAAAGCGGTCTTGTTCGAGGATCTAATGGCCGGCAGGTCGATTTGTACTCCCCCAGCGCAAGGTCAACTTCGCTCTAGTGGCGTGGTCTTTTCTGGCCAGCCGCTTGAACTCCGATCATGGCATCGATTCGGCTCACAGCAATTCTGCGCACGCAAGATCTGTCACCCGCCGGAGATGCAGATCCATGAGGGATCGGATCTATTGTATTACACCGATGAATAGTCCCAAGAGAACAAACACTAACAAAAATAAACTCACGAGGCCTTTGAATTGCCCGGCCCTTGAATTGAATGGCGGAGAGGGAGGGATTCGAACCCTCGGTACCGCGAACGGTACGCCGGCTTAGCAAGCCGGTGCAATCGACCACTCTGCCACCTCTCCGCGACGCTCACTTGTCATGGCCACACCCAGCGGGTGCCCGAGAATGTTATCCCGGTCACGCGGTTTCGGCAAGCCAACCCAGTCTTGGGCGAGGGTCTTGCGCTACCCTTGTTTGACTCGTTAGGCTCCACGGTCGCCTATACTTTCCACGGGTTCATCATCCTGAAAGGCTCCATGTCCTCCTCCACCACCAATGGGCCTGTCAGCACCAGAATCCTGATCGCACTGAAAAAGCGCGTCCCGGCTGATCACTGGTCCACGTGGTTCGAGCACATCCAGTTCGAACAGATCCAGTTCGAGAATAACAAGCTCGTGGAGGGCTCTAGCGCCACCCAGATCAAGACCATCCAGGTCAAGGTTCCCAGCACCCTGCACTCCTCCTTCCTCCAGCAACGCTACATGTCACTCTTTGAAGAAGTCCTCACCGATGAATTCGCCGTTGGAACCCCGTGCGACATCTCGTTCCAGGTGGCATCCGCCGCCGCATCGGGAATCTCAAAGGCATCGCCCAGCGAAGAGCTGCTAGCGCTCAACCAAAATCTCAACTTCGACAACTTCATCACGGGACCATCAAACCAACTGGCACATGCAGCAGCCCAGGCGGTCGCCGACAACCCAGGGGGCTCTTACAACCCATTTTTCCTGCACGGCTCGGTGGGACTGGGAAAAACCCACCTGCTCCAAGCGGTCGCACATCATCTACGCGACACCGGCGTCAAAGATGTGATCACCATCTCCTGCGCATCTTTCACCAACGAGTTCATCTCCGCTCTTTCCTCGGGGAGGATCGATCAGTTCAGATCTCGCTATCGCAGAGCGGGAGCGCTGCTCATCGATGACATCCAGTTCCTTTGCGACAAGGAGCGAACCCAGGAAGAATTCTTTCATACCTTCAATGAAATCTACAACCAGGAACGACAGGTTTTCCTCACTTCAGATGCGCCACCGTCGGAGATCTCTGGGCTCTCGGAACGGCTCGTTTCCCGCTTCAGGCTGGGCCTTGTGGTCCAGATGGACCCTCCGGATCTGGAAACCAGAATGGCGATCATCCGCCGCAAGGCGCAGCAGCGGGGCTTCCAGTTGCCTCTCGAAGTCGTCGAGGTGGTCGCTCACCGAATTCGCGACAACATCAGGGAACTAGAAGGTGCGGTCTTGAGAATTGAGAGCATGTCCAGACACGAGAATCTGGAGATCAATACAGAAACCGTGACCCATACCATCAACGAATTGATGGGAGAAACCAGTTCGCGGATCGATTTGAGAAAGATAGAAAGCCTAATCTGTGAGGAGTTCATGGTCTCCTCGTTGGACCTTCACTCCCCTCGACGAACTCGCTCGATTGTTCTTCCCCGACAGGTTTGCATGTATCTCGGACGTCGCCATACCGATTGCTCCCTGGGTGAAATCGGGCAGTACTTTGGTGGCAGGGATCACTCGACTGTCCTGCACTCCATCGATAAAATTCGCCAATCAATACTCATCGACTCCACTTTGCAAAGAAGTGTCGAGATGGTGGAAGAGCGTTTACGCCGCATTTGATCGCCACGGGCCCCTTCCGTGCTGCTGCGCGACCCGTGAACTGGCCATCTTGCCATCTCTCTTTCGAGCCGACTCTCGACACTTCTCACTCTTTCTGATACTTATCCAATACACAAACCTCTTCGACGACTGGGCGCCTCGAGCTCCTGACCAAAACCCACGTCCCTAGCGCTGACATCGAGGTTTTTCTGATCGGCGGGCGACGCTGACCGGCGTGCTGCCGAACCCGTGAGGAAACGCTTATGCGACCCGTTCCACTGTCGTAAAGGGGTGGATAAGTGGCCGACAGGAGAGGGGAAAAGTGGCTCTCTGAATGTGGAACCAGCGAAGGGCTCGGCAAGGCTGTTGGCCTCTCCACTGGAAAACCCCCCGAATGGATGATCGTTATTCCCCATGGATGGTCAGTTTATCCACACCAACGTCTGCCTAGAAAGATGTCATAACTATTTTTAATGAAAACACTTAGAGGATCACCCTTAAAGGTTATCCACACTTCATCCAGTCCCTATGACGTAAGACTACGAATTCTTCTAATTACTCTTTCATCTAGTACATCAGCAACCCCTCCGAGAAGCCGCCTCACGCTCTCGTAGAGTGATCCTAAATCCTTTACCAAATCCTGGTTACAGATCCGAATTTGAACCCCTTTCAGATTGCCTGGGACCCCTCTCGGGCCTAGAATACCGCTCCATCACGGAGACAATCCCCTGGGGCTAGATACCCGCCCCGAATCCCGGGCATCTGGAACTCTTCTGCGAGGGCTTTGAGTGACTCGAGAATAGCCTGGATGCGTCTCAGGATCACGTCGTGGATATAACCATGGATATTGCCATGGAGAAGGCTACGAGGCCGATCCAAAGGGTTGGACCTGTGCTGAGAAAGGGTCGTGAACAAGTGCGTATTACACCTGAGGAGGAACGATGAAAATCCAGTGCCAAGCTCGTGAATTACTTGAAGCAGTTTCCCTGGTGTCCGGTGTCGTTCCGGGAAATCCGACTAGGCCCGTGCTTCAACAAGCGCGGATGATTGCCACGCGCGATGGTCTCCAAGTAGAAGGTACTGATCTAGAGGTCGGACTTCGAGCTCAGATCGATGAAGTGATGGTGGAACAAGAAGGCGTATGTCTGGTTCCCTGTGCACGCCTTTTGAAAGTGTTACGCGAGTCTCATCATCCAGAAATCAGCTTCGAGGTCGATACTGCTGGCCAGGCTTGTATCACCAGCGGAAGTGCTCATTTCAAACTTCCCACCGGCCCTCTTGAAGAGTACCCATCCATCGAGTTCAACCCTCCCGGACCATCGATCAAAGTTCATCGTGAAAAACTACTGCAAACACTGAGCAGAGTCAGTGTTGCTGCTGCGAAAGATGCCACCCGATTCAACATGCACAGCGTCTTGTTTGATGGGCATGGTGAAGAAATGAGAGTGGTGAGCACCGATGGAAAAAGGATGGCTGTTGGAGTGATTTCCATCAGTGCTGGAGGGGAAGCCGGAGTTCCAGAGGGCCAATATATCCTTCCTCTTAAGGGAGTGGATCTATTGGCGAAGATTTTGTCATCAGAAACAGAAGAGGAAATTGTACTTCATCTTGACCAGAACGAAGTGACCTATGTTTCCGACCGGGTTTCATTGACCTGTCGTCTGGTGGAGGGAAAGTTCCCTGAATACGACCGGGCGATTCCGGTCGATCTCGAGAACATCTATGACATTAAAACAGAAGATCTCCTGATCGCGCTTCGTCAAGCTCGGCTAATGACAACCAAAGACACGAATTCTGTGCGGTTCCAGTTCGGGAAGGGATCTGCAACGCTTTCCAGTTCTGCCAGCAATGTCGGAGAATCTAGGGTTGAATTTCCAGTCGAGAGGATCGAAGGGGAAGACGATGAGTTTGCGATTCACTTCAATCCTGAGTACTTGATCGAACTGCTTAATAAACTCGATAGCAGCCAGGTTCGTTGTGGACTCCGAGATGGAAAAACAGCTGGATTGTTCAGCCTCCCCGACGGAGAAAATAGTTATCGCCACATCGTGATGCCTCTCGTGGTGAATGAGATGCAAGAAGTTTGAGTAAACCGAGAGCTCCCCTGACTAGTTATCTTGAACTAGAGCGAGGGAAAAACCGTGAGCAACAAGCGATAAAAAATTGCCGGCCGGTACAAGATGGCATCCTGGCGCTGATGAAAAAACTAGCACCGGCCAGGGGCAAAAACCCAACAACAGGAATTCAACAGATTAGAGAAGTGTGGACAGATGCAGTGGGTATGGAAATCGCCCGGCTGTCGACACCGGTAAGATACCGAGAAGGCATACTCACAGTGACGGTGGCTGCTACCCCGCTGGCCGCGGAACTACAGGCCTTTGGTGAGCAAGCCTTGATCAGTGACCTCGCTCAGCGAGGCCTCGAGGGCATACACACGATTCGATTCCAGACCGGCGATCAGCCCCAGGGCCGCGCCACAGGAGAGGGATACGCGAGTTGAGCGACCAACAAAAAGACCATCAAAAAGATCAACAACAAGGCCAATACTCTGGATCAAACATCAAGGTACTCGAGGGGGTCGATGCGGTTCGCAAGCGCCCAGGGATGTACATTGGAAGCACTGGCCCCACTGGCCTTCACCATCTGGTGTACGAGGTGGTGGACAATTGCATCGACGAGGCGATGGCGGGCTTTGCCAAGAACATCATAGTGATCGTTCATGAGGATGGATCACTAAGTGTTGAAGACGATGGCCGGGGGATTCCCGTAGATTGGCACGACGACCAGCAGATGTCTGCGGTAGAGGTCGTGTTGACTAAACTTCACGCGGGCGGAAAGTTTGATAACGAAACCTACAAGGTTTCAGGCGGCCTTCATGGCGTCGGGGTCTCTGTGGTAAATGCGCTCTCTGCCACCCTCAAGGTTGAAGTTCGTCGCGATGGCGGCCTCTGGGAGCAGTCCTATTCACGAGGAGTACCCACGAGCAAATTGGAGAAGGTGGGCGAAGCGGACACCACTGGAACCCGAGTCACTTTTGTCGCAGACCCAGAGATCTTCGAGACCGTTGAATATCAGCGAGAGGTGCTAGCAAAACGACTCCGAGAACTTTCGTACCTCAATGCCGGCATCAAGATTCACTTCTTCGATGAACGGAGAGAAGATGAACTTCGCGAGGAGATGTACCACTTTCCAGATGGGCTGATCGCGTTCATCAAGGACATCAACGACAAGCGCTCTACGATCTATGACGAAGTGGTTTACTTCCAGAAGGAGGTCGACAACATCGTCATCGAGGTCGCGATGCAGCATAACGATGGGTACTCACAGGAGCAGATCCTCTCCTTCGCCAACAACATCAACACACATCATGGGGGAACTCACCTGAGCGGGTTCCGTTCATCTTTGACTCGAACCCTCAACCGGTTCGCCAAGGAAACAAACCTGCTCAAGAACGACGCCAATCCCGATGGCAAGGATTACCAGGAGGGCCTTGCGGCGGTGGTGAGCGTCAAGCTTCCTGACCCTCAGTTTGAGGGACAGACCAAAGAGAAGTTGGGAAACACCGAGATCGAAGGAATTGTTCAGTCGCTGGTCAACGACGCTCTTGGGCAGTGGATCGATCGCAATCCAGCGGTCGGGAAGAAGATCGTCAACAAAGCGCTGGATGCGGCTCGGGCCCGTGAAGCGGCACGTAAGGCGCGCGATCTAACCCGCCGGAAGGGCCTTCTCAGCGCCGGTAGTTTGCCTGGAAAGCTTCACGATTGCCGCAGTCGAAATCGCGATGAAACGGAACTGTTCATCGTGGAAGGAGATTCAGCGGGCGGGTCCGCCAAGGGCGGTCGGGATTCGATGCTTCAGGCGATTCTTCCCATCAAGGGAAAGATCCTTAACGTCGAGAAAGCGCGGATCGACAAGGCGCTACAGCATGAAGAGATCCAGGCCATCATCACGGCTCTGGGTGCTGGAATTGGCGATGAGTTTGACATCACTAAATTACGCTATGCCCGAATCATCATCATGACCGACGCCGATGTGGATGGATCTCACATCCGCACCCTACTCCTGACCTTCTTCTATCGACACCTCACTGAGGTGGTAACCAACGGCAACATCTTCATCGCTCAGCCACCCCTCTACAGGGTCAAGTGGAAGAGCCGAGACGAGTACATCGTCACCGAAGAGGGCCTCGAAGAGATCCTGCTGGACCTCACAGCGGACCATGGCGAGATTCGTCTTGGTGAGCCAGGGGCTAGTCGCGAGATTCAAGGCTCCGACCTCCGGGCGTTGATTTCAGCAGTCAACAATCTAGTGCTTGCTCAGGCAAAGATGCGCAAGAGGGGCTTTCGGCTGGATGAGTGGTTAAAGAATGGTTGGGGAATCGAGGGGAATATCCCCTCCTACATCCTACGGGTGGCCGGCAAGGACGCCGTGGTTGAGGACATCGTGGTTGAGGACGCGGCAGCACTCGAGGCGATGGCCAATGAGCATGGCGAGGACGCCAAGGCGATCGAGGTGCCAGCGACATTGATGGCCACGGAGGCGGTCAAGTTGATCGAGGCGCTTGGTATTCCTGCCGATGAAATCCTTCCTGAGGATGAAGTTCTGGATGATTTCGGCGTTCCTGTTTTTGATTTCTCACGCGAGGGTTTTGAGGATTCATCTCCGTATCGGTTTGGTGTCGACGCCGCAGAGGTGGGCGCGCTCTCTCTGTCAGAACTGGTCGAGAAGGTGTCTTTGCTGATGAAGAGCAAGGTTGCACTGACCCGGTTCAAGGGTCTCGGCGAGATGAACCCGGACCAGTTGTGGGAGACCACGATGGATCCTTCCAAGAGAACCCTTTTCAAGGTCACCATCGATGACGCTCAGGCAACGGACGGCTTGTTCGTCAAATTGATGGGTACCGAAGTGGCTCCGCGTCGTGAGTACATCGAGAAGCACGCGCTGGAGGCGCGAGAGCTGGACATCTAGCGAGAAACCGGAGAAACAAGATGAGTCGAATCACCATACAGGACTTGAAGCGCTGGAAGCAGGAGGCCCATCGATGGGTCTGCCTGACCTCCTACGATGCGCCTTCCGCCAGGGTTCTTGCGGCAGCGGAAGTTCCCGTGGTGTTGGTGGGAGACTCGCTCGGAAATGTCATCCTGGGACACGAAAGTACGGTTCCTGTGACGATGGAAGACATGGTGCGGCATGCCGCTGCGGTTCGGCGCGGTGCGCCCGATCTGTTTGTGGTCGGGGACATGCCATTTCTGGCCGCCCAGATCAGCGATGAGGAGGCGGTGCGAAATGCCGGCCGGCTGATCCAGCAGGGCGGGGCCGATGCGGTCAAGCTTGAGGGGGGCGGCCCGCGTGCTGCGACCATCCGACGCATCGTGGAGGCGGGGATCCCGGTGATGGGTCACCTGGGCCTCACTCCACAGAACGCCACACAACTGGGAGGACACAAGGTACAAGGAAGCGACCCTCGAGATGCTCGGAGGATCGCTGAAGATGCCCAGGCATTGGAGGAGGCGGGAGCTTTCGCGATAGTTCTGGAGTGCGTTCCGACGCAACTTGCGGCGACCATTACTCGCAATGCGACCGTGCCGATCATCGGAATCGGTGCCGGCGAAGATGTCGATGCCCAGATTCTTGTTTTTCACGATCTGATCGGATGGTCTGGTAGCTTCAAGCCCAGGTTTGTTCGTCGCTATGCTCAAGTCGAGGAGACGATGATTGAGGCGGTTCGGTCCTTTCAGGAAGACGTGGCTGCCGGTGCTTTCCCCAGTGATTCCGAATCATTTCGCGGATCACAGGCAGGCCCTCCATCCGATGGCATCCATTTCGATGAAGAAAGACAGACGAGTGGTTAATCGTCACTTCTCCCACGATCGAGACGAAGACTCACGGATGGCCTCAAGTCGGTCGTCGACTTCAGCCACTGGGATGATCGGTACTGGGTTGATGGGTACTGGGGTGATGGGTACTGCGGTGATCGGTGCGGGCTCGCTGGGTCGTTGGTTAGCGGCGAAGATGCAGGCCAGTGGCAATGTTGTGACTCTGGTGACCCGGCCAGGATCCGCGGCTGGTCCGCTGTCTTGCCAGGTGAAAAGCCTCGACGGCAATCTGCAGCGGACTCTCGAGTCGGCACCAGCTACGGCGCTGCCTGCGGGCGGGTTCCAGCGGCTGTTCTACTGTACCAAGGCGAAGGACTTGCGAGACGCTGCACAGGAAACCTCTCACCTGCTCTCCCCTGATGGAGTCGCAGTGTTGTTGTCGAACGGATTGGGGCATGTCGAGTCGCTGGCGACTGCAGGGATGAGTCGCTGCTTGGTCGCATCGGTGACCTATGGATTGTGCCCCGACGAGAATGGCGTGGTTGAAGAGCGGGGAACTGGTGGCCTGGTACGGGTGGGTCCCCTCTCGAGCGAATGCGCCACACCGGCATCTGTTGCCGATGCGAAATTACTGTCTGGTCTTTTTCAAGATGCGGGGCTCCAAAGTCTCGCCACGGAAGATGGGGATGAACTCATCTGGAAGAAAGCGATGCTCAATGCAGGCTTGAACCCTGTTTGCGCGTTGCTCCGTCAGGAAAACGGTGCACTGCCAGGTACTGCTTCCTTTGCTCTCTCGATCGAGGCGGCAAGGGAAGTGATCCAGGTGGCAAAAGAAGTTGGAGTGGACCTGTCCGATATCGATCCGGAACGGTTACTCGTGGATCTTTGCCAGGACACTGCGACCAACCGGTGTTCGACCCTACAGGACCTCGACCGAGGTCAACCGACCGAGATGGAGTGGATTTGCGGGGCTGTTGTACGCATAGCAGAACGATTTGGCATCGAGACTCCGGCCAATCGCCTGTTGGCGAAGCTGGTTCAAGATGTCGAAGTGGCCAGCGTGGCGATCTGAATTAAATAAGCGAGTTGAAACCAGTGGGCGCAGTTGCGCCGACCGATCAGGAGACCGAAAACGATGACTGACCAGCCAATAATCAAACTTCTTTCACTCGAAGAAGAGATGAAAGGTTCTTACCTCACCTATGCGATGAGCGTGATCATCCAGCGCGCGCTTCCGGATGTGCGAGATGGACTCAAGCCATCTCAGCGGCGAATCCTAGTCGCGATGAATGACCTCAACCTGGGTCCACGGTCCAAGCACCGCAAGTGCGCCAAGGTCGCTGGCGATACATCTGGTAACTACCATCCCCATGGTGAATCGGTGATTTACCCGACCCTCGTCCGTATGGCGCAGCCCTTCAATATGCGCCAGACAATGGTCGATGGTCAGGGCAATTTCGGCTCCATCGATGGCGATCCTCCGGCGGCGATGAGGTACACGGAGGCTCGCATGACCGAGGCTTCGACCGAGATGCTCGCCGACCTCGACAAGGAGACTGTCGATTTCACTCGGAACTACGACGACACTCGCGACGAGCCGACGGTCCTGCCGGGCAAGTTTCCCAACCTACTGGTCAACGGTGGTTCCGGGATTGCCGTGGGAATGTCGACTAATTTTGCCCCGCACAACCTTCATGAGGTGTGCACGGCCCTGCTGATGGTGCTCGATAACCCGGACGTGCAACTGGTGGATCTGATGCAGGTCATCGAGGGCCCCGACTTCCCGACGGGCGGAGTGATCTGTGGCCGCAGGGGAATCCTCGACGCCTACACCAAGGGCCGTGGACTTCTGACGCTGCGAGCCAAGACCCACTTCGAGGATGTGACCAAGCAGAAGGAAGCCATCGTCATCACCGAGATTCCTTACCAGGTTTCGAAGGCCAAATTGGCCGGTGATATTGCGAACTTGGTGAAAGATGGACGTGTCACGGGTGTTTCAGATATCCGCGACGAATCGGATCGGACTGGGATTCGACTGGTGGTCGAAATGAAGAGGGATGAAAACGCCCAGGTCATTCTCAACCAACTGTTCAAGCACACCCAGCTACAGACGACCTTTGGAATCCAGCAGATCGCGCTGGTCAACGGCAGACCCAGGACCCTGACCTTAATTCAGTTGCTACAAGCGTATCGCGACCATCGGGGGGTTGTGATCCGGCGTCGCTCTCGCCACCTGCTCGCAAAAGCAGAGCGCAAGGCGCATATTCTCGCGGGTTTGATCATCGCGACCGACAATATCGATCGCATTATCGAACTGATCCGCTCCAAACATAGCGAGGACGATGCCAGGGATGCCATGATGGCCGAGTTTGGGCTGACCAGGATTCAGTCCGAGGCCATCTTGCGGATGCAGTTACGCCGATTGACCGGCCTTGAGAGAGAAAAACTTCAGGGCGACCTGGCAGATACTCGCGAGGATATCAACTACCACAGGACGGTGCTGACCGACGATTCTGTGGTCAGGGGGATCATTCGCGAGGACATCATCGATCTGCGAGAGCGCTTCAAGGACAACCGCAGGACCCAGTTCGAGGAAGCCGCGGAAGACATCAATTACGCCGACCTCATCACGGAAGAGGATGTGGTCGTGACGCTGACCCATCAGGGCTACGTCAAGCGGACGCCGCTGACCACATATCGCTCGCAAGGGCGTGGCGGAAAGGGTGTTTCTGGTGGCTCGGTTCGAGATGACGACTTCGTCAAGAACCTGTTCGTAGCGGGGACCCATGACACCTTGCTGCTCTTCTCCGACCGAGGAAAGGTCTACTGGCTGAAGGTCTATCAACTTTCAGACATGTCCAGAACCGCCAAGGGGAAGCCTGTGGTGCACCTGTTGCAACTCGAGAAGGAGGAGAAGATCCTCCGGATGATACGGGTCGCAGAATTTGACGATCGACAACTGTTGTTTGCGACTCGTCTTGGAAAAGTCAAGAAAACACCACTGGTGGCGTATTCGCGCCCGAAGAAAACTGGCATCAAGGCGATCAAGATCAACGCCGAGGATGAACTGATCGGGGTGGCCATCACTTCCGGTGAGAACGAAGTGGTTCTTTCCACGGCATCCGGGATGTCGATCCGGTTCACCGAAAAGGATGCCCGCCCAATGGGAAGAGATGCTGCAGGAGTCAACGGCATCTCGCTCAGGGGAGATGACCAGGTGGTCTCGATGACCGTGGTCGAGGAAGAGGGTGCGTTGCTGACGGTTTGTGAACATGGTTTTGGTAAGAAAACTTTGTTTAGTGAGTACCGGATGCAAAAGCGTGGTGGTAAGGGACTGATCGACATTCGCACGACCAAGAGAAACGGTTCGGTGGTTTCGGCAAAGGCGCTATCGGGCGACTGCGACGCCATGCTGATGACATCCGGAGGCATGCTGGTGAGGATCCCATTGGCCGATGTACGTCCGATTGGACGAAACACCCAGGGTGTCCGATTGATCAAGGTGAAGAAGGATGATCGGGTGATTGGCATGGAATTGGTCGAGTCTGCCGTCGATGTCCCTGAAATTAACGAGGAACAGGAATAAACAACTCCGAAGTGGGTGGTAGATTCTTCTCCGGGTTCGTGGCATATCATTCTTGATTGTCGATCCGTTTGCGGTCCATTTGAATGCTCCTTGCGTTGAGTCGCAGATGGAAGGAGCGGTGATGAGGAACCGAGTCGGGTTGGAACACGTTCAGGCTCTGTGGTGCATGGTACTTCTCACAACTTGCGCGACGCCGATTTGGGGAAAAGGGGAGTCAGGGGAAGTCGGGGTCATGGTGGTGCACGGGTACTGTCCTCCGAAGTGCCGCGGTTTGGGACTCAGGAACGGGAAATCCTGAGTTTTGGATCGTGGGTGCCGGGGAAATCCATTCAGGTTTGCTGACCCTGACGGGTCGCGACCCATTTAATCACAAGGAGAATCGTCGGGGACTTCGAGAGCTGCAACCGGATGGACCCAGGAGTTTATCCGTTGCGCCGGCCTACCAGGCCGAAGATCGGTCCAGCCGACGGCTGAAAATGACTACTGAACAGAAATCGCTCATTGTACAGAGCGATGGAACCCTGCTACTGGAGGTCCATCATTCCTCAGCGATGAGGCTCCGGCATGAGTTGGCGGCTTTTGCCCATCTGGAGAAGAGCCCCGAGTACTTCCATGAGTATAGGATCACTCCTATATCATTGTGGAATGCGGCTCAATCCGGTTGGAGTCGCCAGCGCATCGTGGATCTACTCGAAGATAACGCTCGCTACCCGGTGCCAAAGGCGCTCATCGCAGTCATCGACAAGGCGCTCGAGAGCTTTGGGCGCTTCGAACTGGTGCGTGAAGAAGGCAGCGATGCGCTGGTTCTTCGCCCCCGCGACCCCCAAGACGATCACCTTTCAGTGCTTTGCCAGAGACCTTCTTTGGCGAAGATCCTGGTCGAGCCCACCGATGGAAATGCCTACATCATCGATCCGATCCAGCGAGGCGCGCTGAAGGTATCGATGATCCGGAATGGCTTCCCGGTCGCCGATCGGGCGGGCTTCAAGTCGGGAGCTTCGGTGGACGTGAAGTTTGACGAGGCTTCCGACTTTTCGCTTCGCAACTATCAGGTGGAGTCGGTGGATGCCTTCTTTTCCTCGCAGGGCGGCGGCGGCGGATCAGGAGTCGTGGTGCTTCCCTGTGGTGCTGGAAAGACGATGGTCGGTATCGGCCTCATCGAGAAGATCAAATGCCAGACCTTGATCTTGGCTCCAAACATCACCAGCGTCAGGCAGTGGCGCAAGGAGATCATCCGCTGGACCAATCTAGGGGAAGACGATGTTGCGGAGTATTCCGGGGCCCGGAAAGACATCGCGCCAATCACGGTTGCGACCTACCAGATTACCGCGCATAGAAAATCGAAGACGGATGAGTTCACTCACCTCGATCTCTTCTCCAGCAATGACTGGGGTTTGATCATCTACGATGAGGTTCACATGCTGCCGGCTCCTGTGTTCCGGTTTACCGCAGAAATTCAGGCACGAAGACGCCTCGGCTTGACTGCGACTCTGGTGCGGGAGGATGGCAGGGAGGACGAGGTTTTCACCCTGATCGGGCCGAGGATCTACGACATGCCATGGCGAGACCTCGAAAAGGAAGGCTTCATCGCCAAGGTTCGTTGCGTCGAGGTGCGCCTCGATCTGCCGCTTGAGGAGCGAGACGCCTATCTGGCTGCGGATCGCAGGCATCGATTCAGGATCTCCTCTGAAAACCCGATGAAACTGAACCGCTTGCATGGAATTCTGAAACGACATGCGGGAGACCGGATCCTGGTGATCGGGCAGTACCTGCGCCAACTGAAGGACGTTTCGCGATCGATCGGCGCGCCACTGATCACTGGGCACACACCACAAGATGAGCGGGAGCGTCTGTATTCGGCCTTTCGATCGGGAGAGATCCCGGTTCTCATCGTCAGCAAGGTGGGCAATTTTGCGGTCGATTTGCCCGACGCATCGGTGGCGGTGCAGATCTCTGGTACCTACGGATCGAGGCAGGAAGAAGCCCAGCGTCTCGGGCGCGTGCTACGTCCCAAATCCGATGGCCGGGAGGCCACATTCTACTCACTTGTAACCCGAGACTCCCGGGATCAGGATTTCGCACTGCGTCGGCAGCGTTTCCTGATGGAGCAGGGTTATCAGTATGAAATCGAAGAACAAGAAGAGGTGCTCCTATGAGCGCAGTCTGCGAATTTTTGAAAGGCTTGAAAAAAGCCGAATTGCAGACCATCCATCAGTTCTGGCTCCCCGGGGAATCCGTTCAGGCCAGGGCAGAGGAGTTGCGAACCCGAGTGGGGTCTGCTCTGCGAAAGGGCGTTGGGATCGAGGAGCGGGTCGCACGTTTGAGCCAGTCGCAACGGCGGCTGATCACCACCGTGTTGGCGAGACCGCGCCCCAGGGCTCCCCTGGGGGACTTACAGGAGGCCCTCGCCCTCGGCGGCGCTTCCCGGATCGAGGTGGAAGCCACCTTGCGCCAGCTCATCGAGCGAGGATTCATCGCCAGGAACAAGACGCGTAATCGAGCCCAACCTGAAGTGTTGGAGATTCCCGATGAACTCGCCGGTCACCTGGCCCGGGTTCTGGAAGTGGGTGAAGAGCCGACATCCGCCGCAGATGTCATCAGCCAGAAACGCCTTCCCTTCGAGATCGACTTCGATCGCGGCACCATCGAGGACCGCATCGATCAACTAGAAGATTCGGTATTGCGCCAACTGTGCCACATGGCCCTCAAGAAGCGTGGCATCTTCGACCTGGAGTCAGAGCCGGCCAGCGAAGCGATGGCCGCCGCGGGGCTGGATGGTCCCGACCTGGCAGCCTGGAGAAAGATACTGGAGGATGCCGGCATCGGGACCATCGGCAGCATCAGTCTGCAAGATTTTGGAATCTCGATTCCAGATCCAGCGCTGGTGGTGTTCCAGGAGTGGATTCAAAAAAGAGCCTCTGCGAGGATCGATGATGTTCCGGAACCCGACAGCATTATCGAGGCGGGTGTGGATCTGTTCATCGATCTGGAACGATTCTCGCTTCAGGTAGAACAGTCGCCGATCCGGCTGACTCGGGCGGGTAGTTTCCCGAAGAGGTTGGCGGAGCAATGTCGTCAAGAAATGCTACTGGAGAGACTCGGGGCCCACCTCGAAGGGGATTCAGTGACCAGCGTGTTGCGGGTCGCCTTGCGATTGGGAATCATCGAAAACTTTGCTGGTGAACTACGGGTCAACAGCGAGAGTTTGGCCGCTTGGCGGAAACTGGAGTTTCGCCGCAAGGTCGAGGTGTTGTTACAACGTTTCTTGGAAGAGAGCGCTGGCGAGCGATGGTCTTTTCATCAGGAAGCGCTGCGGGGCATCTTGATGGAGTCGCTACGCGCGACCCCGGGGAACGGTTGGTGCTCCCTCGAGGCGCTGATTGATCAATGTGTTGGAACGTACCTGCTAGAACTCGAGGAGCGGGAAGTCGCCAGCGCGCTGCGCCTTCGCCGCGAAGAAGATTTTGCCCAGAAGAGGCTACAGAGTCCCTTCCATCGCCTCGGAACCGACCTGGCCTACTGGATCGTCAATCGTCTGCTGTGCCTGGGAATGTGTGAGATCGGCCAGATCGGTGGATCGCTGTCCGCCTTCAGGCTGACCCCCTTGGGGCATGATCAGATGGGGCACCCCTGTGAATCCGGCGAGTGCCGTATCCTGGTCAATCCCGATTTTGAGATCATGTTGTTCACCGGAGGTGTCGACGGCATGTGTCTCGAGTTGCAACTGGCTCGCTTCTCTGAGCGGCTCTCTGCGGAGCGGGTGAGGAGGTTCCGGGCGACGCCGGAGTCGATGCGATTTGGCATCCGTTCAGGATTGACCGTCGATGAAGTCAGAAAAGTGCTGGAAGATGCCAGTGACCATCCACTGCCTGAAACGGTCGCGGTGTCGATCCGAGACTGGGGACGCGACATGGACTGGGTGCAGGCCCGCCCCGCGATCATCTTTTCCGGATTGCGACCCGATCGCTGCAAGTCGTTGCGTGAATTGCTGAACGAGGAAAAGGTCAAACACGTCGAACTGGGAAGAGGTGAGATCCTGATTCCTGGTACCACCCTGCAATCCGCCGACGGAACCAACCCCGGCTTTATCGATCGGCTTCGCAAAGAGGGCTGGTTGGTACGGATCGAGGAGGATTCAGCCTTGCGACTGAAGTCTTCCTCAAAGGAAATACGATGACCGATTCGATGGCGGCTCCAGACTCGAGCACCCTGGGAGTTTCGATTGATCTGATTCATCTACCGACTCAGATCACTGCAGAACAGCTCCGAGATGTTTACATGGAGGTTTCTGGAACTTGTGGTTATGAGAATTTCACCCGCACCCCGACCGGGGCTCGGTTGGAGTCGAGTGCTGGTGCGGAATCGGGTGTCTCGGGTGTTTCACGGGTCACCTTTGGAAAAGATCGCCTACAATTCGAGGAGCAGGGAACTGGTACGGGTACCGATGTCCTTTTTCGGCGGATCGAGGAAGTTCTACGGTCGCTGCGACAGCGGGTCAAGATTCCGATGATCGTCGCCCGAACCAGAAACCATCGAACACTCATCCAAGTTCCCGGTGGTGGCCAAGCGTCGGCCTGGCTGTCAGAGAACGCCTTCAACCTCGATGGCGAGGATTTTAATGCCATCGGAAGGCCCGCATCGCTCTCGGGCCTACGCCTCCAGTTGCCTCCGCAGGTTCAAGGCGAAGCGCATCACCTGGTTCGCATCGAAGCGTGGTTGAAAGATCCTCGGTCGTTATTCATCGAGGATGTGGCGACCTGGAGATTCCCTCTTCCCTTGGATCAGATGGAGAAGTTGGGTCAGGATTTGCGCGCGGCAGAGCAAGTGACCTCGGTGGGGATTCCCGCATGGATCGCCAGCTTGGCGAAATAGGCGCCCTTCCCGGCCAGGGAATGTTTCGCTACCAACCCCGGTTATTTTTCATCCATGGCGGTTGAGGCTCCTCGAATTTTTCTTCTTCATCGATGTCTCGTACCGGGACTTCGAGCAAGGTCCTGACCTGGTCTTCCAGGTCTTTATCGAGTGGCCCATCGGTTTCGACCAGCAGGACATGATCTGCTGCTTCATCGCTGACCTCTATCCCGGAGTCGTGCAGGATCATCTTGTACTGGTCCTTTTCGGTCCGGCGTCCCAGTCCTCTTTGGTCTCCCACTGCATCCACTCGGACTCCCAGTGCGGAGATTCGATTGAAGCAACTCATGCGCAACTCGGAATCAGAACAAGCCACGAGAACCTTGGGTCCGGTCATGAAAGGATCCTTACTGTTGCGATG
>JAPKAM010000046.1 GCA_028825265.1 Planctomycetota bacterium
AGAAGACGGCCAAGAAGAAGACGGCCAAGAAGAAGACGGCCAAGAAGAAGACGGCCAAGAAGAAGACGGCCAAGAAGAAGACGGCCAAGAAGAAGACGGCTAAGAAGAAGACCGCCAAGAAGAAGGCGAAAAAGAAGCCGGCGAAGAAGAAGGCCAAGAAGGCCGCCAAGAAGAAGCCGGCCAAGAAGAAGGCCGCCAAGAAGAAGACGGCCAAGAAGAAGACTGCGCGTAGCAAAAAAAAGTAGTTACGCCTTCCGGTCAGCATCGACCCTGGCGCACCAAAGGAGTGCGATCTGAGTCTTCTCCGGTTACTGAACCCAAGTATGGGTACTGGTGAATAGACGGCAGGGATTGCGGGACTGACCGGGGTTGTTCCGGAGGGCGCCAGCTCACTGGTACGGACTCGGTCGAGGATTTGGAATGGGGAGATGGGGTAGTCCCCTTTCTCCCCATTTTCTTTCTCCCTATTTCCTTTCGATCTTATGGAAACCTCCCGGGCGGGAAGTTCTTCTCATCGCGCCTATTCCAGGCACCTTTTCTGCATCGACTCTCCTCTACCCAGCCCCACGCATCTCCACGACTTCAGAGCAACAGAGTGAGCTGTAGGGCATCTTCGAAGGGCATCTTCATCGAGTCTTGTTACTGGGCTGGATGGAGGGGAAGAGGATGGGAGTGGAAGGGGTGCTGCTTGAAACACACACCGAATCGATCTAGTGAGGGAGCCCACCGGGAAAGTCCAGTCGGCGATTCAATGGAGTTGGAAACACCGGAGTTCGAAACACCGGAGTTGGAAACACCGGAGTTCGAAACACCAGAGCCGGAATTACCGGAGCCGGAAACACCGGAGCCGAAAATAGCGGAGGGAACCACAACATCCGAGAGATGTCACCGCAAGTTCGATCCGTTTCGAAAGAAAATGAATGCCGAGGGGGGGACTCGAACCCCCATGGGCTAATGCCCACCAGGTCCTTAACCTGGCGCGTCTGCCAGTTCCGCCACCTCGGCTTCGAAACGGGAAAAAGGAGTGTAGGGCTCCTGTCGCAGATGTCAAGTTCAGCGCAGATTTCGAGGAGGTCGTGAGCGTCCTTCCGGGACTGGCCTAGGGATTGGCTCCCCCGTCGATCCATTCCTGGAACAGATCGAGGGTCGCCTGATCTAGGCAGCAGAAGGGCCCCAGAGGCATCTGGGTGCCGGCGTCCGCCACATCGCAGCCCATGGCTGTGGCCGCCTCGGCCTGAGTTCCGATGATCTTCCGGTAGAGCCAACTGCCCTGGGCATCTCCGGGCTCCACCAAGTCATAGGAAGCACATTCGATCGATGGGATGTCGATGATACGAGCGTAGGGGTCATTGCCCGCTTCCAGAGAGAGGTCGAGATTGGCAAAATTGGAGGGGGGACCGTGACAGAAGGTGCATTCATCGAGGACGATGGGGTACATGTCCACTGAGAAGGAAAGTGGCTGGGTGCAGGCCGGATCGCCCTGGCAATCGGAATCTGCGCAATCGATATCGAGATCGCCATCATCATCGACTCCATTGCCACAATCCTCCACTGGAGGAGGACAACTGGCAGGGCCCATCAGGCAGTCGAGGCTGTCCATTGTGGGATCGGGACCACAATCATTGGGGGGGGGTGGATTGGGGCCACTAGAAAACAGGTTGCCGAGCTCATAGATGGGGTCGCTGATGTCGTGGCCACCATCGTCGTTGACATCGCAGGCATCGGCACAGTTGGCGGGGCCGGCGCCAGAGAAGAGGATGCCGAGGCCATGGACCACATCGGCGATGTCACAGCCCCCATCGGTATTGCAGTCGCCACGATTGAAAAGCATCTGACCCTGAGCAACTTCGGGGCTGATCCAACTGGTACCGATCAGGATCAGAACCACGAGACTGGTGGTATGGAGGTGGTTTAGGAGCATTTTCGACCTCAATTCTCAGGCACAGGCATACTTTTAAATTCATCGATGTCGGATCCATGAGGTTGATCCTCGAACGGCTGGATCACGACCGATAAGCATCCATCATAGCCACCGATGCGAATTGCCGCAACTTTCTAGCCTGAGCATATCTGGGCGATCTGGAGCGGATGACACGAATTTCTGGGGGAGGGCCAACAGTGCTCACTCGCACGGTGTTCACTCGCATGGTGTTCAGGCTCCAGATAGGATCCGTTCTTCCTTGGCTCTTGCCCATTAGAATCGGGACTCTCCATGATCAGCCAGCGTGTTCGTACCATTCAGCCCTCCGCAACCTTGAGCTTGAATGCCAAGTTGCAGGATCTGATTCGCAACGGTAGCGAGATCCTCAATCTGAGTGTCGGTGAACCTGACTTTCCGACCCCCGAGTTCATTCGTGAACGGGCGAAGCAGGCCATCGATGAAGGCTGGACCCGATACACTGCGGCCTCCGGTCACATCGAAGCTCGCCAGGCGATTTGCCGACACATTGCAAGGACTCGCAAGATCGAGGTGGAACCATCCCAGGTGGTGATTTCTTCTGGCGCAAAACAATCCCTTTCGCAGTGTTTGCTGTCGCTGGTGGATCCAGCGGACGAAGTGTTACTGGGAGCACCTCACTGGGTTTCTTATCCTGAGTTGATTCGGCTGGCGGATGGAGTTCCGGTGACGGTCAAGACGGATTCAAAGGATGGTCATCGCCTGACTCCTGAGTTGCTGGAACCCCATCTCACGCCCAGGACCACCGGTCTGATACTCAACGAGCCGGGCAATCCGACAGGCACCGTCAGCAGTGCCGATGACATCGCCGCTCTGGTGGAGTTTGCCCGTGCGAATGACCTCTGGATCATCTCTGATGAGATCTACGAGAGTCTGATTCATGATGGTGAATTGCACAGCCCCTTCTCGGTCGATCCGCAACGGGTATCGCTGATTTCGGGCCTCTCCAAGTCCTTCTCCATGACCGGTTGGCGGATTGGTTGGACCGTTTGCAATGAAGCACAGGCTGCGGCGATGGGGCGTCTTCAGAGCCAGAACTCCGCCAATCCATGTTCAGTATCCCAGGCCTGTATTGCGACGGCTCTGGAGCACCATGACCATCCGGAACTGCTCTCGATGTACGAGACTTTTCGGGTGCGTCGGGATCTGCTGGTGGAGGGACTGTCCGGAATCCCGGGAGTCCACTTCTCGGTGCCCGGTGGAGCCTTCTACATCTTCCTGGATCTCTCCGAGCGACTGGGTTCCACCGGCATTGCTCTGGATGCAGAGGCCTTCGCCGTGAGGTTGCTGGAGGAAAAAGGGGTTGCAGTGGTTCCTGGACCCGCATTCGGTAGTGAAGGGGCGATCCGGATCTCCTTTGCCCGTCCTGAAGCGGAATTACGGATCGCCATCACTCGAATTCGTGAGCTTCTCTGTGAATCCTGAGCCGGCGAAGATCCTGTGACGGGCCGTTGCCGAGTGTGGCTTTGTCAGTCTAAAATCAAGTTCAGAGTCCACTGACTTCAGCGGCATCCAATCGCAGGATGTCGAGTCATGACCAGTGACTGTTCAATCCAGTTCAAGGGACCTCCAACTGGGGGAAGGGAATTACATGAATTACTTGCAGGGGGCCAAGGCCCTGATTCTGATCCTGCTTCTGAGCATGATCTCCGCGCTGACACTTGCATCGGCACCGATCGCTGTCACCGGCGATACGGACGGCATCACGCTCGACGATGATCTGAAGGAGATCGAAGCTCGTTTCAATGCTGAACTGGAGAAGATGCGATCTCAATTCCGAGAGGAATTGCAGCGCGCCCAGGTGAATCCACGAGCTGAATTGCGAGCGGCGCTGCAGCGAGTGGAAGATCTCGAATTGGAGAACGCAACACTGCGCACTGCTCTCCAGGTTGCAGAAGTTCAACTGGGAGCACTGCAGATTACAGAACAGAATGAGGTTGCGGAGGTCAATTCCAACCCGGATCGACCGCGTGGACAACTGGGAATCCAGATTATTCAGATGACCAAAGCCCAGGGAGCAGCGCTGGAAGTCAAGGCGGTCGATTCGGTGCTGGTCGAGGCGATCACCGCCGGCAGTACTGCTGAGCAGATGGGTCTCCGTGCCGGCGATGCGATTTTTGAGTTGGACGGCGAAGATGCCGATATGGATCAACTGATCTCGATCCTGAGCAGAAAAAAGATGGGAGATCCGGTGACCATCGGTTGGGCCAGAAAAGGCGACGATGGGGTGATGAAAGTGACTGGCCGGGGAATCATGAAACCGTGGCAAGAAAAGCAGCACGTCACCATCTCGATTCCTGCGACTCGTCTGGTCGAAATGGCACCGAAGCCGCCGGTGCTCGAGATGAAGTCAGGGATTGCACTGGGGATCCACGTGATACAGACCGAGGAATTTGGTCTCGAGGTGGTCAGCGTCGAACCGGGATCTAATGGTGCAGTGGCCGGGCTGACCGTGGGAGACATGATCACAGGATTTGCAGAAACCCAGGTACGCACCATCGAGGGACTGCGTGATGTGCTGAATTCCACCATTCCAGGAGTTGAGACGGTGGTCTCCTTCAACCGCAAGGGGAACCCGTGGACCACTCGAGTGCGTTTTGGCGGCGGCGACCTAGTCGCAGTCCGTGTCGGGGATCCGACCTCGAGCTCCGCTGGGTCCGATGCTGCGGTCCCGGTTGCCGGAGTTTCAGAAGTTCCAGGATTCCTGGGTGTGGCTCCGGTCGAGAAACAAGCGGGAGTCTTCGTCGATGATGTGATTGCCGGAAGTTGTGCCGAGGCGATGAAACTGCAGTCCGGAGATCGATTGACCTCGATCGAGGGGATGCAGGTTCAGACCATCGACGACCTACGTCACGCACTCTTAGGACGCAAGGCGGGGGAAAACATCGTCATCGGCTACGTCCGTGCTGATGGCGCGCACACCGTTGCTGGAGTGCTCGGTAGTTATCCCACCGCCGAGGGCCAGTCGTCGGTCAACGACGAAGAACTGGAGGGCGCGGCTCCGGTCGCGGCTTCCGCCAGCATCGCCGACGTGCTCCGGGACTCGGAGTGGGCTCGCAACACGGAGTCGGCTCGTACAACACCTGGGCCACTGGGGATCATCATCTCCTGGGACGCCGATGGTGCGCTGATCGATGCGGTGTTACCGGGAAGCGACGCGGGGATGGCGGGAGCCGAGGTGGGCGATCGCCTGGTGCGGATCGATGGCGTGACGATCACCTCTCTCGAGGAGATCGGAGATGTTCTGACGAGTATCGGAGTCGGTTCACCGGTCGCGATGGAGGTGCTCCGTGGTGACCAGGTGCAGCAACTGGTGGCCCATCGCGCCGAGCTCGAGGGGCTCGACCCACAGCAGGCCGAGGACGTGGTCACCGCGGCTGCCGATCTGGAACCTCAGGTGCTGGGCATCGAGGTCGAAGAAAATGCCATCGGTATCTTGTTGACCGATATTCACGAGGGATCGCTGGCCGAGGCGGCTGGCCTGAAACGGGGTGACTGGATCATCCGGATCTGTGAGATGGAGGTTCGCTCCATCGAGGACATCCAGGATTCGTTGCAATACTCCGGGCTGATCGAGATTCAGATGACGATTCGACGCGATCTCGATCTGATCGAAGTTTCGATCCCCTTGTCACGTCGCTGAGAGACGGAGATGGAGAGGATCGCTCTCATCGGTCTTCCCGGCAGCGGGAAGAGCACGGTGGGTAAATTGCTGGCGGACCAGATCGGCGTTCCTTTTCTGGATGTGGATGAGGCGCTGGAATTAAAATCGGGCTGGAGCCCGACACGGTGGATCGTCGAGAAGGGCCTCCCGGCTTTCAGAGCCGCGGAGGCCCTTCTCGTGGCGGATGCCACCGCACGACTAGAGGAGCCGCTGGTGATGGCGACCGGAGGTGGGGTGGTGGAGATGGCCGAGGTGTGCCAGCACCTGCAGTTGTGGCGCTGTATCTGGCTCGATGCGCCCGATTCCATCCTGCTCGAGCGATGCAGGGAAGGATCTCGGCCGCTGCTCGACGGGGAGGATCCGGGCCGGCTGCTGGGGCAGTTGCGTCGCCGGCGTGAGGCTTCCTTTCGTCAACTCTCCGGTGATCCGCTCGAGACGGAAGGAATCTCACCCTCCCTCGTGGTCGATGCTATCCTGTCGCGTCTTGAGGAGGCGACTTGATCCCGAACTCGATCCTGCTGCTCTTCAGTGCTCTCCTTGGAGGCACCGTGGGGTCCTTTCTCAATGTCTGCATCTATCGCATCCCCATCGAGGGGTTGCGAGTGAGTCACCCTCGTGGATCCTTTTGTCCATCCTGTAAATCTGCGGTGCGCTGGTTCGATAATGTTCCGGTTCTCGCCTGGATGTGGTTGCGAGGCCGCTGTCGAGATTGTTCCGAGCCGATCTCGCCGAGGTATCCACTGGTCGAGGCTTTCACCGCCGCCATGTTTCTGCTGATCAGCTGGCGATACGGAGGTGAGTTTCTCCAGCAAGATCTGATCTCGGTGCTGCTGCTGTGGATCTGGATCTCGATCCTGATCGTCGTCAGTGGCATCGATCTGGATCACAGGATCATACCTGATCAATTCACGATTCCCGGGACCGCGGTATTGTTGCTGATCTCACCCTGGATGCCGTGGTTATCCGACCGACCAGAAGTCACCGGCGCGGCCGTCCAGCATGGGTGGAGCGCCATCGAGTCTCACGTCTGGTGGTCTGCGGTGGCGGCGATGATCCTGCTGGGGCAAGCGTTCCAGCGTCTGGTTCCCTCCTGGCAAAAGAAACGACGCACCTTCCAGGAGAGTCAACTGGCCTATGTGGTGGGGGGAGTGGTCGGATTCCTGGCGGCGATCTACCTGGGAGATTCGGATTCACTGTGGAATTCTCCGGTCGATCGAATTCTGATGAGCGTGAGTGGAGCCGCAGTGGGGGCTGGCACCATCTGGGGGATCGGCTGGATTGGATCGATCATCTTTCGCAAGCCTGCGATGGGGTTCGGCGACGTCAAGTGGATGGGGCTCCTGGGGGCGACCCTCGGACCCGAGCCGATCCTTGTCGCATTCCTGATCGCCTGCCTGCTCGGATCGGTGGTCGGCATCTGGTGGCGAGTGTTCCGCGGCTCCAGTTACATTCCATTCGGGCCATTTCTGGCCACAGGGGCCGCGTCGATGTTGCTGGCCCGCCCGCAGTTACAATCGATCTGGGAGCAATACATCGGACTATTCCAGGGTTGATCGGTCACGACTTGCGACTCTTCTCATCAGGTGAGTTTCCCGGCCCACCTGACAGGGGTATCCTGCGCCACGGTCCGGGACATCGATTCCTGGAGGGGGAGAGGCGGTCATTTTTCCGCCTTCTCAAATAAATTCTCGAAGGGGAGTGATCTGGATGTCATCGATCTCACGTGGACTGTTGCTACTACTCGTCGCCTCGATCACGGCTGGCTGTCAGACCACCAGTCTTGAGCGAGAACTTGCATATAACCAGGACAAGTTGCGGGCCACCGAGGAGCAGCGAGACCGACTCGAATTCCAGCTCGCTGCTTCCGAGCGGGATCAGCAGGGTGCCATCTCCGAGTTGGTCACGGCCCAGCAAAGGATGGCCGATATCAGCGCCAAGAATGCCGCTCTGGCGGCAGAGAATGAGATGCTGATGGCCCGTCCGATTCCATCGTCGGCCCTTTTAGTGGATGTGGGGGAGCCCGATCTGGGAGGATTTGACGGCATCGATGGACTCAAGGCCGCCTCCGATGGCGGGACCGTGACTCTGACCCTGGATCAGCAAGTACTGTTCAACTCGGGTAGCGCAGAGATCTCCAAGCGCGGACATCAATCTCTGATAAAACTGGCGGAAGTTCTTCACGACCAGTTCGCCGGACGTGAAATTCATGTCGAGGGACACACCGACTCGACTCCGGTCAAGAAAACCAAGTCTCTCTGGGCCACCAATTGGGAACTCAGTTCGACTCGAGCTTGCTCGGTTCTGAGAGAGTTAATCTCGGCCAATGCTGCCGACACCAACAGGATTGCAGCGGTCGGCTATGGTGCTCAGAGACCGATCGCCGACAACAGTACCAAGCAGGGTCGATCTCAGAACCGCCGGGTCGAGGTGATCGTCTTTCCCGCTGGCTGACCGAAGAGTCCGGATCGAGTTCGACACAAGGCTGATCGCTCGTCGGTAAGAAACGAAACGACTCATCTGGATTCCTCTATTGGGATTCCTCTATTGGGATTCCGAGGATGAGACTCGATCTAGAAATTTGAAGAGGAGCAGCGGGGAGCACCTGTTGCTCCTCTTTTTTCGCTCCCCTTTTTCCTTATGCCCTTTGTTTCTGATCAGAGATTCCGCTGGTTCGCTGGTTTCCTTGAATCCCTGAATCCTGAAGGTGGATCTTTCCGCTGAATCACGGCTTGAATCGCACCGTCCAGCGAAGCTCGGAGACACCGAAGCCTGGCGAGCACTGGCCCAGGAGTGACTCCTTGGATGTGGATTTTCGGGCCGCCCACTGATTCCGGGTCGCGGGTTCCCTCGAGACCACGGTGGCGCTGGTACAGCGGGTTGGGACTCGGTGAATTCCAGGTGTTGGCGGTGAAATGGCACCTTCGGGGTTGTGCACCCCTTATGGCACCCCTTCAGCCGCTCCGAGAGGTGGCCACTTGGCTCGATGAAGCGCCTGGATGCTACTCTTCGAAGTACTTCAGAGAATCCCACCGATCCGTTTCTTCCGCCCGAGGAAGCGGTTCGTGGCAGCAAAAGGAGCTTCAATTGATCACCATCGAAGATCTTGTACAGCAACTGGTGGAGCGAGAAGGCTCCGATCTGCATCTCGGTGCGGGGACCCCGCCGATGATTCGGATTCATGGCCGCCTGATCGCCGCCGGCGATGCCGTGCTCGACAGCGACTCCGTTCGTCAGATCGTCTATTCGATCCTCGACAATGAGCAAGTTCGCAAGTTCGAGAAGGAACAGGAATTGGACATGGCGTTCGGAATCAGCGGCATCGGTCGATTCCGGACCAATGTGTATTACCAGAGAGGTTCGATCGGAGCCGTTCTGAGGGTGATCCCCAACGTGGTCCCCGAGATGGAGACGCTGGGTCTTCCGATGGAGGTCTGTGAGGGCCTGTGCATGAAGAAAAAGGGGCTGGTGTTGGTCACCGGCGCCACTGGCAGTGGTAAATCGACAACCCTAGCTTCCATGATCGACTCGATCAATCGTAACAGAAACGATCACATCGTCACCATCGAGGATCCTCTTGAGTTCATCCACCGCAACAAGAAATGCCGGGTCACTCAGAGAGAAGTGGGAACGGACACACCCAGTTTCGATAGTGCCTTGCGGCGCGTCCTTCGCCAGGATCCAGATGTGATCATGGTCGGGGAACTACGTGACCTCGAGAGTATCTCGGCGGCCATTACGATCGCAGAAACTGGACATCTGACCTTCGGGACACTGCATACCAATGATGCGGTGCAGAGTTTGAATCGTCTCATCGATGTTTTTCCTCCGTATCAGCAGCAACAGATCCGCACCCAACTCGCCTTCGTACTGGAAGGGATCTTCTGCCAGCAACTGGTCACCCGTTCCGACGGTCGTGGCAGGGTGCTCGCCAGTGAGATTTTGTTGGCGACGCCAGCGATTCGAGCCCTCATTCGTGATGACAAGGCGCATCAGATCCCATCGGTAATCCAGACCAATGGAAGACTCGGAATGAAAACGATGAACCAGTCCCTCTACGAACTCTACCGGACTAGGCAGATCACCTACGAAGAGGCGATCTCGCGTACAACCGATGCGGATGAGCTCAAGCGGATCTTCCAGAAGCAGTCCTGAACATGTCCCACGCCATCACCAGATTCAATCGAAGACTCGGAAAGGTGCTTTCTCGCCACAGGTTGGTCGAGGACGATGCCATCGATGACGCCATTCAAACTGTTGGAATGAACGGATCCGTGACCCGGGTGCTGATCGAATCGGGCGCGCTCGATGAAAAAGAACTACTCGGCGTGCTGGCGCTGGAGACGGGGGTAGCCCCGATCGATCTCGACCGATTGCAACTCGAAGAAAATCCCTGCGATGAATTACGGGAGCGAACCGCTCGTTCCTGTCGGGTTCTCCCCATCTCCAAGAGCGGCGATGTACTGACGGTCGCCATCGCGGATCCGAATGACATCGTGCAGATCGACGAGATCCGAAATGTGACCCGTTGCCAGGTTCAGTTGGTGCTGGCTTGCGATTTCCGCATCGAGGCTGCCATCGATCGAATGTACAGCGACGGTCGCAGGGAGATTGAAGAAGTTCTGGAAGACTACAATGATCTGGAACTGGAACTGACAGATTCGAGTGAAGAGATCGATGGAATCCAGGAACTCTCCTTCGAGGGAGACGAATCCCCGGTGGTGAAGATCGTCAACCATGTCATCTATCAGGCGTTGCGTGAGAGAGCATCTGATATCCACCTGGAGCCTCAGGAGCGGTCCCTAAGAGTCCGCTATCGGTGTGATGGAGTGCTGAGGGTGGCCCCTTCTCCGCCACCGAAATTGCGCGCTTCCATCATCAGTCGAGTCAAGATCATGTCGGGTCTCGACATCGCAGAGCGAAGAGTTCCTCAGGACGGGAAGTTCCAGCTCAGAATTGATGGTCGTCAGATTGATTTCCGTGTCTCGACCCTTCCCACGGTTCACGGGGAAAAGGTGGTGCTGCGAATCCTTGACTCCTCCAGTCTCGCCTTGAGCCTCGAAACTCTTGGTTTCGAGGAGAAGGCACTGAAGGACATTAGAGACGCCATCACAAGTCCATTCGGAATGATGCTGGTCACGGGTCCGACCGGATCCGGCAAGTCGACCACACTTTACTCCTGCGTTAACGAAGTGCTCACACCGGATGAAAACATCACGACGGTGGAAGATCCGGTCGAATATCAGATCGAAGGAGTGGTGCAGGTTCCAGTCAACGTCAAGCGTGGATTGACCTTTTCCACGGCACTTCGATCGATCCTGCGACAGGATCCGGACACCGTGATGATCGGAGAAATCCGTGATCTTGAAACCGCAGAGATCGCCATCAAGGCGGCACTGACGGGACACCGCGTCTTCACGACCCTCCACACCAATGATGCGCCGTCGACGGTGGTGCGAATGGTCGACATGGGCATCGATCCATTCCTGGTGGCGTCGGCCATTCAGTGCATCGCTGCCCAGCGCCTCAGTCGAAGACTGTGTGAGGATTGCAAGCGTGAGGCGGGTCCACTACCCGCCAAAAGACTGGAGGCCCTCGGATTCCTCCCGGTTGAAGCGGACAGAGCTCAACTGTGGGAGCCGGTTGGATGCTCCCGCTGCCAGGGTGGCTACCGTGGCCGCTTCGCCCTGCTCGAAACGATGCCTATGAACGATGACCTTCGCAGGGCCGTGGTGGAGGGTGGATCTGCACTCGCCATACGCCAGATCGCAGTGGAGCAGGGAATGGTGACGCTGAGGCGCGCCGGACTGCTCAACGCATTACGTGGAAAAACATCACTCGAAGAAATCCTGCGAGTGACGCAGGGGGATTAAATCCCGGGAGACGACCTTGAAAAAGTACGATTACAAATCCAGAAACCCGCAGGGGAAATCGGTCATCGGTACCGTCGATGCGGAAACTGAATCGGAAGCGATCCAGGAACTGCGCCGTCGAGGACTCACGGTGACATCCATCGGCAATGGAGGATCTGGAAACAAGACGAGTCGTTTCAAGGCGACCTTCTCCAAGCTGAAATCCAGCGAGATCTCCATCTTCAAGCCCTCCGTCAGCGGTAAGGATCTGGTGCCTGTGGTACGCCAATTGGCCACCATGTTCCAGTCCGGGATTCCGCTAGTTGAAGCGCTCGAGGTGATCGAGGAACAGGCTGATAATGAGACATTGAAGAGTGTGGTCGCCGATGTGGCTTCTGAAGTGAGACAGGGAAAAGACTTCTCCAATGCATTGAGCCGCCACAACAAGGTGTTCGATAACATCTTCATCAACATGGTTCGTGCGGGTGAGGCTAGCGGTCAACTCGACCATGTGCTCGAACGGTTGGCGACCCACATGGAAGAGGCGGAGGAACTCAAGGGAGAGATCAAGTCCGCGATGACCTATCCAGTGGTGAGCCTCTTCATCATCTTCTTCATCAGTGCCGGGATGCTGATATTTGTGCTGCCAATGTTTAAGACGATGTTTGACGGTCTGAATCAAGAGTTACCGAAGTTGACTGTGTTCATGATGGCCCTGAGTTCGATGCTCACCTCCAAGTGGCTACTGTTTGTTGGTGGATTCGTCGGCTTGTTTGCGGCTTACAAGGCAGCGGTTCGCACACCCAAGGGAGTCTATGTACGAGACTGGTTACTCCTCAAGTTACCAGTCTTTGGACCCTTGATGCAGAAGACTGCCCTGTCTCGATTCAGTGGTACTTTTGCCACCTTGATTCGCAGTGGAGTTCCGATTCTGGGAGCTCTGGAAATCGTCGGCTCGACCACCGGTAACGTTCATTACGCTCGAGCGATCAAAGAATCAGCCGAAGCGGTTCGTCAGGGAGAAAGCCTGGGTATTCCCTTGGCGCGATCGGGCCAGTTTCCGGCGATGGTTACTCGCATGATCAGCATCGGTGAGAAATCGGGATCGCTGGAACAACTGCTCGAAAAAGTATCCGAATTCTATGACCGTGAAGTTCGGTCGACCGTCAAGCAATTGACCTCGCTCATCGAACCCTTCTTGATTGTCATCATGGGTGCCGTCGTGGGCACGATGGTCATCGCGATGTTCCTGCCGATTCTTGCAATGGTTGGAAATATCGGAAAATAGTAATTCGTCAGGGAGATCGATCAATGACACAGGAACCACCACTGAACATCGTCATCCATGGGGGAATCCCGATGATGGCATTTGGCCTGACGGCGATGCTGCCGACCGGTAGTGGCGGTTGGTTGCTCTCGATGGTGTTGTTCGGTTGGGCCACCTGTGCACTTTTGACCCTGATTTTTCCCGAGATGAAGTTACGCCAGGAGACGGTCGACCTGATCGCTTCGCTGTCACTGGTGGCGATCACCGGTGGAGTGGCCTCTCCCTTTGCTCCCTTGCTACCGGTGGTCATCGTCATCACTGGGGCGAGACGAGGGACTCGAGAAGGACTGATGAGGGCCACAGCGGCTTCCCTAGTGCTGGCTTCGGCCACCATCTTGATTGCCCAGGCACCCGATGCGGAGACCATCAGTCAGGGCGCTGCCCCGTGGATGGCGATGGCTCTGGCGTTGCACGGTGTCGCCCTCTTGAGCGGACAGTTGACTCATCGTTGGAGGGCACTGGAAGAAGAACATGACCGGATCGTTCAAGCCCTCGAGGAAGGCATCATCGTCACCGACTTGAAAGGCCACGTGATTCGAACCAATCCTGCCGCCCGGACTCTTCTCGAGTTCCCGGACGGAGATGACTGGCGAGGAGAACCTCTTTCAAACCTGTTACGTAGATCCACGGATAAAGAGTTATGCATCGCCTTCAGTCAAACGGGCCATGCCGGTCACTGCATCGATTGGTCCCCTAGGATCGGACTGAAGAAGAGCTTTCAGGTACGCACCACGGTGATCGACGGAGGATTGCGAGTGGCAGTATTCACCGATCGAAGTTCGGAACTGCGGGCGCTCGAAGCGGAAGCCCGGCTCCAACACCTGGAAGCACTGGAAGAACTGGCGCTTGGACTGGCCCACGAGATCCGTAATCCGTTGGCCTCACTCAGGGGAGCGGCAGTCGAACTGGTTTCGGGAACCTTGCCTCCCGACCAAGCACAGCGGATGGAAGCCATCGTTCGGAGAGAATCGGATCGTCTCGATCGAACCGTGGATGGGTTCCTCGAATACTCTCGATCTCGCCGAGTCGAACAACCGACCGAGGTCGACCTGGTCGATGTCATCGATGAAGTGATCGACTCGATCAGCCAACGTCAAGATGCACGTGATCTCAAGGTGACGCGTCAACTCGACGAGCCTTCTTTGGTTCTTGGAGACGCAGACTCTCTTCATCAGGTGATTCGGAATTTGGTGATCAACGCCATCGAAGCAGAAGCGAGTCATCTGAAGATTTCTAGCTCCGTTCGGGAAGATTTCGTCTTGCTGGAAATTTCCGATGACGGAACCGGAATGACGGCGGAACTACAGAAACGTGCCTTCTTGCCATTTGTCTCGACCAAGACTCGTGAAGGGGGACTGGGCCTCGCTCTGGTGAGGAAAATCGTCGAATCGGTCGGCGGCTGGATCGATGTGGAAAGCCAGCCCAATACAGGCACGACCTTCCAGGCGGCACTTCCGACTGCGAATCAAACTTCTGAGAAGGTAGCCATTTGATGGATTCCATTCCGCTCGACATCCTCGTTGCAGACGATGAGCAAAGTATGCGCGAGTTCCTTGATATCGTCCTCACCAATGAGGGCTACAAGGTGCAGTGTGTCTCCTCGGGTGAGCAGGCGCTGGAGATCCTGAAGACCAGTGGAGCGCGCATTTTCATCCAGGACATGAGAATGGGTGGACTCGACGGCATGGAATTACTGGACGCTGCACGCACTCACGCTCCTGACATGCCCATCCTGGTGATGACCGCTTTTTCCACCTCGGATGTGGCCATCGAATCGATGCGTCGAGGAAGTTTCGATTTCCTCCGAAAGCCATTTCAAAACGACGACGTGAGGAGCGCAGTGCGCAGGGCAATGGCGGCCACCAGCGATCTGTTCGATCGCACTGATCTCCCGGCGTCCCGACGCATGGTCGGAAATACTACGGTGATGCGAGAACTTCTTGAAGTCGTGGAACGGATCGCTCCGACCGATTCAACGGTGATGGTCACCGGCGAAAGTGGCTGTGGTAAGGAACTGGTCGCCCGTGCGATTCACGACGGTTCTGGGCGCCACCAGGGGCCGTTTGTTGCGGTCAATTGTTCGGCCTTCACCGAAGGACTGCTGGAGAGTGAACTATTCGGCCACGTCAAGGGTGCTTTCACCGGGGCCATCGAGGAGCGAAAGGGTGTCTTCCTTAATGCGGACGGCGGTACCTTGTTCCTCGATGAAGTGGCCGACATGAGCCTGTCGACTCAGGTCCGGATACTTCGATCGCTCGAATCGCGCCAGGTGATTCCGGTCGGAGGTGATCAGGAGATTTCGACCGATGTGAGAATCATCGCCGCAACCAACAAGAATCTCATCGAAGAGGTGAGGCAGGGTCGATTCCGTGAGGATCTCTACTATCGACTCAATGTGATTCCTTTGCATTTGCCACCACTACGAGATCGAAAAGATGATTTACCCCTGCTGGCGGGGCATTTCTTGCGCCGTCATGCCGAAAAGATGGGGAAAACCGTCGCTGGCTTTAGTGATGAGGCATGGCAGGTTCTGCTCGACCACGACTGGCCCGGCAATGTCCGTGAACTGGAAAATGTGATCCAGCGTCAAGTGGCGCTGGCCCGTGGGCCCCTGATCGAATCGTTTGAACTGGCGACGGTCGGCCTGTTGTCCCGCTTCTCCGATCCCGCGAAACGGAAGCCGCTCGCGGTGGCGGAAACGGTGCCACCACCGTTGGGTGCTGGCATGACGACACTGGCTGAAGATGGGTGTCAACTTGAACAGTACCTGGAAGAAGTGGAGCGATCGTTGATCCTTCAGGCACTGGAGCGAACCGGGGGCAACCAAACCCGTGCGGCCCAGTGGCTTGGAGTCTCCTACCGACAGATTCGATACCGCTCGCAGAAATTAGGGATTCGATCCCGTACCGTGTCAGAAGCACCTTGAATTGGCCGGGGAATCCAACACCAAGGATGCCGATGGCCGGTTTGGCTCTCGCGCTCGTCATTTGCCTGACGATTCTTCTGAGCGGCAAGTCGACCGGTGATCCAGATCTGCAGACCGGTGTCGCTGCGGTGTATCCGGAGACGGGGACCTGGCCCTTCGCCCAGGCTCGTGCCGATTTCTACCAACTCGATGCCGGAGTGCCAGCCAGTGCCGATGCGCCGATCCTGACATCGATGGTGCGGGTCACGCTGCACTTCTTCGGCGATGGCTTCGATTCCCTAAAAATCCTGTCGGTGACCTCACTGCTGGGCTGTGTATTGCTGGTCGCCTTTGCGCTGGTCCGACGACGAGGTGAGGCGGTGGCCATCCTGGCGGCACTGGTGGTGGCACTTCAGCCGACTCTGCTGCCGTGGGCCAGCGTTCCCAACACGGTGCCACTGGCCGCTCTCTCGGTGCTGGCATTGGCATGGCTCGCAGGGGCGCGCTGGAAGCCAGCACCATGGCTGGCGCTATTCCTCTGTGGATTACTGCAATGGGGCATCAGCCCGCTGATCCTGGTGGTGGCCCCCGCCTGCTGGATCGAGGGAGCTCGCCGCTCGATTCCACGTCAGTTGCGCCCGGAGGGATGGGTGCTGACCTTCCTGGCCGCGGCCATCCTATTGTCTTTACGCCAGATCGGTGCGGATTCGATCAGCCTGGCCACGGGCCTGACCGGTAGTACCGACCTCTATCGAAGCGCCGCGGTGCCGTCGATCTTTGGATCCGATCCAGGCTGGCTTTTGACCGTCATCGCAGTGTTGATCGCCGGACCTCGCGGTCGGGATGCACGATTCCGCCCGTTGCGGATGACGCTGGTGGCTGGCTTGTTGCCGTGGATTTTGGCGGGGACCTTTCCGGTGTTCCCGCTGGTGGTGTTGATTCCGGTCGGAGTCCTCTTGACCATCGATCTCCTCGCCGCGCGTGGACGAACCGTGGTCGCTACGGCGACCCTCAATGGCGTCGGGCCGCGAGTTGCGCTGAGCCTGTTTGTCGTCACCAGTTTGCTGGTGGCCTCCATCGCCTCTTCGGTCAGCGCCGACTCTCAGGTCAGGATCGCCATGTCGATGGGATTGTCAGTGGTCGGTCTGGCCATCGTGCTGGCGATACGATCGGGTTTGAATCGGTCGCAGGGGGTATGGCTCGCCGTGGCCGCGACGGTGGCATTCTGTCTGCCACTCAACCTGCACCGGATTGCCCACGAACAGGGGCACTGGCAAAGGTCGAGAGAAGGACTCGAACGGCTGCTGCCGCCCGGGGCGGCGGTCGGTGGCCGCTGGGCTCACGGTCTGGTCGGCGGCTCAGGTCGAAGAGCCACGGTCGAGGTGGACACCGATCATGTCATCCTTCCTTTCGAGGAGGAGATCGATGGTCTCATCCTGGAGCACTACTCATTGTTCGGTGATCATCAGGTGCTGGTGCGACGCTCGGGTGTTCCCAGTGGTACTTTCGAGGTCGCCTGTGCTCTTCAAGAATCCGGGATGAGATCGGAAGCTCGATCCGATCTGGCACTACTATTGAGATCGGATCCCGCCTGCTCTGCGGCCTGGGAGCGATTTGCACTGCTACTACTGGAGGATGGGATCGAGGACCTGGCGGCGGAGTGTCTCTTCTTCTCCCTCCAGGGCGATCCGGACCGTGCATCCTGTCACAGTTTGCTGGCCCAGCTCTACATCAAGCAAGGCAAGGAGCGCGAGGCGTTGCATCACTTGCTCAGGTCGAGAGATCATGCTTCGACAGCGGGGATTCTCTCGCGAGAAGGAGCGCTTTCACTCGAAGGTCGCCGCTAAATCCCCCCAGTTGTCCTCCCGCTCGGACCACCCGATGACAGGGAATCCTCAATGGCAGCGGGTTCTTCCCGCAGGCATTGCCGACCGCTCGGGCGGCCCCCGGTCGCTGTAATCGTCGGGCCAGTTGTCCGTATTCGAGAGTCGTTCCCACCACGATTTGTTCCATCTGGTGCCACACTTGGCGCTGAAAAGGGGTCCCGATCCGTGGACTGATCCCGAACTGCCAGAGCACCGAGTGTCCCGCCAGTGCAGCGGTGATGTCCTGTTCCAGCGGCTCTGGAAACGGTGCCTGCTGCAAGTTGGGAACTCCTGCATGGTATTGGCAGTGGTGGCGGGCTCGATCTTCATCGGGGCTGAGAGAAGTCGCCACGATCTGGTCACCGACCCAAACGGCACCGAACCCGAGGTCGATCCCGTCGAGGCATATGCGCTGGTGGTGAAAGTAGTGGCTTCCGCTCACGAGACTCCTTTGGCGTCAGGATAACCGCCGTCCCATCTTGCTGTAGTGGTTTCCTCACCTCATGCTGAGGTGCGAGGGGAGGTCGATTTGATTTTGTCGGAAGCGATTCGAGACCCGGTTCACGGTTTGATCCGCCTGGAACGGGAAGACCTACCGCTGCTCGATGGCCAGCCGGTCCAGCGCTTGCGATCGATCTCACAACTGGGGCTCACCGATCGGGTCTATCCGGGTGCCCGCCACAGCCGCTTCGAGCATGCCCTCGGTACCCTCGAGGTGGCGACACGGCTGCTGGAGGAGATGCGTGACAGACTCGGTCTCGATCGATTGCTCGCTCCGCTGGGGCTTCCTGTCGATCCACGACAGTGGGTGCGGCTGCTGCGGATCGCCCGCCATGTGGCGCTACTCCACGACCTTGGGCACGCTCCTTTTTCTCATGTCACCGAGCAATTGCTGCCGCAAGGAGGGCATGAGGAGATGACCCGTGCCCTGCTCGAGGATCCTCAGATCGCTCGACCGATGGAGCGTCGAGGGGATGATCTTTACACCGCAGTGAAGCGAGTGCTCGATCCGGCCGATCGTGACCTGCCGGCAGACCTCCGCTTCCTTCGTTCGCTGGTTTGTGGCAGTTTTGGTGCCGATCGAATGGATTACTTGCTGCGCGATTCTCACTGCCTCGGGGTTCAGTATGGTCAGTTTGACCTGCCGCGTATCCTGCACACCCTGCAACCCCTCGAGACCGATGATGGAGTTCGTCTCGGAATCGAGCGGGGTGGCGTGCTGGCCGCAGAAGGAATGCAGTGGGCACGCTTCTCGATGTTCACTCAGGTCTATTTTCATCACACCCGCCGGATCCTCGATCGCCACCTGCTCGATTTTCTCAGGGCAGTGCTCCCCTCCGGGCGATATCCAGACTCCCCCGAGGAGTACCAGCGTTGGGATGATCCGCGTATCTTTGGTTTGCTCCAGCAAGCGGCTCGAGATCGAGGGGCTCCTGGGCACCTCGATGCCCGTCGAATCCTTCATCGAGAACATCACCGGGCCTTCGATGAGATCACCGAGGGACAGAGTGTCGATGAAGTGGTTCGGTGGCTCGATGCTCGGGTGAAACAACTGCGCGATTCCGATGCCAGTCTCGATCCGATTGCGGATGTGGTGGCTCCTCCACCCGATCTCGATGCCGCCGCTGCACTGCCGGTCGATGATGGGGACCGGGGCATCCGGCCATTGGGTGAAATCAGCGCACTGGTGGGGCGCCTGCGGGTCAAACCCCATGGGCGGATCTACTGCGCCAGGAGTGGCCAGTGATCGTGAGGGAAGCGGAGAATTGCAGCGGGTCGATCGCTCAGTCGCTCAATTCCTGCCGCCAGTAGGCGTCACTGATGAATTTGTCCCAGGAGGACCAGATCGGTCGGGGCGCGATCCTTCGAATCGTTCGCCAGTCGGGTGAAATCGGTTCCGACAGCAGATTCATCCGGGCTTCCTGCGGCGTTCGATTGGCCTTGCGCTTGTTACAACTGACGCAGGCGAGAACACAATTATCCCAGCTCAATTGACCACCTCGGCTGCGCGGTAAGATGTGATCGATGGTCAATTCCCGGGTGCCCGGACGATCGCCACAGTACTGGCAAGTGTTTCGATCACGTCGGTACAGGTTGAGCCGAGAGAAGGTGACGGTCCGATCCCCGACTCCGGCATAGGAGGTGAGGACGATCACCTCCAGCGGAGCCAGCGAGAGCGTTTCGGAGCGGATGGAGAGGCCTTCGACTCGCTTCTTCGCCTGGGAAACCGTGTGCCACGACTGAAGATCATGGACCGAGTAGGTTTCTGGATCGATGATTCGAGCCGCATCCCGGGCGACCATGCCGATCGCGAGTTTCGCCGGCAGGGTGTGGATCGGCATCCAGCCACGATTGAGAACCAGGGTGGGTAATTCCAGAGGAATCAAATTGGTAGCAGTCAAATCGCTCCCTCCCACAGCTCTATCCGCTGCATCAAGGGTACAGATCTCAACGGTCATGATCTAGCGTGGAAAGTAGCGCTGATTCGAGGGTCGAGGGGGATAAAAAAATAGCCCCTGGTCGCCGAAGTCGAAGAGGGCCATCCCTGTCCCTCCTCAAACCCCTGCCGGTGACCAGAGGCGATTGCACAGAATAATAAGCTCTGCGCGATTGTATAAGCGATTTTTTCATAGTGACCGAACCATCCTGATCCTGCATCGCAGGCCATTGTTGGTCGGCTCGAACCGCACTAGTTCAATATCCACACTGGTTTTGTATGCAAGGTGTATGCCAAACCGTAAATGGGACTGTAGAGGTGGTTTTCTGAGGTCAGTCATAATTTTGTGGCTCTCAATGGCCATATCGGCCCTCGAATGGCCGGGGACAGCCGATTGGGTTTCATCTAAATCATTACTGTACTGCAATTTAGGACTATACTGTCTGGCCTGTCAGAAGGGTCAGCGCCGGACCTGTTAGTGGTCCCGCTGGCGCCGTCGAATGGGTCCCAGGAGGTCAACATGAATCGCCGATCACCGAACGATGAGGCTCCCCCCGAACCGTCTCAACCCGGCGTCGGGCCACTCCAGAAGCTGACTCCCCAGCAGCTCCAGGGCTGGTTGGAAAAGAGGCCCGATTGGCGAGTCGAGGAGGGGCATCACTTGCTTCGCACCTATCGCTTCCCCGATTTCGTCTCGGCACTCGATCGGATCCAGCAGATCGGTGCCGTGGCGGAGACGCTCGACCATCATCCGGATCTGGAATTGAGCTGGGGCCGGGTGGGAGTGAAGATCTTCACCCATTCGGTCGATGGTCTGACCGACGCAGATTTGCAGTTGGCGGCTGGTATCGAAGCCCTCGAAGGGTCACAGTGAGGTCATGAAATCGATCGACTGCATCCTCTGGATCTGTGGGTTCAGCTGCATCTCTGTCATGGCAGCGGACCCCGGTCCCGCCGCCGAGGAGTTGGCCAGTCGCCGCTCGCTCGTCGCCAGCGCCCTCCAGGATGGAGTACTGGTGGTCGAAGCGGGGGGAGCCGAGGGAATCGAGGTCAGCCGGGATTCGGAGTACCTCATCGGCCTGCGCTGTGAAGGCGCGATCCTCGCCATCGACGCCGGTCATGATCCACCCCGTAGCATCTTGTTCTTGCCCGCTAGCGATCCTTCCTGGGAACGATGGCATGGTCCGCGAGCGAGTCCTGGCGCGGCCTCGCAGCGGGCCACTGGAGTCGAGGAAACCCTGCCGCTGGCGCAGTTTCAGCAATGGATGACTCAGCGACTGCTCCCCGCAGGTTCGCTGTGGCGCTTCTCCAAGGAGCGCCAACTGGAGCCGCTCTGGCTCGAGCAGGTGCGCCGCGCCGGCTGGAAGGGGAAGGTCCACGATGCCAGTGAAGTGGTCCATCCTTTACGGCAGATCAAGAGCGATTGGGAAGTGCAACAACTCGAGGCAGCTATCGAACGCACCGAGATCGGACTTCGCGCAGGTGCGGCGGCGGCACGAGCCGGTGGCAACGAGTGTCAGGTCGAGTCGGCGATCGAGGCCCAGTTCCGGCGGCTGGGCTCCCCGGCTCCCGGGTTTCCTTCCATCGTCGGCAGTGGACAGAATAATTGTTGTCTGCACTGGATGAAGAATGATGGTCCGATCGATTCGGGAGACCTGCTGCTGATGGATGTGGGAGCCCGTTGTGGCCCCTATACCGCAGACATCACACGCACGGTTCCCATCGATGGCAAGTGGACCGATCGTCAGCGTGAGATCTATCAAGTGGTCTGGCGGGCACAGCAGGCCGGCATCGCTGCGGTTCGTGTCGGTGCGACCACCCGCGACGTGGACGCCGCAGCTCGAGCGGTAATTCGCGAGGCGGGTTATTCAGAGTATTTTCCCCACGGAACCAGCCATCACGTGGGGATGGATGTGCACGACGTCGGGCCGTTCCGCAACTTCCAGGAGGGAATGGTCGTGACCGTGGAGCCCGGTATCTACATCCCCGAGGAGGGATTCGGGATTCGAATCGAGGACATGGTGGTGGTGACTGCAGATGGATGCCGTGTGTTGTCGGCGGCGATCCCCAAGGATCCCGAGAGCCTAGCTCGCTGGTGTGAGAAACCGAAACTCGATCGGTCCAGTTCCGCTTCGCCGCACACAGAGTCTAAAAC
>JAPKAM010000003.1 GCA_028825265.1 Planctomycetota bacterium
CCGAGGTGTTTCTTCAGGGCCGAGGTGTTCCAAAGCCGAGGTGCTTGACCAGTTGAGCGACGGCCCATGCGAAGATGGCCCCCAGGATCCCGCCCAGGAGCAAAGTGCGGGTCATGCCAGCATCCTTGGTTGAATCGGAGCGGGTTGAATCGGATCGGTTGGCATCCTCAAGGTCATCGCTGGGCTGATCCTCTCCAACCACACCCCGATCGGAACTCCCGGATTGGCCATCCGGTTCGATTTCTTCCTTCGATTTTGGCCTCCGAGGAGTGCTGCGGGACAGCTCCGGTGCCGCTCTCCTGCTCGTGAGCGTGGCGCCGGTTGGACTCGCCTGTGAAGGTATTTGACTGAGGTCAGCAACGGTTTGGGTCACGGCAGCGGTCCGCCTCGCCGTGGCGGGTTCTGGCCTTGCTGCGATGTCAGAAGGCTCGCTGGCGGTGGATGCCCTCACGATGGGATCTCCCAGACCCGCGATCCCATCGGAACAAGCACCCAGTTGTGCCTCAAGAGAATCGAGCTTCTCCTCGATGCTCAACAGCCTGCGACGGATGAGGTCGCTCACTTCTGCGATGTCTCGGGATCGTATTTCCCCATCCTCGATACTGATGATGGACCGGCTGATCTCTTGACTACGGGACTGAACTTTCCTGGCCAGAAATTCTATTTGTTCGATCAGGTGATAGGTTTCTTCCCTGAGTCGAGAATAGAGTGCACTGCCGCGCTCGCTGGCTCGATTCCAATCGGACAACTGACTCACACAGCCAACACCCAACGCACCCATGTGGTCGATTCTCTGGCCCAACTCTTCCGAGACCAGCAGGAACTGCTGCAAGATACCGACCGACTGCTTGGCACTCTCACTGGTCAATATGGGAGTCGCCAGTGATGAGATCGGCATGTCCACGGCTTCAACCCGGGATGAACTCGACCCTGTTCTGCCCGCAGAATTTCTCCCGGACGGACGGTCCTGTTGTTCTCGAATGCGGGAGCGGCGAAGTTCCCTGCGCTCGATTCGCAGCCGCTCTCGAGCGGCGATGGTCAATGCTCTCTCGCGCAGAATCTGAGCGGCGCGACCGGCGGGGATCGACTCGCTCGAGATCCACTCCTCCTGCGAGATTTGAACCGAGTAGTGGCTTGCGAGTTTCTCGCTGAAGAGGGTCAATTGGTACTGATCCCCCACCAATTGGACCTCGGCAACCTCGGAGCGCTCCTTGCCATAGAGGATGAATCGAACCTGCTCCAGGACTTCATCTCGCGCAGCGAGGATTTCGGGCTCGACCGTTGGCGGCTCGATCATCCCGGATCCGCTGCCAGCCGTGGCACAGGGCCTTGCCTGGAGCCCGGGAGCGAAGCACAGCACCAGTAACACCACACCTAATGGGAGCAGCGTCATGGGCCCACTCGATGGCCAAGCCGAAGAACTGATTGGAGCGAAAGGGAGACGGCCCGACGGGAGAATCCCCCCTCGGGTACAGCCCCTCAATACTGTTTCAGATGGCAATGGGACGTTTCCTTCCGAGAATCCAGTCTACAGGATCCAAGGAGCAGAATCTCGCCCTAATACCGCGCCTGGAGTGCGGCAATCTCCTGAGCCACCGCCAGGGCAGAGGGTCGATCGGCTGCGGAAAGCGATAGCATCTGACCGATCAAATCTGCCCAGAGGGCTCGCTCGATGGTCGGAGACATCGGATCGAGATCCGCCCGTGCCAGCCGCCTGATCGCCTCGGCGCCACGCAAAGGGCCGAGTGGATGCTTCCCTTCCAACACCTCCCTGGCCAGCAGTCCGAGGGAAAAGAGATCGCTGGCAGGAGTCAGCGTTTCCTTCCTCGCCTGTTCTGGAGACATGTACCGAGGTGTCCCCCATGCCAGAGCCTCGCCGTGGGTACTCTCCCCAGAAAACCGTGCGATCCCGAAGTCGGCAATCTTGACTCCCACATCGATGGGAAGTCTTCGGAGCCTTTCGATCGCCACCAACCCGCGAGGTTCCCCTCCCAGGATGTTCTTCTCTGCGACATCGATGGCTCGTCTCTCGCCAGCTGCCGCCGCTTCTCGAATCACCGCCCGAGCCTCGTCCAGAGCCTCGATGAAGATGGACCTCATGTATTGCGATCGAGCGATCAGCGCCGCCTGCAAGTGTGCCTCGATCGAACCTTGTAATCGGCCTGCAATGCGCAGCAGCCGGCCTCTTTTCAACCACTGCACTGGCTGCTCTCCCGGCGGAGGGGGAAGATCCTGAATCAGAGTTGCCGCCGCCGCGATCAACGGTTCCCTCTCCTGGTCAGCCACCTGATCGGCGAGCGCCTGCCCGAGCCCTTCATTGACTAGGTTGAGACGCCCACAAGAGTCCTTCGCCAGGAGTCCCAAATCGATCGCTTCCGCCACCAGTGAATGGAAGATGGCTGCGTCACCTCGCACCAGCGAAGCCACCTGAATTCCGGTCAAGTTGCCCGCAAACAGTGCGATTCGCTCGAGAGCCTGTCGCAACAAGGGCGAGATCGTTTCGAGGATCGGACCGAGTCTCTTCGCCTCGGCTCGTGCGCTCTCTCGCATCCGTAGCGGGTGTAACCTGGCACCATCTTCGTGAAGGGTCCAAGCGCCCCGTTGGATGCTCTCGACGATGCTCCCGAGAAGTCTCGCTGGATGACCATCGGCACCCTCCGAACCCTCGAGGTTCGACAGGAACAGCGCCCCTTCGCCACTACTGGCGTCGACCAACATCTCGACCCATCGAGCGGCTGGCCCCGGCAACAGGGGTCGCAGGTAAATCTCCCTGGACCACCCCTCCCGTTTCGCTCGCTTCAACTTCTCGATCCAGGTCGACTCGTCGGGCCAATCCTGGGGCATCGACGTCAGCCAGATCCCGTCAAAATCATCGGGCGGAAGTGTGAACTCTGGCCCAAGGTGGATCCGATCCTGGTGCCGATCCCCGAAGCGAGTCACGACTTCCCTGGCCAGGCGGCTGCGTCCAACTCCACGCTCACCGAAGATAGGAATCCAGCAACGGTCGCCAGACAGCAGCGACTCCTCGATCAGCGCCAGTTCCCCACTCCTCGAGACAAACGGGGGATCGACCAGTTGCTCCTGAACCTGTCGATGGTATTGATCGATCAACTTCGACTCTTGCTCAAGATCGACCGGTTCATGCTGCTCACCCTCGATGATGATCGATCTCTGTTGCGACGCTGGCTGCTGGCGGACCAGTAAGATGTTGCCCGGCTTCAAATCTGCATGAACCACGCCACTCTCATGAGCGGCCACCAGTCCCAGTGCAATCTGACGAATCATCTCGAGCCCATTCGAGGGATCTCGCGAAGTCTTCATGATCGAGCGAGAAAGGTCACCCCCTCCCACCCACTCCATTACCTGAACCGATGATCCGTCGACGATCCCATCATCCAGCACCCTCACAACATTAGGATGATCGATCCCTCTGCCGATGGCCGCCTCGCGGGCGTGGAGCCGCTGCAACAAACCGGATCGATCCCCTTTTTCTGAGCGGATCTTTTTCACCGCCACCAGGCAGCCGAGATCGCGATCGAGGGCGCGGAACACTTCACCCATGCCACCGGACCCGATCTTGATGACTTCACTCCAGCGCCCATCGGCAAGGGTCTCTGGTAATGCCTGGTGGTAAATCATCTCGACCGATCCGATGCGAATACGGTCACCCGATCGCAAGGATGTTTCGTCGGTTATTTTCTTCGACGGCAGCCCCTCGGCGGTCAGCCAGGTCCCGTTACTGGAGGCCAGGTCGCGAATCCAGTCGGTACCGGCCCTTTGCTGGATGGATGCATGACTCCGGGAGACTCCAGGCTCCAGGATCCTCAGGGAACAGTCGGGGCCTCTTCCGATGGTGAAAATCCCGCTTTCCGGGAGTTCATGGCGACCCGCGTTCTGGTGGGTGATCTCGATCCAGTTCATGGCTCCGATGCTGCCTCGATCCTGCCAACTCTGCAACCAATCCCCGAGAGCCGTGAATGGAGGTCCTTCTGTCCAGCACCTCCACACTCGTGATATTATCCTAGCCGTACCATAGACTGACTCGCTCGCTCGAAATGGATGGATCGAGTCACCGTTGAGCCCACATCTTCTGGAGGAGAATCTCGACACGGTTCACCTGGAAAGTTCAATATTGCATCTAATTCTGGTCTCTCACCCTCCTGATTCCGCCGCCTCACTGGCCCGTGGCCTGGTCGAGGAAGGGCTGGCTGCCTGTGTCAACATCTTGCCAGGCTCTCGTTCCATCTATCGCTGGGAGGATAAAACTTGCGACGAGGAAGAGGTGCTGCTGACCATCAAGACGGCCCGGGAACCGATCGAGGAGCTGGTCGAATTGATCGCTAGTCGGCATCCTCACGAGTGCCCTGAAGTGCTCGTGGTACCTGTCACTGCCGGGCTCGATCGATACCTGAAATGGGTAGAGAAGATGAGTCACGGAGAGGAGTCCAGTTGATCGATCTCGAAGAAGCTCGCAAGCAGATTCTCGCGCGAATCGCACCCATCGGATCGGAGCACGTCCGCCTCGAAGATGCGCTCGGGAGAATTCTCTCACAGTCAGTCCCGACTCGAGATCCGATTCCGCCCTTCGACAACACTGCTATGGATGGATTCGTATTAAAGTACAGAGACACATCGAGTGCCTCGCCAGATCATCCAGTCACCCTTCCAGTGGTCGCCACAATCGAGGCGGGGATGGCCCCCACCATTCCACTCGAAGATCACTGTGCGATGAAAATTTTCACTGGAGCCGTGATCCCACCCGGAGGTGACTCCATCATCCCGTTCGAACGCTGCCTCCGATACGATGAACGAACCATCGTCATCCAGCAGCCGGTCGCCCAGGGAGCACACATTCGAAGACTCGGTGAAGATGTCGAGGCTCAAGGATCAGTACTGGCCCCCGGCTCACGCATCACTCCTGCAGCCATCGGCTTGCTCGCGAGTGTCGGAGCGGCTCAGGTGCAGGTGAACCGGAGGCCTCGTGTCGCCATCCATTCCAGTGGTAACGAACTGGTTTCCATCGCATCGGAACTGCAACCAGGCCAGATCCGCAATTCGAACCTCTATTCTCTGCAAGCTCGAGTGAAACGCTGGGGAGCGATTCCCATCGCTCGGCCCATCCTCCGAGATGATCTGGATCTGATCCGCTCAGGACTTCGCGAAACTCTCGAACTGAAGCCCGATGCCATCGTCACCACCGGCGGAATCAGTGCCGGGGATCTCGACCATATTCGCGATGTGGCCCGGGAAATGGGAGACGATGTGCAGATTCGCAAGGTTTCGATGAAGCCTGGCAAGCCACTGGTGGACGGCCTGATCGGTGGAGTCCCATTTTTTGGATTGCCCGGCAACCCGGCCGCCTGCCTCGTCTCCTTCGAAATCTTCGTTAGGCCGGCCCTGGCTCGGATGGAAGGAAGATCCGATGGGATCCTTCCGCAGCGTTGCGGGGTTCTGAAGGCAGCAAAAGAAGTTCCCCCATCAGATCGGCTACGCTTGCTCCGCGGAAGGGCCACTCCCGCTGCTGACGGTGGCCCCGATGTGATCGAGATTCCTTCAGGGCAAGGCTCTCACCTGCTGGGGGGATTCGCAGCCGCAAATTGCTTGGTCATCGCTCCCGCCAGCACCGAGGTGCTGCGCCCGGGAGCGCAGGTTCACTACTGGTCATTGACGGATGAAGAGGCATAAATCGATGAATGTGACGGCCCCGATACTGTTGAAGATCCACGATTCAAACGGGAAGAGAACCATCTCCCTGACCGGCGAGGGTCCCTGGATCCTCGGACGAGATGCCGATTGTGAAGTGGTGATCGCCGATGATCGTGCATCCCGTCGTCACGCCCGCTTCATCTCCACCAAACAAGGCCTAGTGATCGAGGATCTTGCCAGTTCGAATGGAACGATGCTCGATGGACGAACCATCGAGGGGCAAGCGCCGTTTCCACGCAGATCGACGCTGAAGATCGGCGATGTCTTGATCCAGCACAAGAAACCGACCAAAAAACCGACCGGCGTCGCCGTCGGGGAGCGATCGGAGCGCAAACCCCCTCGGGAAACCATCGGCACATCTAAAGCAACCGTGAGAGAAGAAGGCTCTACCAGAGCCCACCTGACCCCGCCCACTTCAAGAGTTGCTCGATCCACCAGAAAAGCAACGAATCCGCTGGGGAACCTGCTGATTCTCTTTGTCACCATCGGAGCGATCGGTTTCATACTGAATCAACTGACCCGTTCTCCACAAGAGCCGCCGCAAGATCTGACAGTCGTTGCGGTCAATCCCGCCGATAGCCCGCCCACTTCTGATCTAGTGATCCCGGTCCCAGCACCGGGCCCTGAGCCGGTCGCGGCACTCCCCGCTCAGGAAACGACATCCGATGAGAACGATCCGCTGATTCGGCCCGCCGCCAACGGTTTCCAGCCGGATGCAAAGTTCGACATCCCGTTCGAGCCGCGGATCGAGGATACGGTCTCCCCCGTTGGCGATGATCAGCGGCCCGACGCACAGACGATCGACACTCCTGTCGCGGGAAAACTGCAGTTAAGGATTCTTGACGACGCATGGCCTCCCTCCGATCGGATCATCGCTTATCAGTTCCATCAGAAGGACCATCATGGTGGTCCGACCTTCATCGATCGAAGAGGCAAGGAATTGAAGCGGCGCGGAGCCGGCAGCCGAAAAGGATTTCGAGTGATCGCCCTCGAGGTGACCAACTCGACGGACAGCCGACAGTTGGTCCAGTTGAAGACTCCTCTCCGTAAGGACCTGGAGATGAGATTCAGCATCGATCCGGGACTGAGTTTGCGGCGTTTCCTCGCCATCGAGGATCCAGGCGACCAATCAGTACTGGTCGAGATGTTTGATGAAGAAGGGGAGCCCATCGATGCGGTCGAAAGGGTTCTGCTTCCTGGACGATCTGCTGAGAGTGCCAAGGAGGCGCTGGCCATCGCCCGTGAACGAGAACGTGAGGAGTGGGTGCGGGAGCAATTCCGGCTACGCCCCATCTCGGTAGAGGTGCAAGACGAGGCGGGCAAGCCGGTCGCAGGAGCGAGATTACTGCTCCTCTCCAGAGAGAGCCTGGCGGTGGTCGAAGGAATCACCGGAACCGATGGACGCTGGAGTTCGGTGGTGGTGCCAGGTTCCTGGACCATCATTGCCCAGGGTGAAGTGGTCGACGATGTCGATCCCGATGCCAGCACACTGGTCGTGACTTTGCCAAGGTTGTTGTTGCTTCAAGAAACGATGGCCGAGGAAACTTCCAGCATCATCCTGGCGCCAAGAAAACAGACCGTCGTCTCGGTAGCGAACCGTCTGGAAAAGGGACTCCCCATCGAAAAGGTCTGGATCACACCTCAACCGGTGGCCGCGGCCTTCACCACCGAACGGGTTGCGCTGGAGGTCGGAGTTCGAGGCCGACTCGAATCATCACGATTAGTTCCCACCGGCCAGTTCAGGTTATTGCTGTCGGGGCCGCCAGTAGACATCTGCGTTCTGTGCCGGACCCCTGAAGGTGAAGCGGCGCTGATGCGAGCCAAGACTGGAGGCGACCGAGATGTGGTGCCCATCTTGATCGATCCAGACCGTATGAGTCGCCTCCAGTACAGCGCCGAATCGGCTTTTGGTGGTGCAGCGGATGCGATCGTCGATGTGGTTGCTGTAGACGGCTTTCGGGAACGCTTCACTCTCGATACCCACCAGGCACGTCGCGCCTGGGTGATGCCCGGAACCTACCGACTCGAGACTCGAAGTTTCCTACCCGGCGGCAAGACTGCTCGCCTGTTGCCCTATCGGGCACACTTGTCCGCAGGACAGAAGTTTGACCTGGAACCTAGGTCTCCCTGGACTCCGAGGCTCCATTACGAACGCAAGGGCAAGACGATTCAGATGCGCCTCTCCATCTCCGATGCCGGGGGACGCGTTCTCGAGAAGATTCCGGGCAACGATGGCTCGCTGGCAGCCGTCGATCGTACGGGCAAGGTGCTGATCCAACGCTCCATCGGAGCGATGCGCTGGCAGGAAGCGGAAACGTTGCAGCGAGTCGATCTCGACAAGTTAAGCATCCAGATCGATGCACCCTTCGGCAACTCCGCCATCCGTGGAATCGCCGTAGCAGAGACTCCCATCACCGTCAACGATGCAGGATCGAGTGCCACCGGACCCAGCATCTTCCGCGCGCGGATGAAATCGATGATGCCGGAGGTTTCCCGCAGCCTGAAGGGTTGCAAAGAGCATCTGGGCTGCGCCGATGGGGTCCTCAGGCTGTTGATGGATTTCGATATCTTCCTACCGCCGGGAGTCGGCGGCCTCGGAGGAGGTGGAGTCATCGTGCTCGACGCAGCCGTATTACATCGCTACACAGGACAGGGAGACTTGTTGCCCGGGGCCTACATTCATGAACTGGGTCATAACATCGGATTCGGCCACGACCCGTACATGTTGCTGGCCAATTGTGGAGTCGACGAGGGCATCTATGGGGAACTGGGATATCGACTGCTCAACGCCGACGCATTTCAGAAGACCATCCGATGGCTGCTCGACAGAAATAGTGATCAACGGTCGGTCTGGCAGCCAAATCCGGCAGTATTTGCGGCATTGAGATTCATCCATGGGATGGGTGTTCACCACAAGATGTTCACCGAACGCACGGCATCAGAGCAAACGTTGCGCCTCCATGGGCTTTCCAGTATCGAACGAATCGCGGCTCTCTACTCACTCGCCCTGGGTGAAAATGTTGCCTGGATCTTTCGCGCCAATGGCTGGCCAGTATTCGATGATCGCGTCGATCTAGGAGGCTCCTCGGTCAAGTTCACGCGAAAGCACCCCAAGCAATTGAACTACAACCGCCTAGACGGGACGGTGCTCAATGGCTGGTGGGTCCTGGGTCCGGTGGAATCTAGCGGCGGCCGCACCAATAAGCGGAACAGCAGTCCAGAGAAAACCGATACAACATGGAAACCAGTAGTGTGGCCGACACCTTTCACCGACCTCACCGCTGGGCAGGATCCAGTCACTCGTACTCGACAGTGGTTGTTGTTTCGACGGATCGTCGTCAACCAGGATATGGAGGCGAGGCTGACGGTCGCCGCAGATGTGAAGATGCAAATTCGCCTCAATGGTTCCCCGATCGGATTTATCGACGCCAGCCCACAGATGAGCCAACCGATGCACGACGAACTGATGTTGAATCAGAAGAAGCCATTCCCCATCCAGTTATTTAGAGGTGAGAACATCATCGAAGTGGCGGTGTCCCAGATGGTCGGCACTCGTGGCTTCCGTCTGGAACTGATGACTGCCGAAGGAGATCCGGTTCCGGTGGGGATCCTCGACGAAGGCCCGCAAGGGGAGCAACTGTCTGAAGAGATCGTTAGAAACGACGCGCACCAGCCGCTGATCAATGGAGATTTTGAGGCCGAAAAATTGCTCGACGGCTGGATCCCAGGTGAAGTGGATCCGGGTGGCTCAATCCGCTTCGAAGGGGAAGCGGAAAACCTGGTCGAGGGGACCCAGGCACTGAAAGCCATCATCCGCACTCCTGGAGCCGGAGGAATCATCCAGCGCATCGTCGTCACTCCAGGAAAGAAATATCGGGTGACGGCACTGGTGAAGGCGAGCCAGTTCGAGGGGGAAGCTCTGATCGGTTTCTTTACCGGCAGGCTCGGGTCATGGTCCTCTCGATCCGCTCCACTTCGACGAGATACGGAGTGGACCAGGATCAAGTTTGACTGGATGCCCGGAACCAGTAGAACCACCTACATCGCCTGTTTCGTGAAAGGAATATCCGGTACAGTCTGGTTCGACAAGATCTCCCTGGAGGAAATTTGATGCCCCAACTGACCAACCCGTTCGAACCACTCTGGCCCGAGATGAGTGAAATCTACCTTCAATCGGGGGTCGTATCCTTGATCGATCACATCGGCTCGAAGAGTGAGCCGATGCAACGCCGGGGCTTGTTCTTGATGGCCAGTCAGCGCATCTCTGCAGGCCAGAACCTATCGAGATCTCTTTCTGATCTCATCGCAATTTCTCGTGCCGCCATCGATGAGTTTGCGACTCAAGCAGAGTCTGAAACGGATAGGGATGAACGGGCGAGGCGCCTCGATGGAGCCAACATCCTCTCCTACAACCTTTCCGCAGACCTGGCTCCATGCTGGCCTGAAGATCCTGAGCCTCGAACCGTCGACCACTACCAGGAGGGGATTCGCTGTGCAGAGGATTGCCTTCGCTGGCGATCGGAACTGAACAAGGGAGCTGTGCCGTTCCACATGGCCTGGTGGGCGCTCGGAACTCATCGATGTGGGCTGGCAGACTGGTCCGCTGCCGTTGAAGCCTTCGGAAAATCCCTCGAAGCGGCTCAAGACAACGCCAGAGAGTCTGCAACACCCGTCGAAGGAGGACCGGATGCATCGTTCCTCATCAATATTTCGACCGGCTGGCTCGAGTTCGCTCGCTGGCGAGGAGGCGACAAGACCTCCTATGATCGATTCTTGAAAGTGATCGACGCTTTTTCTCAGATCGCCCGGCGTAATGATGACGATCATGCCGATTCAATGCTCGGGATCCAGCAACTGGAAACCGCAGCATCGCGGCTGCCGACAAGTTCGGCCCCGTGTCAGTGAGATCCCCTAAAATTCGCCCACTGGAAATCCTTCACGACGACCATCAGTTCGTCGCGGTCAACAAACCTGCCGGCTTCAGCACCGTGAGCGAACGGTGGGACCACCAGATTCCCTGTCTGATCGATTTGCTCTGGGATCTTTGGAAGCAGAGCGACTCCGATGCACCCAAACCCCATGTGGTACACCGCCTCGACAAACAGACTTCCGGGGTGATCCTGTTCGCCAGAAATGGCTCCGCTCAATCTCACCTGAGAAAACAGTTCATGGATCGGCGGGTGCAGAAGCGTTACGGCGCACTGGTCACCGACCTTCCGTCCCCGGCCAGTGGCACTAGCATCTTTCATGTCGACGAAAATCCCTCTCGCCCAGGATCGATGAAATTTCAGTCCACCGGCAAGGAATGCATCACCGATTACCGGGTGCTGGAGGCTTTCCGCGACCACTGCTGGGTCGAAGCTTCCCCCAGTACCGGAAGAACCCACCAGATCCGCATGGTGATGGCGAAACTGAAAACCCCCTGTATCTGCGACCCTCTTTATGGAGATGGCGAGTCACTGTTCCTGTCCTCCTTCAAAAAGAGTTACCGCAGCGGCAGATCGGACGAGGAGCGGCCGCTACTGGGTCGACTCGGGCTCCATGCCCTTTCCATCTCGGTGCTCCATCCCGTCACAAACCTACCTATGACCATCGAAGCGGGGTTACCCAAGGATCTCAAGGCTACGTTGCGACAGCTGAGACGCTGGGGCCAAGTCTGATTCGGCGGGGTCTGAAGCCGGGTCGAATTCGAACGACCTGAATCTGTACCGTTGACCCACTTGCTGCGACAAGTTATTCCACAGCCAGGAAATAGGTGCTCCCGATGAACCAACCAGCGCCAGGCACCGTCTCCGATTGCGTGATCCTCGCCGGTGGTATGGGCACCCGCATGGGCCAACCCAAGGCACTGTTAAAGATCAACGACCGCACCTTGCTGAAGCGTCAGCATGATCAACTCTCCCCCCTGTTTCCCCGCATCTCCGTGGCGCTCAAGGATTCGAGCCTGCTCGACCCGGTGGAGGCCCTCTGCTGGCACCAGGTCCTGCTGGATCCTCCCGGAAGTCGCTGCTTAGTCGATGTGATCGGTTCCATCATCGAGCGACTGGCCGTTCCAGTCTTCTTCGCCGCTGTCGACCTTCCTCACCTGAACCAAGCCGTCGTTTCCACCATCTGTTCGCACCACAGTGCCGGAATCTCGGTGATCCCGGTCGATGATCAGCGGCCCCAACCACTGGCTGCGGTATGGGACCCCTCGGCACTCGAGTTTGTTTCCCCACCCGACGGCGATCTAGCGCTACTGGCCTGGGTCAAGAGGTGCAGAACCCGGCTTCTTCACTGGCCCGAGCAGTTCTGTTCTGAAGGAGATCCACCAACGACCAGCCCATTCAAGAATCTCAACACCCCCGAGGACCTCGAAACGTGGGAGGCAGACGCTTGAGTGGTTCCCCCGTGCCGGCTCGAGAACGGCTGATGACCCTCCAACGAAATCTCTCCGACCAGACTCGTCGAGAGATCGACGAATCAATCATCGACCCCAGTGGAGCCTTGTCACGATGGCGTAAGGTCTACGAGAAGGCCACGGAGGGTCAACTCACTCCCATCTCGATCGACCATCTCGCCGAGCAGATCGTCGATTTTGATGTGGTTCACTTCGGCGACTATCACACGCTCAGAGAATCTCAGAAGGGGCCTCTCAGGGTGATCGAGAAGTGGATCCAGCAGGGGAACAAAGTGGTTCTCGCCACGGAAGCGTTTCACATCGATGCACAACCATTACTCGACCGGTGGTGCCTGCGAGAAATCGATGACGAGCAGTTACTCAGGGAGTCGGACTGGGAAAATCGATGGGGCTTTCCCTGGAGAAACTACTCGGTACAAATGGAGTTCTTCCGCGAAGCCGGCTTGCCCATCGTGGCCCTCAACTCAGAACCAGAGGTCGTCGGAAACTCCTTCGCCGCGCGGGAGAACATCGCTGCGATGAGGATTCTTGAGGTGCTTAGAGAGTTCCCCGATGCGACTCTGGCGGTGATCTTCGGTGATCTCCACGTGGCTCCAGAACACCTACCTCGTAAGATTTCTGAACTGGCAAAGCGTACCGGGTTCACAGTTCCTCGCCAAACCACCGTGTTCCAGAATCTGGATCGAATTTACTGGCAGCTGGCCAAGACCGGATTGGAGCAAACGGTCACCGCTGTGCGGATCGGGAATGATCGCTACTGCATGATCAACACGACTCCACTGGTCAAGCATCAGTCCTACCTCAACTGGCAGTTGAATGAGGTGGAATTGGAAGAGTCGAGTGGATTCCGCAACCTACCCTCGATTTCATCGACGATCATGTCCGATCAGGTCTGGATGATGATCGAGACCATCTGCGGCTACCTTGAATTGTCCACCGCTGGACTCGATGGCTTCACGGTTCACACCGGAAGAAACCTCGATCTTCTCGATCGGCTCAGAGATGCCCATTCCCTGGGTGCTGAACAAATGGAACTGGTGAACACCCAGTTGTCGCGTGAGGAATCGTGTTATCTTCCCGATTCTCAGGTCATCGTCCTGGGTAACCTATCCAGCCGTCATGCCGCAGAAGAAGCGGCACACCACATCAACTCGGTGAGGTGCAACGAAACCGGCACCGCCAGTGATTCGCTCCAACACTTCTACGAGATCGCCATCCGGGAAGCGATCGGCTACATCGGCACCAAGATCATCGACCACAAACGAACCTGTCTGGATGTGAAGGAACTCGAATCATTGGCCAATGAATTGAGCGGCCACTCTCTCGATTCCCTGCTCACAGCAACCCTTCAAACAGTCCGTGATTCACTGCGGCACATCGAAACCGAACAGACATGGCTTGAAGGAGATGGGGGAAATAAAACTCCCAACGAACTACCTCGACGAGATCAGGATATCCGCATCGGCACTGCCCACCTCATCGGTTACCGATTGGGAGAGAAGATCTACAACTGCCTGGTTACAGGAAAGATCAAGCGATCGAAGGTGCGGGAACTGTTCGAAACACCGTTACGCCACCCTGTCGATGCGAGCCAATCGACGTGGCTCGACTGGGCCCGACGTTGTTACGAGGCGGATTCCTCTTCTTCGTCGAGCAACTCCAGCCGAGGATAGAGGATCCCCTGAGGAAAGAGAGTTGCACCCGCTTGTAACTGACACACTTTCCCCAGTTCCATCACCGATTCCTGGGGACTGGCTGCGGCCTCTGAGAATGTTGCGGCCATCTTGCAAGCACTGACCGGCAAGAAGGGGAGCAGCATGACCGAAACCGCATGCACCAGTTCAAGCAGTGCCGCCAGATCGCCTCCGCAACCCTCCGGATCGGTCTTGCGACTCTTCCACGGCGCTGCGGCATCGAAAATTCGATTGCCATGACGAGCCAGGGTCACTACTCGATCGAGTGCTTCTCTGAATCGTTGCCTCTCGAGAGATCTCGACCATTCCTCCCGAGCAGAGGAAACCACTCGCAGAACTTCATCGTGGAAGGCTGAACTCTCCGCACCCGCAGGAACCTTGGTATCGAAGTTCTTGGCGGTAAAGGTCAAAAGTCGGTGGGCAAGATTACCCACCACATCTGACAGTTCGTCATTATTTCTCTGGATGAACTCTTCCCAGGTAAAGGAGGAGTCCTTGCCCTCGGGAGCGATCGCTGTCAGGTAGTAGCGAACCCGATCCGCATCGAATTTCTCAAGGATCTGTTCGGCAGTGACCCCGACCCCTTTCGACTTGGAAAACTTCTCACCCTTGAAGTTGAGATACTCATTGGCAGGAATTGACGAAGGCAATCTGAAGTCACCATGCCCCAACAACATCGAAGGCCAGATGACTGCATGAAAGATGATGTTGTCCTTGCCGAGAAAGTGGACGATTTCCACATCTTCATCGGACCACCAGGATCGCCATTCATCTTCCTGCCCCCTCTCCTTGAACATCTCCCGAGTGAAAGAGATGTAACCGATGGGCGCATCGAACCAGACATACAGAACCTTGTCCTGCGCCTCCTTGAGAGGCACCGGCACTCCCCATTCTAGATCCCTGGTGATACTTCTGGCGGGTAAGCCCTCGCGAATGATTCCACGGGAGAAGTTTCGTACATTGTCACGCCAGCCTTCACGGCTCTCGAGCCACTCTTCAAGCCTCTCCTCGTACCGATCGAGACGAAAGAACCAGTGCCTGGTCGAGGTCAGTTGAGGACTGGAGCCACAGGTGACACAACGGGGCTCAATCAGCAGATCCTGTTCAAAGGCGCCGCCACACGCATCACATTGATCTCCTCGAGCATCGTTTGCGCCACACAGCGGGCAGACCCCCTCGACATAGCGATCGGGGAGAAACATGTCGCAATCGGCACAACGATACTGATCTGTGACCTTCTCCTCGATGTCTCCACGCTCGCGGATCTTGTGGAAGAACTCTTGCGCGAGTTCCTGGTGACCTTCACAAGTAGAAGTTCCGCTGTAATGGTCAAAGGTAATACCCAGTGATGAAAATCCTCGCTCCTGGATGGCGCGATACCTTTTCACGACCTCTTGTGGAGTGCTGTTTTCTTTCTGCGCAGAGATCGTGATGGGAACTCCATGATCATCACTGCCACAGATGAAAATCGTCTCGATTCCGACCAAGCGTAGGTACCTATTGTAGGTATCCGCAGGTAGGTAGACCCCCGCGATATGTCCCAGATGCGGATGATTATTTGCGTATGGCAACGCCGCGGTGATGAGCACCCTTCGCGAAGTCATCGAATTCCCCCCCCGGAGAGATCCCTCACTCGGCTGGATTGCCGGAAGCCTGATCGGTTACGGAACGCTGAGCCGCTTCAGCCGTCTGGGTGTAGGCCATCTGTAAATCTCTCACCAGATCTCGGATCATCTTGTCCTCTTCTGGATTCCGATTCCCTGCGGTCTTCTTCTCCAGCACCGACAACAGGTTGATCGACTCCTTTGCGAGCTTGAGATCGAGCATCCGTTCACCGCTTCTGGGATCGGGTATCTGGCCGAGAGCCATCAAGGCCGGGTAGGCGATCTGCTGAACCAGCGAGGGAAACAGAGGGTCCGCCTCTACAGGCGGGGCTTTGGCGTCATCGTTAGCAGGATCAGCAGCGCCCTCCAGTTCTCTGGCAATTTTGGCCTTCTCATCCTGGGCACGCTTCTTCCAGTCATCATCAATTCGCTTGTCGGGATCAGTCACGAATCGACTTCCTCTCCAATGCAGCGCCAATCAACCCACGGAACAATGGGTGTGGCGCATAGGGTTTTGACTGAAATTCTGGATGGTACTGACAGGCGACGAACCACGGGTGATCAACCACCTCCACCACCTCAACTAATTCATTGTCGGGGGATGATCCAGCGATCCGCATTCCCATTTCAGAGAGCCGATCACGGTAGAGGTTATTGAACTCATACCTATGACGATGTCGTTCGCCGACCTCTGAATGACCATACTCCTTGAAGCAGATCGAATCAGTAGAGAAGCGGCAGGGCCAGGACCCCAGTCGCATCGTTCCACCCTTTTCAGCAACACCTTGCTGCTCTTCGAGCAAGGTGATCACTGGATCGCTGGTGTCCTTATCGATCTCGGTCGAGGATGCGCCTTCGATTCCCAGAACGTTTCGACTGTACTCAATCACCGCAGCATGCATGCCGTAACAAATCCCAAGGAATGGTATCTTGTTTTCTCTTGCGTAACGGATTGAGTTGACCTTGCCTTCCAATCCGCGCTCTCCAAAACCGCCAGGAACTAGTAGGCCATCGATACCACCAAGGATTGCCGCCGGATCGCCTTCTGCCAGATCTTCCGCTTGTACTCTGCGAAAGCGGACACGAGATTGATGGTGAATTCCACCATGTGTCAACGACTCATAGATCGACTTGTACGAATCGGTGAGCTCGATGTACTTGCCCACCACTGCGATTTCGACCTCTGATTTGGGAGAGCGCAACGATTCGACCACTTCAATCCAGCGATCCATGTTGCCGGATCCAGGTTGGCGGCCGAAATGCTGGAGGATCGCGCTATCCATCTGTTGCTGCCTGAGCACCAGTGGTAGCTCGTAGATGGATGTCTCTACATCTTTTTCGATGAACACCGACTCGGTCGGAACATTGCAGAAGAGCGCGATCTTGTCGCAAACTTCCTGCTCAACATCAACTTCGGTCCTGCAAACGAGGATGTCTGGAAGGATTCCGATTTCTCTCAAACGCCCCACGGAGTGCTGGGTCGGTTTGGTCTTGATCTCTCCACTGGCTTTAAGATAGGGCAGAAGTGTCAGGTGAATGAAGAGCACATTCTCTCGACCGTGCTCATGGCCGAACTGACGCAGCGCTTCGAGGAAGGGCAAGCTCTCGATATCTCCCACGGTCCCGCCCACTTCAGTGATCACCACATCGACATCGGTGGATCCCACCTTTGCGATGCAATCCTTGATCTCGTTGGTGATATGCGGAATGACCTGCACCGTCTTGCCGAGGTAGTCGCCGCGTCTCTCGCGCTGGATCACGGTCGAATAGATCTTGCCGGTGGTGTAATTGGAGTTGGCGCTGATCTCACAAGAAGTGAATCGCTCGTAGTGACCCAGATCGAGATCGGTTTCGGCTCCGTCTGGAGTGACGTAGACCTCACCATGCTGGAAAGGACTCATCGTCCCCGGGTCGATATTGATGTACGGATCAAACTTCTGAAGAGCAACTTTCAATCCATGGCTCTCCAGCAGGGCGCCGATCGCGGCACTCGTGAGTCCTTTTCCCAGACTGGAAACCACTCCACCGGTCACGAAAATGTACTGTGTCATGCGTTGTCGTCCGTTTCCCCCCGGCCAGGGTCGCCTGCGGGACTCCACCCGCTCGATCCCTCGCCACCTTGATCAATCCGCAACCTGCGGAACTTCTCCACGAATCGCCTGTAATCCTGCTCCGTATCGATCCCCGGTTCTGCGTGATCGACGATTCCAACCCTGATCTCACACCCTGACTCGAGCAAGCGCAACTGTTCCAGTCGCTCTTGCTGCTCCAAAACTCCCCTCGGGAGTTCAGGAAAACGACCCAGCACTCCCCTGCGGAAGCCGTAAATACCCATGTGCTGAAGCCAGCCCCCCTCAGGAACCCCGTCCTCGGCGGTTTCTGGCACTGGACTCCGTGTGAAGGTGAGAGCCCTGCCCCGCTCGTCGACGATCACCTTGACCCGGTTGGGATTCCTGAAATCTTCCTCGGATGAGCCCCCCTCACGGCGAATGGCCAAGGTCGCCACTCCACAATTGGGGTGCTCCTCCAGCAGTTGGATCAAGAATTCAACATGCTGGGGATCCATCTCCGGCTCATCTCCCTGGACATTGATCACCAGGTCCTGGTCGGTCAACTCGAGTTGTTGACACGCATGAGCGACGCGGTCGGTTCCAGTGGGAAGATCTGGAGGAGTCACGACCGCCTGGCCGCCGAATCCTTCCACGACCTCGGCGAGTGCCTCTCCGTCGGTAGCGACGACCACCCCATCCACGTCTGGAACCTGAAGACAGAGTTCATAAACGTGGCGGATCAGAGGCCAGCCGGTCTCGTCACGCAGCAGCTTCCGAGGAAGTCTCTGCGAGGCCAGACGCGCAGGGATGACGATCATCTTCGTCATGCTTGGAGGATAATCGTGCCAGCAGCCTCTGTCCACCGATGCACCTCTGAACCGAGGCACCGCAGCACTGGCATCAACACTGACATCAGCACTGACATCCCGTCAGGAAAGAGGCGCTACGATCCTCTGACCAGGGTCTGGCTGAGACTTTCGTGAAGGTCTTCCACCCGGTCGAGCATCGCTCTCATCGGGAAGTGAGTACGAACGTGCTCCACTCCGACCGCCACCTGATTCCGCGCCCGTACAGGGTCCGCCAGCAATCTCGCCCCTTCTTGGGCCAGCGCATCAGGATCTCCCGGGCGAACCAGGGTACAAATCCCCTCCTTGCCCAGCAACGATAGGATTTCTCCTCCGCCGGTGGCAATCGTTGGGATTCCCCGTGCCAGGCCCTCCAGCATGTGCAGGCCCGCTCCTCCCCAGTCGCTGACCAGCATCAATACGTCGAAGGCGCGGTAGACCGCATCGACATCCGCTGGCGGAGCCGCAAAGGTCAGATGCCCCTCGAGATCCATCGTCTTGCAAACCGAGCGAAGACGACGTTCATCCGGACCTTCTCCCAGCACCGTAAAGACCACATCTCCGATCTTCGTCCGGAGCAATCCCGCGGCCTTGAGGAAATCGTCGAGCCGTCTCCCTTTATCGAGTCGTCCGACCGTACCAATCACCGGAATCCCCCTGGGACTCCAAGGTTCTCGCACTCCCTCGGGGATCTCGATACCGTAGGGAATGACCCGAATCTTGTCCTTCGAGATTCCCAGTTCTCCGACTAGGTGCTCTCGGAGATCCTGATTGACTACAATCACTGCAGCGGCATGGTGTGTCGCCCTTGCGGATCGCTCCCGGCTCAACCAGGAGTGCACGGTATGGACCATCGGACGTTTGAGAAGCTTCGATAATCTCAGCGCAATTTTTTGAGCCCCCAATCCGCCTGTAGCATGAATCACCGCTGGACCATAACTTTGCAGAAACATCGTCAACCGGCGACGCGCCAGCCAGGAGGACGGATATTCGAAGACATCGGCACCGAGCTCGCGAAATCGCTGCAAGAAGACCCCGCCACGGCACACCATCTGGATCTCGTGCCCGCGCTGGATGAGGCCCTCTGCGAGCCCCAATGCATGGGTTGTGGGCACCGACCAGTCGAGCCGCCCTCCTACCAGTAGAATTTTCAAACGGCCCCCCATCTCAGACGCGTGAGCATCCCGGTCCTTGCCCACCGACTGGACGCAGGATATACGACCTGGAAGACTCCGACCATGAGAGAGGTGCCGAGGTGCCTGATTCTGCTCCGCAAGACTCGTTCGATTCGATCGCCCTGGCCAGTGGTGGCCTCGATTCCACCACCGTTCTGGCGATGGCCATCTCGCGAGGATTTCGTCCGCTGCCGCTGACTTTTCGCTACGGTCAGAACCATTCGATCGAGACTGAACAGGTCGCAAAAATCGCCGCATCCCTCGATTTGCCGGCACCGCTGATCCTCGACCTACCCTTCGGCCACATCGGTGGATCCGCCCTGCTCGGTTCCTCTGCCATTCCCGATGAGCCGCAACAAGGGGCCAGTCACCGCCAGGAAATTCCGGCAACTTACGTTCCGGCACGTAATCTGGTGTTCTTGTCACTCGCAGTGGCCGCCGCAGAGGCACGGTCGGTTCGCGACATCTGGATCGGAGTCAATGCACTCGACTACAGCGGCTACCCCGACTGCCGCCCGGAGTTCCTGGAAGCCTTCCTGGTCGCCGCTCATCGAGGAACGAGGGAAGGGTCGAGTGAAACTGATCAACCCTGGTGGAGGCTGCAAGCGCCACTGGTCGAGATGAGCAAGGCTCAGATCATTGAGACTGCGACCGATCTCGGTGTGGATCTATCTCTCACTCTCTCCTGTTATGCTCCTGACACTCGCGGCTACGCATGTGGTCGCTGCGATTCGTGTGGGCTCAGAAGACGTGGGTTTGAAGAAGCCTCGATCCCAGACCCCACCAGATATCAGTAGTCCTAAGAATTGGAACGATTTCTCGGCTCCATTGGCAGAGATCCCAATACTCCCCTAGAATCCCTACGTGCTGGATGAACTCACAACGAAGGGGAGCCCGGTGGGAAGCCACATTCTCGTGACAGGAGGGGCTGGCTTCATCGGCAGCCACCTCTGCCAGCGATTACTGGAACGTGGGGATGAGGTGATCTGCCTCGACGCCTTCACCGATGATTACGACCCCGCTCTCAAGCATGCCAACATCGAATCCTATCTCTCCAGTGACGGATTCGAACTGATCAAGGGCGATATCCGTGATCGGCCACTCCTCGAGCAGATCGCCAGAACCCATAGCATCGATGCGGTGATTCATCTGGCGGCAAAGGCGGGTGTCCGATCGTCGATCCGCCAGCCCGCTCTCTACGTTGACGTGAATCTCAATGGCACGGCAAACCTACTGGAGATGGCCAGAGCACACTCCATCGATCACTTCGTCTTTGCCTCGTCATCATCGGTATACGGTGAAAGAACAGCGACTCCATTCAAAGAGAGTGATCCGGTCGATCATCCGGTGTCGCCCTATGCCGCGACCAAGAAGGCGGGCGAGTTACTGTGCCACGCCTTTCATCATTTGCATGGAATCAACATCACGTGCCTACGTTTCTTCACCGTCTACGGCCCGAGACAGCGCCCTGAGATGGCGATCCACCTGTTTACCCGGCTGATCGAACAGGGACTCCCGGTCCCGATGTTCGGGGATGGCTCCTCTGAACGAGATTTCACATACATCGATGACATCAATACAGGAGTCCTCGCGGCCCTCGACCGTTGCGATGGGTATGAAATTTTCAATCTAGGAAACCACCAAAGCATCCGCCTCGATCAATTGATCGAATCGATTGCGACCACTTGTGGGCAGCCCTACACCATCGATCCGCACCCCTTCCAGTCGGGAGATGTGTCCAAAACCTGCGCCTGCATCGAAAAGTCCAGATCGAAGCTCGGCTTCGAACCGACCATCTCGATCGAGCAGGGCCTGAAACTGTTTCATGACTGGTACTCATCTCAAGACCAGAAGAGTAACGGCTGACCACGGGAGGCTACTTTGTCCACAACCGAGAGAATCCGGATGGTCGCTGTCGGCCCGGACGACACTGCTGAGAGAGCCCAGTGGCTCGAAGCGCTCGGCCATGCCATCGACTCCAGTTCCTTCTGCCTCGGATCAGAGGTGGAGAAGTTCGAAGCCGCTTGCAAGGAACGACTGGGTGTGGCTCACGCCTTCGGCGTGTCCAGCGGTACCGATGGACTGAAGGTGGCTCTCAGCGCCGCCGGAGTCACCGCTGGAGATGAGGTGGTCGTTCCCGCCTACAGTTTCTTCGCCACGGCATCGGTGATCGCCCAGTTAGGTGCCGTGCCGATCTTCTGCGATGTGGATCCGGCGACGCTATGCATCGATCCCGCTGCCGCAGAGACTCTCATCTCGCCCAGGACTCGAGCCATCCTTCCGGTTCATCTGTATGGTCAGACCGCTGACATCGATGCCATCCTGAAGATCTCCCTCAAACATCGGATTCCCATCGTCGAGGATGCCGCACAAGCCTTCGGGGTGTTCCACCGGGGCCGCCCCGCTGGAGCCATCGGTACGGTCGGGGCTTTCTCCTTCTATCCGACCAAAAACCTCGCGGCGGCCGGCGATGCCGGGATGATCGTCACCCAGGATGACGAGATCGCCCACAGGGTCCGGCAACTACGGGTTCACGGAGATGCCGGCGGCTACAATCACCAGATGCTGGGTTGGAATGCTCGCATGGACGGGTTCCAGGGCGCGATTCTGACTCTTCAGTTACAACGACTCGATCAACGCCAGGCGATCCGCCAGCGCAATGTGGAGGAATATCTTCACGCATTGCAGGAGCACCACCTGACCTCACAGGTGGTGACCCTCGGGCGCACCGCAGGATCGGACCACTGCTGGCACCAGTTCATCGTGCAAGTCGACGATCGTGACCAAATCCGCAACCAGCTCGCCGAGCGTGGAATCGACTCGGGCATCTACTACCCAGCGACACTTCCCGAACAGAGTTGCCTCGCCACCGATCGGTATCCATCGGATGGTCTGGTGGCGATGTTCCCGGTGGCTCAGCGAGCCGCACGCACGGTGCTGGCGCTTCCGGTGCACCACCGACTGCTCGAGGGTGATCCGACGAGGGTGATCCAGGCGCTGGCAGAAATCGTCGGTAACCGGAGAGGGAATTAAAAAAATGGGAGGTGATCGTCGGTTTAAGGGGTTCCGACGTCACACTCCCAACAGCGAGGAAGAGTTTGAATAATGACAACGGGCAATTGACTCTTCCCGTATCTGCTTGTTAGTAAGCATTATTCATGCCAAATGCATTACAAGTTCAATACATTTTGGTTATCTGCTAGAATTCATGGAGCAATCGGCGGATCGAGGCCATTTGACCCCTTCCGACTCCAGCACAGACCTTCACTGACATTCAGAATCGTCCTCCCAGTGCGTTGAATGGGGTGGCCAGATTCAGCCGAACCTACTGGCGGCCCTCGGCCAGTCCGGCCTCCTGAATTGCACTGAGCCGCGCATAGAGCCCCCCGGCAGATCGCAACTGTTCGTCGGTACCCTGTTCGACGATCCGTCCGCCATCGAGGACCACCACACGGTCGACATCTCGCACCGTCGAGAGGCGGTGAGCCACCACCAGCACCGTCCGATCCTCCATCAGTTGCTGCAGCGCCCGATGGACTCGCTGCTCACCCTCCGAATCGAGGGAAGCGGTCGCTTCATCGAGAAGTAGGATCGGAGCATCCTTGAGAATCGCCCTGGCGATGGTGATGCGTTGACGCTGGCCGCCAGAGAGGCGGTCTCCTCGCTCACCGATGACGGTGTTGTAGCCGCTCGGCAGAGCCTCAATTTCTTCATGGACCGAGGCGGCTCGGGCCGCAGCTTCGATCTGATCATCGGTAGCCGCGGGATTCCCACCCCCGATGTTCTCCTTCACCGTCGAGTGGAATAGAAACGGTTCCTGGCCAACGATGGCGATCTGATCCAGCAGTGAGGAATGGGTCAGATCTCGATATTCGATGCCATCGAAATAAATCTCGCCACCGCTCGGTTCCCGAAACCTGGCCAGGATATCGAAGAGGGTCGACTTCCCCGATCCTGAAGGACCGACCAGCGCCACTCTCTCACCCTTTTTGATCGTCAACTGAATGCCATCGAGCGCAAGACCAGCATCTGCCGCATACCGGTGAGATACATCTCGAAACTCGATCGCACGGCTGAAGGGAAGCATCGACCTCGCCTCAGAACCGTCCACCACCTGACGGGGAGTATCGAGAACCTCGAAGATCCGATCGGTCGCCGCCGACGATTCAGCGATGGTGGTCGCCATCCTCGCAAGGTTCTTGATGGGAGTGTAACAGGACAAAATCGCCGCCATGAACACTGCGAAATCACCAAAGGTCACATCTACGATTCCGTCGGTGATCACCCAACCCCCGGCAGCGATGGCGAATGCTGCGATCAGATTGTACAGCCCTTCGACCAGGCTTCGGCCCTTGGCCCGAGCCACCTCCGTACTGACCTGAGCACGACGGAGATTTTCTGAGGTTTTTTCAAATTCCTTTTGCCGCTGATCCTCGAGCCCGAAACTCTTCACCACCCTGATTCCAGAGAGCAACTGGGATAGGCCCTCGGTGGTCTCTCCTGCATGGGAAAGAGCCCCGCGGAAACGAGTCCGGACCTTCTTCGCCTGGCGAAAGACAGGGATCGCCAGCAACAGCAGCAAGGGGATCGCTGCCGCCGTCATTTGCCAGGAAGCGATGAAGGCCACCCCTAGGGAGAAGAGGATCGTCAAAGGACTCTGAAGGATTTCACCGAACAGCAACTGTACCGATGCAGAAACGCTAGTCACATCACCGACCGCCCGCGAGACCACATCCCCGTGTCGACGCGATTCAAAATACTCCAGCGACTGACACGAGAGGAAGCGGAACAATTGATTGCGAATATCGACCACCACCTGGATCCGCACTCGTTGTCCCAGGATGAGCCGGTAGAAACTACTGGTAGCCACGACCAAAGACAGCGCAGCGATGAACAGAGAGACTGACCACAGTAGTTGAAGAGATCCGGTTCCCGGAAGTCCGTTCTGAATCAGAAGGTGGCCGGAACCGTCGATCTCCGCGATGACCGCACTGTCGGGAGAACGATCACCCGGGTCGATATCAAAACCACTCAATTGCGCTGCAGTGATGGACCTGATCTTGGCATCGAAGACACCATCCAGCCGGATTCTAGAGGCGCGAATATCCTGCACGGTACCGCCGTCGCGCAGTTGAGCGGTCACCAGAAAGGCCTGATCCCAGGCCTGATCCAGTTCGCCATCCAGTGGGTCATCCGGATCCACTGAAGGAAAACCGACCACCAGCGCTCCATCGATTCGAAAGCGAGATTCGATCCGTTCGGGTAACTGGATGTCCCCCGGAAGATACGGCAACAGAAAGTCCTCAAACAGCGCCAGCGTGCGGCCACGAGACCCATCATCACTGGGGGAGATCACTCCATCGATGACCAGCCCGACCGCTCCCAGCCTGAGGCTGTTGGCGCCTGCGTAGATGCACATCAGCAGCAAGATGGCGATGATCGACTTGTAATGCGGGAAGGCATAGCCCAGCAATCGGCGGATTCCCGAAGATTTTTTCTGATCTTCAATTTCCATCAGGCCTCCTTCTCCAGACGAACTTCCCACGCCTTGGCCTGCTCGATGAAGATGTACGCCGAGAGCAATACAGCAACGACGAATCCTGCCATCCCGTCTCGAAAGCCTCGGTCCTTGAAGTATCGCACCCAGAACATCGAAGCACTGGCTCGGAACCAGGACCACTTCGACTGTGGCAGCATCGCTCTCTTACGCAATCCACCCACCTCGCCTCTGGCCAGTGCCTCGGCACTCTGACTGGTGTAGCGATTCATTCTCGAAAGGAAATCATGAATCGTCGGATGGGCGAAGTGCAATACCGATCCTGAAAGTTCACCGATGGGACCATCTACGATCGCTTCGGAGTGAATCGATCCAGGGGAATAGTCACCCAGCCCGGCTCTAAACAGACGTAAATGTTGATCGTCCCAGCCACCATGCTGAAGCCACCGCCCGAGCAAGTAGTGCTTGAACGGAATTCGGAATCCAGATTCGGGGCGGTCGGACTGTAACAACTGTTCAATCTCCTGGCGCAGTTCATCCGTAACACGTTCATCCAGATCTAGCACCAAGATCCAACCTTCATGAATCTGATCCAGACCGAGGCGCCGGATATCCTCGATCAAACCCTCCCCTCTGGGAGCGTCGATCACCTCCACATCCGGACGTTGCTCGAACCACTGGCGAGATCCATCCTCGCTGCCATGATCGATGACGACAATCCGGTCGGCCCAACCGATATTCTGCATCCATGGCTCGATGTTTTCCTTCTCGTTCAGCACAGCAGCCACCACCGACAGTGAAGCCGTTGGGACGAAGCGCTCCGAGTTGGAGACGGTCGTGGATCTGGATTGCGAGGACAATCGGCCTCCCTCCCCTGACACAGTCATCAGGGATACTCGTCGATGCTGCAGGTCGAGGAGGCGATCGTCAACCGGACCCGATCCACCGATCCACAGATCCATGAGATCATCGCCTCATCGGTCCCTTTTTCGCTTCTTGCGGCGTGCCTCGATCAATTTCTGGAAATCTGCGGACCGATGATCGGCGATCTCAGGGGTCTCCCCTTGCCGCTCAGAATCCACCTTCGGTTCGACCGAAGAGGGTTGAGCCGCTGGTTTCCTTCTCGCCGCGATGGCCCTGCGGACTAGAGGTGGCGTATCGGTGGCTTCCTTGGCGATGGGTTTCGAGGATCTCTTGAGCACTGGAATCTTCAACTGCACCCGCCGAGTAACGATGTCAAAAAAGAACAGGAACAATCCCACGATGGCCAGTGGATGCCACAATGGACTGCGGTCCTTTCGTTGCGGTAACGAGCGGTCAAGAAGATCATCGGCATCGGTCAAGATCCTACCGCCGGAAGCTTCAGCAATTCTCTTCAACAGTTCTTCGTTACTTTGAAGTACCCGAAATTCTGCAGGATATCCAACCGAGATCGACTTCGTCTGACCACCGATATGACCCTGCCCATCATCGTGATTGACATGGATCAGATACGACCCTTCCTGGGCTGCATCGAACTTCCCAATGTAGCGACCAGGAGCGACCTGATTCACAACGATCTTGCGCTCCGATTGGTCCGGGCTGATCAGAGTGCACTCCAGTTCCATCCCATCGAGGAATCTCCCGTCGGGATCGATGGCATCGACGATCAGTTGAGCTGAATCTCCTTCGATCGAGTGGGAGATCTCGAGGACTCCCTCTTCCAGTTCTCGGGAGATGGAGCGCACCAGTTGGGTCCAGAAGGTGGAATTCCCACTCCACCCTTGCCACTGCTCACTCCACCGAGCTCTCGCATCGCTCATGAAGGCTGCAGTTTTCCCGATGCCGTGCCTTCCGAGCGCCAGCAATGGGTCCTCTTCCTGATTGACCAGTACCAGATTCGAGAGCGGCTTGATGGTGGTCAACACGATCCCATGGAGCGGCGGGAAGCCGGACTCCAGTCCTCGAATCGGATCTGCAATCTCGACGATGGTCGGGGTGAATGTCTCCTCGGTTATCAAATTCCGTTTCACCTCCAGCGCTTCCCTGAAGAAGATCTGTGGCAAACTGGCTGGATGATCGACAAAGTAAAATCGGCCCCCAGTCGAACTCGCGATCTTCTTCATCGTTGCAGTAGCCGACGCTCCTGAATGGGGCTGGATGCATATGGTCGAGACGGAAATCCCAGCCTGCGCATAGGCGTCGAGCAACCTCATTCCTGGTTTGACAGGATCACCGTCGGAGATGATCACCACATGTTTCGAGTAGCTGTTCGAGCGAAGCAAACCCAGTAAAGCCATCTGCATCGATGCCCCGAAGGTCGTCATATCTGCCGGCTGGAGAGTGTTGATCTTCTTCTGGATCTCCCCCCGATCTCCCAACGGTCCCAGAGGAATACCCCAGTAATCGACTCCTCCGCTGTACACCAGTACACCGAATTCATCCTTGGGGGTCAGGGGTTCGATGGAAGCGAAGGCGATTCTTCTCGCCCACATATTTCCCAGTTCGAATTCGCAGGTGTGGAGAATCACCGCCAACGCCCCGTTGGGCAGATTTTTGCGCTGCTGGATATCCATCTTCACCGGTAGAGCTTTTTCGACCTCGGTCCCCCTCCATCCTCCGGCTCCAAAGGAGTTGGGTCCCCCGACCATCAGCAATCCCATGCCCGTGGTGTGTACCACCTTTTCAAGCATGGCGATCCGCTGAGGATCGATGCTGAATGCGGAGATATCGTCGAGAATCAACGCTTCGATCCCGAAGTACTCCTCTGGCTTCAGTGGAATTTGATCAGGGGTGAGCCGCTGAACGTTGATATTTCCGGAGGTGAGTAACCTCTCCAGGGTTCGATCAGGATCCTCGCTCACGAGCACCACTCTCGGCGGGTGAATGGTTCTCACCAGCCCGATCCCAAAATTGTTCTGCTCCAGCGAATCCAGTCCCGGCTCAGGATGCACCGAAACATTCAGCCGCTGAAGGATGGAAGTTCCTCCATCCAAGGTGAATGCGATCCGATTTCTTCCTGCCTCGAGGGTCATTGGGCGGCGCTCGATGATTCCTTCACCATCGGCAAGAACCACCGTTGCGGACCCAGCAGAACTGGACCAGATGATGGAATCGACAGAAAATACCTGACCTGGCCTGACCGTCTCAGGAGCCTCGACGCTCTCCATGATCACTTCTCTGGGGTGGTCGTATCTCACCGGCATGACATCGACAGCGATTCCCGCGGCCGCGAGATTTTTGGCCTCTCGAACCGGATCTCCCTCGGTTGAGTTCCCGTCGCTGATCAAAACGATGCGGCGCGAACCACCTGGCGCACTGCCCTCCAGAGCACTCGCCGAATATCTCAACGCTGCAGCGATGTCGGAACCGCTTCGATCGATCTTGACCGAGGTCCCAGAGCCTAGCCTCATCGCCATCGGTTGTTCTTGTTGCTGGTCCTTGGCAAACGAAATCAACGACACCTGGTCCGGATATTCGAGAGTCCCGAGACGCCTCGATGTCTTTGAAATCGCCTCATCTGTGACGAGGCGTGGCACGGATGCCGAGAGATCTCTCAACACCAGAATACTGAGGCCATCTCCACCGGTCAGGTGAACCATCCTGGCCAGCGCCAACACCAGTGCGGTGATCGCCATGCCACGAAGTACCAGTGCGGTTTTTTTCACGGCATTCGGTAATCCCGCTCGACTACCTGTAGAGATGAAAACCAGCGAAGCCAGCAGCGGGATTCCTGCCAGAAGCCACATAGGCTGGTCGAAATCGATGGGCACGCTCACCTTGATTCCCCCGGAATTGCAGATGTCACCACCCGGTGATTTCCCGTGTCTGCAATCAATAACCTGGGAACGGGTCCAGTTCGAGAGACCGCCACACCGCGGGGCTCGCTGAGTTGTCCGGTACGACGACCTGTTCCCCCTACCACTGCCACCAACGAACCGTCGGCCCTGAATCGTTGCACCCGACAACCAGCCTTATCGACCACCACAAAACTCCCGTCTCCGACGGTATCGATGTCAAATGGGGTATCGAACTGACCCGCAGCTCTCCCCGGTGCCCCGATGGTCTGGAGGTGTTCACCATCGAGGGTGAATCGAAGCACCCTGTGATGACCGCAATCAACCACCAGCACCGTTCCATCCACGTCGATGGCCAATCCTTCAGGCCGGAGAAACTGGCCTGGACCGTCGCCTCGTTCTCCCCAGACCTTCATCAACTGACCGTGGCGATCGAAGCGGAAGATACGATCGAGTTCGCCGTAGGATGCGACCAGGATCGAACCGTCTGCAGCAACATCGATACCTCGGACCAGTTCCAGCCCCACATCTTCGCCAAATCGGCGCACTTCGTTGCCATCGATGTCGAACTCGATGATTCTCATGTAGTGAGTATCAGCGACCAGCAGCGTTCCCTCAGAGGTGCTACACAGATCGATCGGATGACCTGCAGACCATTCCGGAAGCATCCACACATCCTTCAACTCTCCTGCGACATCGAACCGTTGAGCTCTACCGCTGCGGTCGATGACGATGCACTGCTGCTGCGGCAGGGCTTCGATCGCCCTCGGCTGAAAGAAACGGCCAACACCCCGACCCGGGCCTCCGATCAATTCCACATTCTTCAGTGGTTTGGTATCCACCGAGGAGGAGACGCAGCAGTTGATCAGCAGCAGAGCCAACAGCCAGATCCTGGATCGCATGCAGGGCTCTCCTCTTGTGATTGAACGGGGACACACGAAGGTCGAGGACAGCGATCGCTCAGTCTTCAGTTCTCCCCTGGAGACGATCAAAGTAATCTTGAGCCACTTGGCGAAGGGAGGCGGGAACTCGCTGGATCTTGAGTTCAGATTCTGCGATTCGAGAACCCGCTTTTACCGCCTGTCGCAGAATCGCCTTGGCCTCCCCCGATGGAGCCTCCCCTTCGACCAGCAGGGTCGCCACCGTCTGTCCCGGATGAGCTTTGCCTGGCAGTTTCTCGGGAGTCGACGAGGTCTCGCCATCCTTGGCAGATGGACTGGAACCGCCACCGAGACCCAGTTGCAATCCCGGGCCTCCGGCTAGGCCCGCAGCCGCGGATCCCTTCGACCCTGCTTTTTGTGTCTGTGTATGAACGAAACTTCGCTCACTGGAAGAACCCTGTCAGGTCCCTCCCTTGGCTTGTCAGGTTCCCGCCAGGCAAGCGGGGCAAATCTCCGGCGGCGGACCGTCGGGCCATTCCGAAGGCAAGGCGCTCAATTCTGCTTCGGTGAACTGGATCTGCTTTCGAGCATGATCGAGCAGCTCGCTCTCCCTCAGCAACTTGGCCAGTTGATCCAGTTGCTGCGACAGGTTCTGCAGATCCTCTTGCGATAACGCCTTCGCATCTTTCAACTTTGAACTCAATTGATCCGACAGTCCCAGAGCTTCCGCCAACTTTGCCAGATCGGCTCTCGCTTGTTGCCCCTTGGCACCGGCGCTCGCCGCAGCCTTGGCCAACTTCTGCAGTTCCTGCCCGGCCCGCCCCAGTTGCCCCTTTTGCAGGGCAGTCTGCAATTGCGTTGCGGCTTCAGAACCCGGGCTGTCCTTCTTCTGACCCGCCTGACGCACCCGATCCGCAGTCGCCCTCACAGATTTGAGTTCCGCTCGAGTCATGCGACTCGCCACCTGACTCCGATTCTTCTGGGCCCGCTCTAGTGCGCTCTTGCGTGGCGAAGTCTCCGGCGACCTGTGATTGGTCTTCGCCACCACTGGCTTCGGTTTGCGTGAGAGAGCCTTAAGCAGTTTCTGAGTTTCAGGATCGATCTGATGACGTTCCGCTAACTGGGTCACATCTCTCAGTCGTCGCTCCAGTGATGCCACTTTTCTGGCGCTGCGATCGGTTTCCTTTTTCCTACTCAACTTCTCTTCTTCAATTCCCAACAAGTCATAGGTCGGGAACGAAATGGCAGCGAGGCACGCGCAGAGCGCCACGACTACACGCCACGGGTTTCGTGGCTTCCCCAGTTCGATCGCGCGTTGTAAGTCGACCCGCTCCGCCACCTGTGCGGCATCGACCATGATCTTGTCGGTCGCCTCATCGCTGAATCCTTCGCCACGTGCCAGCAGTGAGGTGGAGATGGTCTGAGGAATCTGCTCGCCCCGCTCCGCTTCGACCGCCTCGCCAAGACGCGACTTTCGAACCGACAGAAATGCTGCGGCGATCACCAGTAAAAAAGCACCGAGAGGAAGGGTCGTCTCCAGCGTCTCGCTGATGGCCAGACTGAACAGGCGCTGCAATAGAATCAGAATCGCCCACGAGATCAGCGCCAGCGCCAAGGCATTACTGGAATGCCCCATCACCTCACGAAGTCTCCTTCGCAGGCGGATTCGACTCAGAAGTCGATCGACGGGATCCCGATTCGAACTCATCCGGTTCTCTTTCCCATACCTGGGTGCCTGACAGCCCTCTTGTGAACCCGTAGATGCCCCGCTGGCCAACCCTTGGTCACCGATACTCCATGATAGGCTCTCAGGCGTACCTATTCAATCGGGAGAGAGACCTCGATCAGCACCGCTTTCACCCATCCAGGCTTCCAGATCGACGCCGAGCGAGTCTGCCACACGATTGATGTGATTGAAGAAACCGATCACATGAACCAGTTCCAGAATGGTGCCGTCATCGAATCCAACTCGTCGAAGCGCATCGATGTCGGATGCATCCATCTTCGAGGGGGAGCGAGTCAACTTCTCGGTAAAAGCGGCGATGATGCGGGCTCGTTCATCGAGAGTCTCTGGTCCGGACCGGACCGAATCGACGAGATCTTCACTTCCAGGAAGCGACTCCAGATCTCGCAGGTGTGAGAGCACTCAGTAGTGGCAGTCGTTGTACTGACTCGTGAGCACCGCGACCCATTCGCGTTCTGCTCGCGTCAGTCCTGATGTCCCGTGCATCAGACGAACGTAGAGTTCGAGAAAGGGTTCCAGAAGGTCGGGCCGCGGAGACATCACCTGAATGATCTGGGCGACTTCTCCCGTTCGAGATCGAGATCCTGCATAGATCTTTTTCAGGATTCCGCTTTCATCTTGCTCTTCCGAAAGGGGTTCGATCCACGCCATCGGTTTCTCCTATCCACTCGCCGGAGGAGTTGCTCTCCTCGCCAGCATCCGATCGACCAGCACCAAGGCCATCATCGCCTCGACGATCGCCACTGCACGGGGCAGTACGCAGGGGTCGTGGCGACCTTTCCCCTCGAACTGGATCCCTTCCCCCGATCGATTAACGGTTTCTTGCGTGGTACCGATGGTCGATGTGGGCTTGAACCCAACCCGCAACCAGAGGGGAGCACCGCTGGTGATCCCGCCCTGCATTCCGCCCGATCGATTGGTCCGTTGGCCAATATTGCCAAGTTCATCGGAAGTGAAACTGTCATTGTTTTCGCTTCCAGTACGACTGGTAGCGGCGATTCCGTCCCCCAGTTCGAGCGTCACCGCTGCCGGAATCGACAACATGGCCGCCCCGAGCAAGGACTTCATCTTGGCAAAGACTGGATCCCCCCAACCGGCCGGCACTCCGCGAGCCACCACTCCGACCCAGCCGCCGAGGCTATCCCCCGTCTCCCTGGCCTGTTCGATCTGGTGAACAAAAGCGGTACTGGTGGCGGGCACCGGACAGCGAACCACCGACGCCTCTACGCGCTGGGAATCGACGGTCGAAGGGTCGACCTCTGCTCGGATCCCTGACACTTCATCGACCCAGCCAACGATCTCGATGCCATACTCTCGGGCCAGCATCACTCGACACACGGCGCCTGCTGCGACTCGAGCGGCGGTTTCGCGCGCACTGGCACGACCTCCGCCCCTCCGATCTCGATGTCCGTACCGAGCTTCGGTGGTGAAATCGGCGTGACCAGGGCGATAGAGATCTGCCATCTCCTGGTAATCTGCCGGACGGGCATCGACCGATTCGATCCAGATCGCCAGCGGCGAACCGAGGGTTCTTCCATCGAGGACACCGGAGAGGATTCTGGGCAGATCCGGCTCTTTACGCGGCGATGCGAGGTCGCCCCCCGGCCGCCGTCTCGCCAGATCCGCAGCGATCACCGGTTCAGAGACGGGGACCCCGGCGGGAAGCCCGTCGATCACGACGCCAATTCCAGGGCCATGTGACTCGCCCCAGGTAGTGATGCGGAGAAACTCTCCGAAGGAACTGCTCATGAAAGGAATGTAGTGATTCCACGGCCAGATGCCAGCATCCTGGCACCACTTGAATCGCCGGAGGTCATCAGCATGGTTGCTCAAATCAGCACAGCACTGGCGGACTGGTACCGCCCAGAGGTCCAGAAACTGCCCTGGCGAGGTGTGGGAGACCCGTATGCGATCTGGCTCTCCGAGGTGATGTTGCAACAAACCCGAGTGGCGACGGTGATTCCCTACTGGAATCGATTCATGAAAAAGTTTCCCGATCCAGCAGCGCTGGCCCAGGCACCACTCGGTGAGGTGCTCGAGATGTGGGCAGGCCTCGGGTACTACTCCCGCGGACGCAATCTCCATGCGGCGGCGAGGCAGATCGTCGAACTCCACGACGGCTCCTTCCCTCGCGATCCGCAACGGATACGTCAGTTGCCGGGAATCGGTGAATACACCACCGCAGCGATCTGCAGCATCGCCTTTGATGAACCGCTGGCAGTGATCGACGGAAACGTCGAGCGTGTGCTCTGTCGCTACCTCTGCCTCGATGGAGATCATCGCAAGGGCGTCGCACGTACTCGCCTACGGGATGCGGCGCAGGAGGCGCTCGACAGAACACATCCCGGCGATCACAACCAGGCGATGATGGATCTTGGGCGGACCATCTGCACTCCTCGATCTCCCGATTGTAGTTCATGTCCCCTCGCCAAGGGTTGCGGCGCATACGCCAGCGGTGATGCCACCCGCTGGCCTCGACCGAAGATCAAACGAGCAACCGAAGAACAGTGGTGGGCGACCGCTGTGGTGGTGACCCGCCAGGGAGTGCTGCTGTGGCCCAACTCGGGTGAGCTGCTCACCGGCCACATGGGCACTCCACTGGTTCGCCTCGATGGCCCGGATTCCGATGCGGATCTCGAATTGCGAAAGCTGTTCAAAACTCTCGCCCTCGATCTCCCCGAGTTGATCGGCCATGCCGATCGATTCCAGCACGCCATCACATACCGAAAATTGCAGGTCACTCCGCTAGTCTATCGCTGGAACCGTAGCACTCCCGAAGGAGTCAAACTGCTGGCTCTCGATGCCGCCGATCGGGTCCCGGCATTGCATCGCAAGGCGATCGAGGCGAGCAAGGAACTACTGCTGGAAATGACATCATGAATCACTCCCCGATCGCTACTGCAGAGCAATGGAGAGCCACACCACGTCGGCGCACACCAGAAGAGGCCGCGGTGAGCGGCGCACTGATGTGTCCACCCGATCACTTCGATGTAATCGACATCCGAAATGCACACATGAGCGCACACATCGGCAAGATCGATGCCGTCGCAGCTCGCTGCCAGTGGGACTCGCTGACAGCGGCCATCGGTGCGATGGGACTCGAGGTCCATCGACTCGATCCGCCGGAAGGGCTGGTCGATGCAGTATTCACCGCCAACCCCTCGCTGGTTAGCGTCGATGCAACAGGACAACCGGTGGCCGTGATCGGAAAAATGGATCACCCCGACCGCCGGCCTGAGAGTGAGCTGCACCGCAGTCGATGGCTCCAGCTGGGCATCCGTTGCCTCGACATCGATGCGAACACTGCGGGGGCCTGGGAAGGCAATGGCGACACTCTCAAGCACCCGGGCCTGTCGCTTCTGTGGTGTGGAGTCGGCATGAGAAGCCAACTCGATTGCCATCTGGCAGTGGGACGAATGCTAGGACACGAGGTCGCCACTCTTGACCTCCAAGATCCGTGCTTCTATCACCTCGACACGGCGTTGGCGATGTTGCGTCAAGATTGTGCTGCCGTGGTTCGGAGCGCCTTCGACGAAACTGGAATCGACCTGTTGGAAAGTGCCTTCGATCTGCTGGTCGAGGTGGACGAGAATGAAGCCCGCGAGAAACTGGCGGGAAATCTATGGTGTCCAGACGGCCACCAGGTACTGATACCCGCGGGGGCCCCCATCACCGCTGGCCGATTGTCGAAGCAGGGATTCGAGGTCACAGAGATCGAGACTGGAGAATTCTTGAAATCAGGAGGCAGCGTGTTCTGCATGAGACAGGAGATCCGTGAGTCGATCTGATTTCGATACCCGCGTCGACCAGTTGATTCGCCTGGTCAGAAAGCCGGCCCCACAAGGGGTCTTCAATCCATGGCGCGATCGGCATGAGGAACTGGATCTTCCTCGCGCAGCGAAGATTCGATCCGACAACCTCGCTCATTATCTCCGAGCCCATCGGGGAGCCCAGGCGGTGCTGGTCGGCGAAGCCGCTGGCTGGGCCGGGTGCCGTTTCACCGGCATCCCCTTCACCGGAGAAAACCTGCTGGCCGGGTCGGAAGCGCTGGAATGGACCGCGGGACTTCCACTGAGAAGGTCATCGACTCGAGAAACGCCCTACAAGGAGCGCTCCGCCACCGTCGTCTGGGGAGAGATTGGCGGGGACCGACGAATCGTGCTGTGGAATGCAGTGCCATGGCATCCTCATCGACCTGGTGAACCACTGACCAACCGCAAGCCGACTCGTAGTGATCAGGAAGCAGGGCGAGTGATCCTGATGAAGTACCTGGAAATCTTCGACCAAGCGCAGCCGGTGGCGATCGGACGAGTCTCCCAGGAAGTGCTGGGAAAGATGGGCATCGAAGCAGAATACATCCGCCACCCATCGATGGGTGGGCACCACCGATTCCGACAGGGTGTACGTCAACTACGAGGAGAGCTCACGCCTCCTTCACCCGTTCGATGAAATCTCCAGTCTCGGTGGAAATCTTGACCAGTTCTCCCTCGGTCACGTGGTTGGGAATCTTCACCTGAAGGCCAGTTTCAAGCGTTGCCGGCTTGAACACGTTATTGACCGAATCCCCCTTGAACCCTGGCTCCGTCTCGGTGATTTTCAAGACCACGGATGGAGGGAGATCGACCGAGATCGATTTCTCCTCGTAGAAAGTCACCACCACACGCTCGTTGTGCTTCACGTACGGCATCAGATCGCCGACGAAGTCGGTATGTAACTGGTACTGCTCGAAATCTTGAGTATCCATGAAGACGAAGAAATCACCTTCGGGGTAAAGGTACTCACAGTCCTTCTTGTCGAGGTAGGCGGTTTCCACCTTGTCGGCAGATCGAAAGCGGTGGGTGATGTGGTCTCCCCGCTGAAGGTTCTTCAACTTCGCCTGAACGGCACCACCACCCTTGGAGAGTTTCTTTTGCTCCAGTTTCACACAGACCCACAGGGAGTCCTCAAATATGATGACCTGGCCTACTTTTAACTGGGTCGCTGGAATACCCATCGATCCCTCTCCTCTCCTCGTGCACAAGCGCACGGTCGTTCGTTAATTCAAACCACTCGGGGAGCATACCACGAGCCTTGGGTGATGCGTATCTCGCAGGCACAGGGGCCAACGAAATCAGCTGGATTCGGTGACCATTCCATCCCCGAGACCAGACTCCCCCTCCTTCGAAGCAATGATGGCAGTGCCGACGGTGTCGCTCCAGACATTGACCACCGTCCGACACATGTCGAGGGGGCGATCCACAGCCAGCAGTAGCGCCGCACCTTCGAGCGGCAGTTTCAGAGCGCTGAGGATCGTCAACATCATCACCAGCCCTGCCGAGGGGATTCCAGCCGCACCGATGGAAGCCAGGAATGCCGCCATGACCACAGTCACCTGGGCACTGAAACTCAGTACGAAGTCACCCGCGCTGGCGTAATACTGGGCCAAAAACACCACTCCGATGCACTCGTACAGTGCCGTTCCGTCCATGTTCACAGTGGCACCGAGTGGTGCGACAAAGGACGAGGTGCGATTCGAGACCCCACCACGCTTCTCCAGGGTGTTTAGGGTCGTGGGCAAGGTCATCGACGAAGATGAGGTGGAGAAGGCGGTCATTAGCGCTGGGCTCATCGCGCGGACCCACTTCAGCGGGGAGACTCCTCCGACCACCTTCAAGAGCAGAGGTAACACCACGCAACTATGGATGATCAGTGCCAGCATCACCGTCAGCATGTATGCGCCGAGCGGTCTGAACACATCGAAACCGGTCTCGCCGATCACCTTCACCAGCAAGCAGAAAACCCCGTAAGGGACCAGCAACATCACCCACGAGGCCATCCTCATCACCACGTCAAAGGCGGCACCGAACAGATCGAGCATGAAGTTGCGCTGCTTTTCAGCAGCCTTGGTGATGAAGAAGCCAAAGATCAGCGAGAAAAAGATCACCTGGAGCATGTTGCCATTACCGGTGAAGGCATTGAATGCATTCTCCGGTACCATTCTGCGCAGGATATCCAGCCAGTTTTCACTTCTCTGACCGAAGTCTGCATCGGGCGAGATACCGAGGCGTGCTCCGATGCCGGGCTGCAGAATGTTGACCAGCAGCATTCCAAGGCCGACAGCGAGAAACGATGTGGTGGCGTAGTAGCCGAAGGTACGACCGCCCATCCGGCCGAAATCTGATCCGCCTCCCAGGCCTGCCACTCCCGTCACAATCGAGGTCACCACCAGTGGCATAATCAACATCTTGAGCAATCTCATGAAGATATCTGCGATGAATTTAAATGGAGCGAGCCAACGCGCTCGAGTCGATTCTGGATCGAGAGCCACCAGTGCACTTCGCTTATCGCCAGAGAGCAGTTCGATGGTGACCACGCCTCCAGCACCGCGCTGCGCCAGGAACTCCTCCAGGGCTCGAGTGGATGTCGTATCCGTACCCTTCTCGTCATCCATGCCGGCGTTCATCGTGATGCGTTTCACCACATCACCCACCTGCAGCCCCTCGGATGCGTTCCTGCCCTTGGGAAGTTGATCCTGAAGCACAGCATCGACCCGAATTCCGACCGCCACTCCATCGGCGACCACCGGTTCCGGGGCAAACCTGGTCCCGACGCTGCCCGGTCCATCGGTGAATTGCTGGAGTCCAAAACCCACCACGACGCCTGCGATGAGCCAGATTAGAATCTTCCAATGCTGCTTCATCTTGAAACCCACTCTCAATTCATGAAGTGATGATGGAACATGACAACTGATCGGGGATCAGGTGCTCCTGTAGCCGCTCTTCAACCTCTTTGGTACTGATCTCTGCCAGCAGATCGACCACCTCGAAGGGGTCTCCGTCGAGGAAGCGAGTGCCGCAATAACTTCCAGCGATGTGCTCGAGCGAGTTGAATGCACGCAGCAGGTATCCTATGGCAGAACGCCGCTGGCGTTCAATATCGGTAGGGTCGATACCCACCTTGCGAATCTGGCCGACCTCTTCACGAATGACTTCGATCAGGCGATCCGGATCTGACGAATCTCCGCCAGTTGCGGAATGACCCACGTCCGAATGAATCTGGTATGAAGTCGAGAAGGAATCGTCGATCAAATCCTGGCGGTACAACATCTCGAACAAGGGGCCACTCTGTCCGAAGACGCATTCGAGCATCACTTCAGTGACCAGTTCCTTGCGCATCAATTCCCGACCCTGAATCCCCGGGTGAATATCCTTCCACCCCAATAACACCTTCGATCGGCCCACCTGCATCTGCTGGTGTACCAGCTCCTTGGCCGGGCCTTCAGGTTCCTCGGTGAGAATTTTCTCCACTGCCGGAGCCGGTCCAAGATCCTGTTCGGATAGCAACCGTCCTGCGGCCTCGAAGAAGGTCTCCTGATCCTCATCGGCGACGGCCAACAGGATCATGTTTGATGGGTGGTAAAAGGTACTCCAACATCGATCCAACAGCTGTGGCGTGATCCCAGCGATGGTCTGCTCTGTTCCTGCGATGTCCTTGGCCACTGGATGGTTCTTGTAGAGGCCCGCCAACAAGTTGAAGTACACCCTCCAGCCAGGATTGTCGGCGTACATCCGAATCTCCTGGCCAATGATGCCCTTCTCCTTCTCGACATTTTCTGCAGTGAAATGGGGTTGCTGGACAAACCGCACCAGGTGATCGAGGCATGGAAAGAAACCATCGACACAGGAAAACAGATAGGTGGTGCCAACGAAGCTGGTGAACGCATTGGCACTGGCACCCAAGCGGCTGAATTGAACAAACGCATCTTCTTTGGGGCCCTCGAACATCTTGTGTTCCAGGAAGTGAGCGATTCCATCGGGCAACCGTTCTTCGGAGCCACCGTCGATTCGAAAACGATCATCGACGCTGCCGAAGCGAGTCGAAAAACATGCATATCGACGCAGGTATCCCGGCTTGCGACAAAAAGCAACGGTCGCACCACTGATATGAGTCCGCTCCACGACGCGCTCGCCGAGGGTTGCATTCTCGAGGATGACTTCCTCGCCGATCCAGGTCACTGGGCCTCCTCCGGGGAAAGCAGGTAGATCAAGTCCGTATCGATTCGTTTCGCCGCTTCGATGACGCTCTCTCGAGTCACCCTTGCCACTCGTTCGCGCAATCCCTCGATGGTCGGGTCTCGCCCCACCAGTCGCGAGACCAGATCAAACTCTGCCAGGGAGGAGGGCGAATCCTGGGTCATACTCAATCTTGAATCCCACGCATCGAGGGTCATCTGGAACTCATCGTCACTAAACTCGCCTCGCTTCACCACATCGATCTGCTCTAGGATGCTCTCTTGAGTCTGGATTGCGGTATCTCCGTCGATCCCAGCGTTGACCAGCATCAAACCAGAACTGCCATCGAAAAGGGAATTGACCGAGTAACAGAGACTCTGCTTCTCTCTCACCTGGGTGAAGAGACGCGAATGCGGAAAGCCGCCGATCACCCCGCTGGCGATCATCATCGACTCATGAAGGGGGTCGCCATGTCCGGTAGAAGTTCGAAACGAGATCACCAGATTGGCCTGCTGTCCCTGGAAGTGTTCCTCCAGTTTACGGACTTCCCCGGCACCCTTGCGCGGATAACGATCTGCAAGAGTCGCCGCTTCCTGACCGTGCCCGCCAAACAGGGGAAGCAACACTTCAGCCAGCGAATCTGACCGTGCTTCACCACTGAAATGTACGTACATCGGCGCACTCTCGATGGTCTGTTGCCAGTCTGCGGTGACCGACTCCGGTGTCACATGCTCCAGCGACTCGATGGAGCCGTACTCATGGAAACGCCACGGCTCGTTCTGGCAAGTCTCCTCGATACAGCGCTGCATCGCCCAGGATCGCTTGTCGTCGAAGCGCCCCTCGATGCTTCTACGATGCTGGGACATCTCGGAACTGACGGTCTCTTCAGCAAACTGACCATCGACCAGATGCGGCTGCAGGATCACCTCGCAAATAAACTCGACGGCTTCGGCGAGAACTTGTTCTGTTCCAGGGAGGCGCGAATCCTCAGGGAATTCGGCGTTGATCGTGACGATCTGCCGCTGCCCTGCCCGGTCCACCGATCCGCCGATCCCAAGACCCCACAGTTCTTCACTTCTTCGACTGATTTCCCTGAGCGAGGGAAAGGAGCGGGAGCCTCTCAGCAAGCAGGCGGGAACCAGGCAATTGCGAGCCGCTTGGGGCCCCATATCGTGGACCCAGGAGATCCTCAGGCGGCTCGTCTTCCTTCTCGCTTCCTTGCGGATGTGGAGCGACGCACCGGGAGCGATCTCACTCGTTTCGAAACCTGACCATTGGGATGAGTTTGCTCGGGTCAATGATCCTCCCCGCTCGAACTTCCGACCACTTGCTCGGAGAACTGAGTTCCAGTCTCCCCCAGCGCAGTTCGAATACTGTAAAGTTCGGGGACCAGTTTCTCGAACTGCTCGGGAGTCAACGCCTGACGCCCGTCGGAAAGAGCTTCAGACGGCTGGTCATGAACCTCGATGAGCACTCCATCGGCACCCGCGGCAACCGCAGCCTTGGCCAGCGACGGGACCCTGTAGGCCTCGCCACTACCGTGGGAAGGGTCGACAAATATCGGCAGATGGGTCCGCTTCTTCAGTTCAGAAATCGCCCCCAGATCGAGGACCACCTTGCGACTGGCAGCAGCGCAGCGGATCCCTCTTTCGCACAGGACCACCATCGAATTGCCACCACTGAGAATGTACTCTGCGGCCATCAACCATTCATCGATGGTCGAGGAAAAACCACGTTTCAAGAGCACTGGCGTCGAGGCCTGACCCAGTTCCTTCAGCAGTGAGTAATTGTGCATGTTGCGGCTTCCGACCTGAAGCATGTCGGCCACCTGACTGATTCGTTCGACGTCTCGCGGATCGAGCACCTCTGTGATGATCCCCAGGCCAGTTTGGTTGCGAACCTTCTCGAGAATCGGTAACGCATCCTTTCCCAGGCCTTGAAACGCATAGGGAGAAGTTCGAGGTTTGTAGGCTCCACCCCTGAACAGGTTGGCACCCGCGGCTTCGACCCGCCCGGCGATCCTCAGGGCTCGCTCCTCATCCTCGATGGCACAAGGGCCGGCGATGATCGTGAACTCTCCCTGGCCAATCGTCTGGCCTGCGACCTGGATCGGAGCACAGTCCGCCTCGTCATCCGGGGCCCAGTGCATCGCCGACTCGCCCAGCACGATCACCTTGTCGACCCCTGGCCAACCGTCGATGGCAATCGTCTGCAGGGCGGCAATCTCACCTCGTAGTTCGAGGTATTGACGCTCGGCTCCATCCACCACCGAAACCGTCGCTCCTACCGACTCGAGCCGCTCACGGATCCGGCGTCGCCGAGTTGCGGGTAGCCCAGGGGCCAGTATCACGATCATTTCTGGATTGAAAGGGTTCGATTCCATCAGTTCCTCATGCAACGCCGACCCGGCAGTGAGAGACAAAAAAAGAGCAGCGAGAACGCCCGTCAGCGGCGCTATAGAAGTACCACGAAGCACCTAGGGCTGGAAGCCAACCGCATCTCATTTGCGGTCGAAACGACGCTCCAACTCTTGCCAGGAGATGAACAATTCCGATGGTCGCCCGTGAGGGCAATTCCACGGCTGAAATGCCTGTTCTCGCCCTTTGACCAGATCCTCCTGAGCCTCTGGCGAGAGGGGCTGCCCCGCCTTCACCGCGGCCTTGCAGGCCATCGTCTGAAGCAATCGTTCCCTCAGATCGGGGGGAGCGGCTCCAAAACTGCGAACCGATTCAAACTTGACCAAGACCTCCCGCAGCAAGTCGGCAGGATCACTCGATTCGAATCCCTGGGGAACCGCACGCACCAGTGCCACGCCATCGCCAAACTCATCCGCTTCCAGTCCCAGTTCCGTCAGTGCCTGCTTGTACTCGACAAACAGGGACCACTGATCGGGATCGAGCGGCACCGGCTCCGGCACCAGCAATCCTTGACAGAGGGTTCCTTGCTCTCGAGCGGCGAGAATTTTCTCATATAGGATCTTCTCATGGAGCGCATGCTGATCGATGACTCGTAGACCATCCGATTCTTCAAGGACCAAAAACGAGTCTCGCACCTGAAAAACCCGGACCGAATCGGAAACCAGGTTAGGGCGCTCCACCAGTGCCTCCCTCGATCCAGAGGTCGACGAATCTCCAGCGGACAGCGGATCTCCAGTGGCCAGCGGATCTCCATAGGAAGCCACACGCTCGACCACGCGGTCGGCACTGACACCCGCAGATGCCACCGCGATTTGCCCAGCAGCCGGGATTAAATCTGGCAACGCCGAATCTTCCAGCGGCAAATTGGGAACCGAACCAGCCGTCTCGAGAGCACTACGGATCGCCCGCCTGATTCTTCGGTGAACACCTTCTCGATCCCGAAATCGAACTTCCAGTTTCGATGGGTGCACATTGACATCGACTTCAGCAGGGTCGAGTTCGACCCCAACCACTGCGATCGGATACTGCCCTGGAATCTGAAAACCACGGAACCCTTCACGTACCGCATGCTGAAGCACCCGATCTCGAAGAGGTCTCCCGTTGAGAAAGGTCCAAATTCCATCGCCATTTCTGCGCTGGAGATCGGGACGCGCCACCCATCCCGACACGCCGTCATCACTGGAGACCGAGATCATCCGGGTTCCGACATCCGATCCCAGCACCTCAGAGATTCGCTCTAAGAGCGATTGGTCTGCCGGGTACTTGAGTACTGTTCTTCCGTCGTGAGTGAGGGAAAAACCGACGGTGGGATGAGCTAGCGCTGCACCCTTGAGGGCTGCCGAGCAACGAGCCACCTCTGCCGAACTGGCCTTGAGAAACCTGCGTCGCGCGGGCACTGCGGAGAACAGGTCCTTGACCGAAACTCGGGTACCCGGCCTCATGGCGACTGGCGATTGAGACTCGATCTTTCCATCACTGCCATGAACACGGTGGGCCACGTCCTCTTTGATTGTGCGAGAAGCGATCTCCACCGTGGCCACCGATGCGATGCTGGCGAGCGCCTCACCTCGAAATCCCAAGGTCAGGATTCGGTGCAGATCTTCGGCCACTTTCAACTTGGAGGTCGCATGACTCTCGAGCGCCAACGGAAGTTGCGTCGGCTCGATCCCTTGACCATCGTCGGTCACTTGGATCAGGCGCTTTCCCCCGTCCTGGAGTTCGACATCGATCAGAGAAGAGCCCGCATCCAGAGAGTTCTCGACCAGTTCCTTGACCACCGAAGACGGTCTCTCGACCACTTCTCCTGCGGCGATCTGATCGACCAACAGCGCTGGCAACTTGATGATCTGGTTCCCTGATGGCTCCATCGACACTCCGTCATTCTTGTAGTTTACACGCCTCAAAACGAACTGCTCCCTCGAGTGTATTCTCGAGCAACTTCGCCACAGTCATCGGACCAACGCCACCCGGCACCGGCGTGATGTAGCCGGCGCGTTGACTGGCGGCATCGAATTCCACATCTCCGACGATCGAACCATCCTCGATCCTATTGATCCCCACATCAATCACCGCTGCTCCTGGCTTGATCCATTCGCCGCGTATCATCTCTGGACGACCCACCGCTGCCACCACCACATCCGCTCGCCCGATGTGTGCGGCCAGATCCTTGGTCTTCGAGTGACAGATCGTCACCGTTGCTCCTTCTGCAAGCAACAGTTGAGCGACCGGCTTTCCAACGATGTTGGATCTCCCCACCACCACAGCATCGGCTCCCTGCAGCGTGACGCCGGCAGTGTGGAGTAGATCGATACATCCAAGAGGGGTACAGGGGACAAAAGTCGGTTGCCCGACCGCAAGCCGCCCAGCATTGACCGGATGGAATCCATCGGCGTCCTTGTCTGGAGAGATCCTCAACAACAAGGGTTCAGAATCGAGGTGCGAAGGCAAAGGTAACTGGAGCAATATTCCGTGCACTTCGGGATCCTCATTGAGTTGATCGATGAGTTGTTCCAGTTGCTGCTGGGTCGCGTCCTTGGAGAGTTGGTGATGAAAGGAGCGGATACCGGTCCTGGCACAGGCTCGCTCCTTGTTTTTCACATAAACGGCACTGGCAGGATCTTCACCCACGAGAATCACTCCGAGCCCCGGAGGGTGACCGGTCGCGACCTGGAAGTCGTGCACCCGCCCCTTCAGTTGCTTGCGGATCTCTTTCGCCCTTGCCTTGCCATCGATGATCTGTGCCATCCGTTGATTCCTCCCGGAAAATATCGGTTCAGCGAGTCCAGTCTCCACTGCGACCACCCGACTTTGCGAGCAACCGCACATCACAAATCTCCATCCCTCGATCGACCGCCTTGCACATGTCGTAGATGGTCAACAAACCGACCGAAACTGCTGACATTGCTTCCATCTCGACGCCAGTGCGCGCCGAGACTCGTGTCGATACTGACATCCGGATCCAGCCGCGCTCCCCATCTTCGCCATCTTCGACTTCCACGGTGACATGATCGAGCGCCAGCGGATGACAGAGAGGTATCAAGTTCGAGGTCTGCTTTGCACCCTGGATGGCTGCGAGTCTCGCCACCGCCAGTACATCCCCTTTCTCCACCTCACCATCGATGATCTGACGCAAGGTCGAGAGTTGCATCCGGATCACACCCTCTGCAACAGCACGACGATCGGTCACCGCTTTGTCGCCGACATCGACCATCCGTGCGTGGCCCTCGGCATCGGTATGTGAAAGTTGAGGTTTTCCTTCGGCGGACATCTCGATCTCCTACAGTTCGCGCCGGACCACGAATCCGGCAAGTTTCTCGAGCCGATCTCGCGCGGCACTTTGCTTGGCACTTCCACGAAGTTCCTCCAGCGCGTTTCCGATCGTATCGGTCGCTCGCTGCTGGACCTTTTCGAGGATTCCCTCCTGATCAAACCACTGCATCAACTGTGCATGGGCGGTGCTGTCAGACTGGCCTGAAGCGGCCGCTTCCAGCAAGGACATCAGCCTACTCCGGCTCGCCTCATCGAGCCCGTCTCTCAACAGGATCAGTGGCAATGTCATCTTGCCGTTGACCAGATCGGTTCCGAGTGACTTGCCGACCTTCTCCTGATCCCCGATCAAGTCGAGAGCATCATCTGCGATTTGGAACGCCGTTCCAAGCAGTATCCCGAAGCGCTCCAGTGCGTCCGCTTGCTCGACACTGGCCCCCGAGAGGGTCGCGCCCAGGCGACAGGAGAGGCCGTACAGGATCGCAGTCTTGCGGTGGATGATCTGGAAGTACTGCTCCTCTGTCAGGTTCAGATCTCCAGCACTACCCACCTGTAACATCTCACCGATGCAGATTTCGCGCGTGCACTCCGCCAGTTGCCGGGCGGCACCCTCGACCTCGGTCGAGATCACGAATCCGCGCGCATAGATAATATCTCCGAGCAAGATGGCCGCCCGATCCCCGTAACGGCTATGGATCGTATCGACCCGACGGCGAATCTCCGCCTGATCGAGCAGATCATCATGGACCAGGGTTGCGGTATGAATCAGCTCCACCACTGCGGCACAGAGAATGTGATCCTGGTGGACATCGCCAAAGCACTTGCCCGCCAGAAACACGCACGCCGGTCGGATCTGCTTGCCCCTGAATTGAGCCAGATGCTCGAGTAATTCGTGAACGAATGGCTCGGATGATGCGAACTCGACTTGAAGATATTCGCGCAGCGCATTCATTTCCTCGACGATCGGTTCGTAGAGGCTTGCCAGTGCTAGTGATTTTTCAATGGGACTCTCTTCGACGGCTCCACCGTTGCCCAAGATCACCTGACGGCACCACCGACGGTGGGAAGATCATCGATCGGATGGAGGGGCAGGGCGAAGGCCTTACTCACTCCACGATGGAAGACCTTTCCATGACTGACATTGAGACCCTGGGCCTTGAGTATGTCGCGCTGAACAAAGGCGTGGAGTCCAGCCGAAGCCAGTTCGAACAGATAAGGCTGGGTTGCATTGGTCAGAGCAAAGGTCGAGGTACGGGACACGGCACCGGGCATGTTGGCCACGCAGTAGTGCACAACACCGTCGATGACGTAGGTCGGGTCCGCATGGGTGGTCGGCTTACTGGTCTCGACGCAGCCGCCCTGATCCACCGCAACATCGACGATGACCGAGCCCTTGGGCATCTCCTTGAGCCACTCCTTGGGTACCAGAATCGGGGCTCGATCGCCGGCCACCAACACCGCTCCGATGACCAGATCTGCCTGCTTTACCGCCTCATGGATGGCAAAAGAGGTCGAGAAGCAGGTGTTGACGTTGGCAGGCATCGTTTCATCGAGGTAGCGCAATCGCTCCAGATCGATGTCAAAGATCTTCACCCGTGCCCCGAGACCGGCGGCCATCCGAGCCGCATTGGCGCCCACCACTCCTCCACCGAGGACCACGACGCGACCCGGTTCGACACCCGGAACTCCCGGTAAGAGCACTCCCCGGCCGCCATTCTGGCACTGCAAACTTCTGGCTCCCGCCAGCACCGACATTCTACCGGCCACCTCGCTCATCGGAGTCAGCAGTGGCAGCGATCCGTTGGCTCCCTCGATGGTCTCGTAAGCCACTGCGGAGACACCCGAGTCGAGGCATGCATCGGTCAATTCCCGAGATGCAGCAAAATGGAAGTAGGTGAAGACGATCAAATCGCGGCGTAGGTACTGATATTCAGATGCGAGAGGTTCCTTGACCTTGACGATGATCTGCGATTGTTCCCACACCTGGGATGCCGTCTCGATCATCTTGCAACCGGCACGGACATATTCCTCATCCGAGATGCCACTTCCCAGGCCTGCATTTTCCTCCACCAGCACGGTGTGTCCCGCCTGGGTCAAGAGATAGGCTCCGGAGGGCACCAACGAGACTCGCTGCTCTTGCTGCTTGATCTCCTTGGGAACGCCAATCGTGCTCACGGTCATTTTCGGACTCCTTCTGCACTCTGAATAAGAGGTCTCACCAGCGATGAGAACCGACCAGGCCGACAAGATTCGAATCGAATTCCCTCGAATCCGATGATCTTCCTGCCGTGGGGTCACCGCCACCACTGTCAATTGATGAAGGCCCCGCAAGCCCGATCACCATCGCTGACATCGCCAGCCAACCCGATCCAACTCAAGCCTAGCCCCAGATTCTACTTCTGGCGTGATGGCGTGACAAGCGATGCCGCCCTGAAGGCTTCCCTGAAGTACTTTTGATGGCATTTCCCGGCGATTCGGCCCCGCAGATCCGGCACTGCGGGTGGTTGCCTGACCTTCAGCGCCAGCAGACATCTCCAGATCCACGATTGTGGACTGGACGGCCGCGGTTCCAGCGGGTTCGATGAGACCAGATTCAGCGGGACAAGGAGGTCATCAGGTGTGCCCATCGGAACATGATTCTGGCCCGCTGGCATTGCTAGGTGGGGTCTTCGACCCGATTCATCGAGGCCATGTCGAACTGGCACGAGCCGCATTACAACTCCCCGAAGTCACGGAGGTGCGGTGGATCCCGTGCCAGATTCTGCCCCACTCCAAGACCCCTCCGCTGGCTCCTGCAGCCGCTCGCCTCGACATGGTGCACTCTCTCTGTTCGCAGACCGACGAATTTCTCTGTGACCCGTTGGAATTCCACCGAACGGGTCCTTCCTGGACCATCGACACGGTGCGCCACTACCACGACCAGCAACCGGATCGACCCATCCTGTGGCTGATCGGCTCGGACAACATTCAGTACATCGGTAAATGGAAAGATGCAGAGGAGTTGTGGCAGCGAGCGATCCCAGTGGCGGCTCACCGTCCAGGGACTCCCCTACGCCTCCAACGAAGCCACCTCCCCTTCCTCGATGATGCTCGCTGGGAACAGGTGATCTCATGGCAATTGCCGCTGATCTCAGAGGATATCTCTTCGACGAGGATCCGGGCGATGTTAGCCGCAGGAGAACCGGTCGGGGATTGGATCCCGCAGTCGATTCACCAGATCATCCGGTCTGGAGGCTGGTACTCATCCGGTTCTCCTTGATGATCCGGCCCGATGCGGCACCATCAGGAATCTCTGAATCGTACGACGAGTGGATCGAGACACGAGCAGGAAGGAATCGAGATGGCAAGAACAAGGGTTCGGGACCTCCCCGAAGCAACCGGAAATGAAGTGGTACTCCAGGGCTGGCTCTACAACCGCCGTTCCTCCAAGAAGATGCATTTCCTACAATTGAGAGATGGTTCCGGAATCGTCCAGTGCATCGTCACCAAGGATGACTTCGGCGATGAAGAATTCCTGAGCATCGGACAGATCCCCTACGAATCGGCCATCAAGCTGACCGGCATGGCACACGGGGATGACCGAGCCCCGGGTGGCGTCGAGGTTCACAGCAGCGCAGTCGAGTTGATCTCAGCCTCCGAGGATTACCCCATCGCCAAGCAGGATCACGGACCGGACTTCCTGCTCAGCCACCGCCATCTGTGGCTTCGCTCCAAAAAACAGGTCGCCTTGATGCGCATCCGTGACGAAGTGATCCGGACCATCCGAGACACGATGCACGATCGTGGCTTCACCTGCATCGACGCACCGATCTTCACACCCAACTCCTGCGAAGGAACCAGCACCCTGTTCGAGGTCGATTACTTCGGTGAGGAAAAGGCTTTCCTGACCCAGAGTGGTCAGCTTTACATGGAGGCGGCAGCCATGGCCCTCGGCGATGTCTACTGCCTCGGCCCCACCTTTCGGGCCGAAAAATCCAAGACTCGCCGACACCTGACCGAGTTCTGGATGTTCGAACCAGAGATGGCATTTGCTGATCTGGACGACGTGATGAACCTCGCCGAGCAGATGCTCGCGACCATCGTCGAACGAGTGCTAAAAAATCGGCGACAAGATCTCGAAGTGCTGGAGCGTGACATCGAGAAATTGAAAGCGGTCCAGTTGCCCTTCCCTCGCATCAGTTACGACGACGCCGTCCAGAGGTTGAACGACGAGGGGCACCCCTTCGAATGGGGCGGCGACCTCGGAGCTCCCGATGAAGCCATCATCTCATCCTGGTTCAATAGTCCTGTGATGGTCCACGGCTACCCCGAGGCGGTGAAAGCCTTCTACATGAAGCGTGACCCTAACGATCCGCGGATCGCTCAAGGGGTCGATGTCCTCGCTCCCGAGGGTTACGGCGAAATCATCGGTGGGGGCCAGCGGGAAGACGACCTCGAGGTGTTGCTAGGCCGAATTCAGCAGCATCAGCTCTCCGAGGAGGATTTTCGCTGGTACCTGGATCTGCGGCGCTATGGTTCGGTGCCTCACGGTGGATTCGGGCTGGGAATCGAACGGACCATCTGCTGGTTAGCCGGGATCGAGCACGTTCGGGAATGTATTCCCTTCCCCAGGATGCTTTATCGGATCTACCCCTGAAGATTCTTGCACCGGTCACGCTCAGCGTTACAATCGGGTTTACATTCGATCTGACTGCTCGGATAGTCAGGTTCCTTGATTTGTTACTTTTTTGCTAGGAAACAACCCTTGACCAATGCATGCCGACTTTTCCCCCGGGGCGCGGGGGAAAGTGGTTCGGTTCCCGCCGACATTTTTCTTGGGAATGCCCCCTTTTTCTTGGGCCGATATCACTCAGCCCGGAGAGGATCCCGATGCGATTTCTGTGCCCCACTTTCCCTCTTTCTGGGCCATTACTGCGTAAGGCCGCCAGTTCCTGGATGCTGATGCTGCTCCTCTGTGCCCCTCTTCAGGGCCAGAATGGCACCCTTCAGGTGGAAGTGAATCTCTGCGGTGCCAATTCTAATGGCAGCGATGTCGCGGTCAACACCAGTGATAACTCGGTCTGGACCATCGACAGTTCTAGCGGCAAAATTTGCGTGTTTTCGACCTCCAGCAATCCTCCGGGCCTCGCCCTCTCCAACATGATCGACCACCCCATCGGCGCCGCCGCGGCCCCGCTGTTTCAGCCGCAGTGCTCCGGATTGGCCTACAACGAGAGTTCCAACACCTTCTGGATCCTCAATTCGACCTCCCTCGAACTACTGGAGATGGACACCTCTGGGGCTACCGTCAGTCTGCCGGTCCCCTTCGTCATCTCCGGATCCGCCTCGGGCCTCGCCTATGACTCCCTATCTGGAACCCTCTGGACCCGCGATACCGTCAACCAGCAAATGGTCGAAATCGATCCGGCCACCGGCAACATCCTCTCGACCCTCGAGATTCCAGGATCCGAGTTTCGATACGGTTCGGGTCTGACCTACCGCTCTTCGACCACCGGCATCGGGTACCTCGATTTCACCTACGGAACGGCCTTTGATGCGGGAATCGCTGAGGTCCGTTCCCTGGCCATCGGCACCGGAGGACTCGAATGCTCAGGAATCGATCTCGGTGCCAACGTCGACAATTCGCTGCTGGGAATCTGCTACAACGCTTCGGGCTCGAGTTTGATGGCGGTCACCACCACTCACTTGCTGCAGATCAATGCCACTCAACCGGCGATTTACCCCCCTGCCGATCTGGTCTGCTTGGCTGACGGCGAAGGTGCCGTGAATCTCGAGTGGCGCAACTGTGGTCCCGGCGGCGGAGGTCTCTACACCCTTCTGAGGATCACCAGGAATGGTGCCATCGTCGACACCCTGCCCGGCTCTGCCACCTCGTGGGCCGATCTGTCCGCTCCGCTGGGACAAACGCATCAGTACCAGGTACAGGGCATCGTTGGCAATATCATCGAAACTTCCAGCTGTAGCGTGATTCATGGCCCCGGTGGACTGGTCAACTCGGTCAGTTTCGTCGGAGATCGACCGAGAGATCTGGCCTACGATGACGAGATGGACGACCTCTACGTCACTGAATCTTACAGCGGCGTGATTCATGTGCTCAGTTCCGACCTGAGCCTCAAACGCATCATCGATACCGGATTACCCAATCTACGCGGCATCGGATACAACCCGATCCTCGATGTGTTGCTGGTGAGCCGTGCGGGTAGTGGTCTGGTCACCTTCGTCGACCCCCTGACCGGCTCCCCACTCAGTTCATTTCCGTCAAACTCCACCTCCATCGATGCCATCAGCTACGACTCTGCAGCCGATGATTGGCTTCTGCTCGACAGCGCGTCGAGTCAAGTGTCGATCCGCAGGATGGAAGCGCTCGATGGCGCCGAGGGGAATCCACTCGGGATCATCATTCCACCGAGTACCTCAGGGTTGCTGCTGGGTGGAGGCGTCTCCTCCTTCAAGGACGGGTCCCTCCTCAGCGGAGTGGAAAACCTGGGGGCCATCACCAGCGCCAGTCAGTTCTCCGGATTCGGATTCCCACTCAACTTCGATCTCCCGTTGTCGGAGATGGGGAACTCCCCTGACCTTCTCAGCAATGCAGTGACCGGCTTCGAGATCGTCGGAAGCACCCTGGTGGTCGCCGGCCAGGCCACCAACACCCTCTTCCAACTGCTGATCGTCAGTGACGGACCCGATTTCATCCGAGGAGATTCCGACTCCAGCGGCTCGGTCAACCTGGCAGACGCCATCTTCACCGCCACATGGATCTATGCAGGAGGCACCGCTCCCGACTGCAGAGACTCCTGCGATGCCAACGACGATGGCCAGTTGGACATTTCTGATCCCATCTTTACATTGCTACACCTGTTTACCGGAACTGCGGCTCCTCCAGCCCCCTATCCCACTTCTGGCCCAGATCCCACCTTTCTCGACCAGATTGATTGTTAATCTGTCTGGATTGACAAACTCTCATTTGTTAATAAACTAGGATTACCCTTCGATCGAAGGGACCATTCCGATCCTGCCCCGCAGCAGGCCCGGGGGGGAAGAGTATTCATACCGGCCTATCCGGTATGAAGGGGATGAATTGCTTGCGGGGGGGCCTCGAGATGAGGCCTGTGGAGGAGATGAAGATGAATACCTGTTTCAGACAGGTGTTCGTGGCTGTGTGGACGGTTCTGATCCTGACCCATTCGGTGCAGGCTCAGCAATCTCTCACCATCACGGACACCACCACCCAGGGCCTCGCGCCCTTTTCTACAACCGTAGAACTGACCAGTGACGCAGGAACTCAAGGCTATGTTCTAGCCGTGGGTTTCGACAACACCTTGTTGAACCCGACGGCAGCAACAGTGGAAGGAACAGATGTGGCCTCGATCGGCGCAGAACTGGTAGTCGCCGAGATCCTATCCGAGGGGCTCACCCTTGGCGTGGTTCTCGATACCGAAACTCCGTTCGAGGGTCAAGAGATCCCGGCCGGCGTCGGTACCAGTGTCGCCTTGCTCAGTTTCACGCCGACGACCTTATCTTCCACCTCGTTCACAACCCAGCTGCAGTTCCAGGATGGAGTGTTCAACTCTCCACCGCTGGACAACATCATCGTCCAGGCGGGACTCTCCGTCGATGCCACCGATGGCCTGATCCTGATCGATGGCACCGTGACGATCTCTCCTCCGCCACCCGACCAGTTGCGGGTCGAGGATGGCACAGTACTCGCCGACGGCCAGTCGAGCAGCGAGACTCGGATCCTGCTCTCCAATAGCTCAGGTCCCGCACAGGGTTTCGTGGTCGCAGTGGCCCATGGACCTGACCAACTGACACTTCAGGAGATTTCTCTGGAGGGCACGATCACCCAATCGGTCGGTGTCGAGTTCGAGGTCATGAACCTGTACTCCGACGGTGGAACCGTAGGAGTGGTTCTCGATTTCACGCCTCCCTTTGATGGCCAGGTGATCCCGCAGGGAATCGACCAACACATTGCATCTTATCGCTACAGTTGTAACGAGATCATCTACCTGCCCGAATCCGATCTGGTCACCGCGTTGACCCCGATCAATGGCTTCATCGGAACTCCTCCCCTCGACAACGTGATCGTCGTCGGCGGACTTTCGCTGTTCCCTTCACTCGAAGCGGGCTCGATGACCTGCATCGCGATTAATCCGCCGCCGGTGCACAACACAGTCATGACCGCGAAGGTCGAATTTGATCTAGACTCCGGCAACTACGCATTCCACGGACAAACGGGAACTCTCAGTTTCTGCTACTCCGATCCCGATAACGAGATCCAGGGTATGACGATCACCGTCTGTTACGACTGTGATCTGACCCTCGAGGAAGGCACTTTCACTCTCGAGGGATCGATCGTGGAAATGGTCGGAGCCGAATACATCAACCACCAGGTCGATGACGATTGCTCGGATGGAGAGACCGGAGAGTTGATCCTCGCAATCCTGCTCGACGCATTGCCTCCATTCGAGGGGCAGACGCTTCCTCCCACCTCAGAGGAACTGCTGGTCGGAAGCATCCAGATCACCGTGGATGAGACCGCTGAATGCGACCTCGCCCAGGAGATCAACTTCTGTGACGACATCAACGGTAACGGTAGCGTGTTCCTCTACAACAACGTGGTCATCGACTACCTCTCGGTCCAGGATTTCCAACGTAATGGCACCAGCGTCGTCGTGGTTCCCCAGGAGATCTTCCAGCGGGGCGACTGCAACAGCGATGACAAGGTCGATCTAGCAGATGCCGCCACCACCATTGCAACTCAGTTCTCCGGGCTTCCGATCCTCTGTTCCGACGCCTGCGACTCCAATGATGACGGCGTCATCAATCTGGCCGACGCAGTGTACGGAATGAATTGGCTCTTCAAGTTCGGACCGACGCCACCCGAGCCTGGCCCGTTTGACAATGGTCCTGATCCTACCGAGGACCAACTGCCAGTTTGTGATAGTGACGATACCGGCTGTTAATGGCCCAATTTTAGAACAGTACTCCGAACTTGGATCACACCAGGTCCGCAATTTAGAAGATCAGAGCAGCCCCCCGATGCTGTTCAGTGAAAGGAAGTGTTTCATGCATACTCTACCAATCAGGCAGGTTTCTGCTGCCGTGATGCTGACCCTGGTGGTCTTCATCCACAGCAGTCTCTTTGGACAGAATCCAAATTTCCTCATGCATATGGACAGTGCAGATGTCCTCGGTGGATCAACATTCACTACAACTGCAAAACTGGATGTCTTGCAGCCGACAGAAATTCAGGGCTGGAGTTTCAGTCTCTGTTCCAATCCTGCTGATCTGACCCCGTTGAGCGCAACACTCGGGGTCGACACCATGACAGTAAAAGGTGGATCTCCTCCTGACTTCGATACCACCCTTCTCTCCGCAGATGCAGTGTCGAATGGAGTCGTGATCTGCTTCACTGGCTGCTCTTCTCTGAGCGTGACGACGAATTTCGAACTTCTCAATGTGAACTACCAGGTCGAGGGATCCGTGGGACACACCACATCCATCAACTACTGCACCGCAGGGACTCCAGGAGTCAGCACCCTAGTGGTGATCGCTGGCAACAGCGTGCCGCCAGTCGCAACGGGTGCAGACTTCACGGTCGTCAGTCCTAACTTCATGAAATTCGGTAACGGAACCGGAATCGCAGCTCAGAGCGCCTCGATGCCAGTGCTCGTTTCTACCATTCGCCCTCTCGATGGGCTGTCGATCGCTGGAGCCTACGACGGGGCGCTACTGTCCCTGTCAGGAGTTTCGGCTTCCGGGATCGCGAGCGGTGCGGACTTCATTTCAACTTCAGCAAACCTGGCTTCAGGTGAAATCGCTGCGGGTCTGATCATGGCCTTCAACACTTCCGTGGATATCCCGGTGGGTGATGATCAGGAGATCATGAGAATAGACTTCGCTGTCATCGGAGATCTCACCGGCCAAATGGAACCTGTTATTTCTCCAGTGAATTTCGTGCCCAGTGCCGGCAATCCGCCGATCCAAAACCTGATTGTGGATGGGAACTACCAGGAGACTCCGAATCTGGTCGATGGGGTCATCACCATTGTGAACTTCAACCCGTTCGTCAGGGGTGACTGTAATAGTGATGGAGGTCTCGTCAACATCGCTGACGGAATCGCCGTGCTTCAGTACCTGTTCCAGGGTGGTGCCACACCTTCCTGCCTCGATGGCTGCGACCTCGACGACAATGGGATGATTGGTGTGGGCGACGCCGTCGGTGTCTTCAACTACCAGTTTGCCGGTGGTTCTCCTCCGGCTGCTCCGTTCCCGAATGCAGGAATCGATCCGACCACAGGTGACGGAATCGGCTGTGACGGAGATGCGGACACCCAGTAGAGTGCTCCTCGATGGCAGACTGACCGTCGGACCATCGATAAAATTGAACAACGAATTGAACACCGACTTGGACTCCGGAGGCACTTCCCCTCCGGAGTCCTATTTTTTCCGGGTATTCGATTCCTACTGGCAAATCCCGGGCCCGCCAACACCGTTGTCAGATGTGGATCAACGGCGAGGTGGTGATAGGATAGAAGCATGTTGAAATCTGGTGATGTTGCCAGATCCCTCTTCCAGAACAGGAGAGATTACAAATGCTGCGCTTCCTCCCCCTTCTGTTCGCCATCCCATTGGTTTTAAGTTTCTGCGTGCCGACCACCTGTCGGGGTGCCGATGTGTTCACCATCGGGAATGTCAGCGGCAATGCTGGTGATACCAATCTGCCCTGCTTCATTCTCGCGACTCACGACCAGGCCATCGAAGGATTCGCCATCGGGCTCCAGTTCGATCCGTCGAAATTGACCCTGACTTCGGCCGACTTCCAAAACACAGTGGTCTCGGCCCTGCTCGCCGGAGCGGATCCGGATTTTGCGGGCTTCACCATCGACAACACCTCAGGGACTTTTCTGGCGGGTGTGATCTTTGGTTATGGAAGCCTGACCGTTCCACCCTCGTCACTCCCGTCCTCGCCCACCGATCAAAACGCCCTTCTGAGGTTGGTCTTCACCATCGATCCTGGCTCCCTACCACAGGTGATCCCGGTGCAGTTCGCCGACGGACTGGGCGATCCCCCGGTGCTCAATGTGCTCTCCGCTGGTGGTGCCTCGGTGAGTCCTGACCTGATCGATGGATCGGTCACCATCAACAACCTGCATAGGTTCTACTTTGGAGGAATCAGCGCTTCACCCGGTAGCTCTGTCAGTGCCACGGTGCGCTACGATCACGCCGATGAGATTCAGGGATTCCAGATTTCCCTCTCCTATGACAACACCATCCTGACTCTTCAGACGCCCTCCACCGCCTACGATTGGTACTCGGGATTGAACCTCGATTCAGCGATGCCAGGAGGCCCTGGTGCCACTGGAGGTGTTGAGTTGTTCTACCCAGCGACCGATCCGAATGTGGCCCCTGGAGTGGGGCTGGCAACCTTCTCTGCTATCTTTGATTTCCTGGGCCCGTACGACGGCCAGTTGTTACCAGCCGGCAACAATCAAACTCTGCTGCGACTGGATTTTGACACCCTCGCCGATCCTGCTCTGCTGGGAACCACCACGGAGATCATCTTCGATGACTCTTACAATCTCCCGTCCTGCCCCCCCAATGACCCCAACTGCAGCGCCGGTCCAGCAGTCAACTACGTCATCTACGACGGACTCTCGATCATCCCGATCCTTGAGAATGGTGTCATCGAGTTCGTCAATCAACCTGGATTCAAGCGTGGGAACACCAACAGTGATTCCGGAGTCGATCTGGCGGATGCCCTCTTCATCGTCAACTGGCTCTTCGCCGCCGGGCAGGTTCCCACCTGCATGGATTCTGCGGACACCAACGACGATGGCGGAGTCGACATTTCCGACACGATTTACCTGCTGAATTACCTGTTCGTCAGTGGCCCCCCACCGTCGGCTCCAGGACCGAACTCCTGTGGCGTGGACCCCAGTTCAGACCTGCTCGAGTGCGTGCTCACAAGTGGCTGCTAAGTTTTCACTACCGATCACTGAATAAACATCCCTGAAGCTTCTGACCTTCATCCCAGGTCGATGCTCTCCCCCTACCTCTCCCCCCCGAGGAGGAAACATGCGTAATTTTTTCATCCCTGCGGTCGTCGCCGCATCCATTTACTTCTCAGCGACTGTCTCTGGACAGAACCTGATTCATGTCGACGACAACACCGCGACTCCTGGATCCTCGGTCGAGGTCACCGTCCGACTCGATAACTCCGCAGCGGTGCAGGGTTATCAGTGCGCCCTTAGCTGGGATTCAAACATCTTCACCTTCGATCAGGCCAGCACCTCTGGCCTCGACATTGAAGACCAGTTGGATCCCTTCCAGGTCGAGTTCTTCACCTCGATCAATGATGATCAATTCGCACCCGGGATCGGCTGGGCCGCCTGTGCAGCCATCTTTGATTTCTCACCCCCTTTTGGGGGCCAGACCTTGGCTCCAGGAATCAACATTTCCATCGTTCGATTCCAGTTTCAGACCGCTGCGGATAACGCTCTGGTCGGCAGTTGTTCAGCCATCACTCCGGTCAACAACATGGGACATCCTGTGATCCAGAACATCCTGACCATCGACGGGATCTCCAACAGTCCAGACCTGGAAGCGGGCAACATCTGCTTCACCGATTCACCACCGTTCATCCGTGGCGATTCCAATGATGACGGAAGCTTGAATCTCGCAGATGCGATCTTCCTGATTGGTTACTACTTCGCGGGCGGGAGCCCACCCCCATGCCGAGCCTCAGCGAACTCGAACGGTGATGCAGTCGTGGATATCGGTGATGTCATCTTCGTGATCAATCACCAGTTCCTGGCAGGCCCGCAGCCTGGAGCGCCCTACCCATCCTGTGGAGCGGATCCTGCTGGCGAAGCGGGAATTGGCTGTGAGCTCTTCAGTCACTGCCCCTGATCACCAGACTGCAGAGGACTCGTTTCAGATCTTCTTTTTCGAGAGATACCAGCTTTGTGAATCGAGATCTGGATCTTCCAGGCGACTCCTCGCCTCACTACTGGTCGCAGGAGGCGGAACCATCACATCATCTCCCGGGGACCAGTTGGCAGGGCAAGCAACCTGGAATTTATCGGCAGCCTGAAGCGCGTCGACGACCCGGAGAATCTCGATGAAGGAACGTCCGACCTCGGGAGGATACGTGATCATGGCACGGACCTTTCTCTCCCGATCGATGAAAAAGAGGGATCGGGCCGGAGCGGTGGGCGAGGTTGACGGATGGACCATGCCATAGAGCCTCGAGACCTCCTGGCTCAAATCGGCGATCAACGGGAAATTGATCGGCACCCCCATCTTGTCCTCGATATCTCGCAGCCATGCGATATGCGAGTAAATACTATCGATCGATGACCCCAGCAATGCGACACCCCTGTCTTCCAGTTCCTTCTCGATCTTGGCGAATTCGATGAACTCGGATGTGCATACCGGCGTGAAATCCGCAGGGTGCGCAAACAAGATCGTCCAGCGGCCATCGTGCCAGTCAGAGAATCGGATCGGCCCATGAGTGGTGACGGCATCAAAATCTGGAGCGATATCCCCGAGCCGGATCGATCGCGGGTCATCTTCGTTCTGGTGCATCCTTGAAGCCTATTCTCTCTGGAGACGTGGTGAGAAGCGAAAGATCGAGGGGATCTCCCGACATCATCACAAATACCTTACAATCGAAACGAATCACTTGCGAGTCGAGCGGAGGAACTTCTGAACAGTCGAGATCCTCGTTTCAGGGAATTCATGAACCAGATTCGGTGGCAGTGGAAAGCGGCTGACGACCGCACTCGATGCTGCGTCATCGCCCTCCATGGTCTGGGGCAAGACGGTTCCAGAATCCTGCAGAAACTGGAGCACCTCTCCGCAAGAGGGGCCGACATCGTGGTCCCGGATGGTCCACACCTGCACGAGGTGAGAAACCGTGCTGGCACCCGAGAAGGCCACTCCTGGTACATCTACACCGGCGATCAGCCTCGCTTCCGCGAATCTCTGATCCAGTCCGAATCGCATCTCCTGGAAATCGTCGATGCGGTGCAGAGAGAATCGGGAATCTCGGCGGAAAAAACCGTACTGCTCGGGTTCAGCCAGGGAGGATACCTGGCAGGATTCGTCTCCTGTCGCCACCCCCATCGGTTCGGGAATTGCGTCATCGCATCGGCACGCTTGAAGTACGAGTTCCTCACCGAAGAAATCTCCAGTGGCCATCTTCCCTCGATGCTGTTCTTGCATGACGACCAGGATTCACTGACCAGACCGGAGCCCGTCAAAGAATCGGTCAAAATACTACATCAAGTCAAAGCGGCTGCGGAAGTGATCTGGCATTCGGATGGACACCGACTGGGGGACGGATCTATTGCCGCTATAGAACAATGGCTCGAGCAGAAGAATTTGATCGAGTGATCTGGAATTGAAGAACGACATCACCCTCTGCTCTTGAAGGCGATGTCGTTCGAATTTATCTGATCGCCTCTAGAGTCAGTTCCCGGCAGCCTGAGAAGCTGCGGATTTGAGAGCCTCGACCTTACCGACACCTTCCCAGGGGAAACCAGCACCGACCCGGCCAAAGTGTCCATGAGCGGCTGTCGCCCTGTAAATTGGGCGCCTCAGGTCCAGCGAGGAGATGATCCCTCTCGGGGTCAAATCGAAGACTTCACGGATCAACTTCTGTAGTTCACCATCGGCAACGGTTCCGGTGCCAAAGGTGTCGACCAGCACCGACATCGGCTCGGCAATCCCAATAGCATAGGCCAGTTGCACCTCGCAGCGACGCGCCAAACCAGCGGCAACAATGTTCTTTGCGACGAAACGGGCCATGTAACTGGCGGACCGGTCCACCTTCGAGGGATCCTTTCCGCTGAAGGCTCCTCCTCCGTGGCGGCCCATGCCACCGTAGGTATCCACGATGATCTTGCGCCCCGTCAGGCCGCAATCTCCCTGCGGACCACCGATGACGAATCTACCCGTCGGATTCACGAAATACTTGGTGTTCTCGTCGAGCAGGTTGGAGGGAATCACAGCGTGGATGATTTTGTCTTTGATGAAACTGTGGAGTTCCTCGTTGCTCACATCATCCGAGTGCTGCGACGAGAACACGATGGCATCGATTCGTTTTGGAACCCCATCGATGTACTCCACAGTCACCTGACTCTTCGCATCCGGGCGCAAGAATGACGCTTCACCCGCTGCACGAATCCGGGCGTGTTCCGCCACCAACTTGTGCGATAGAGAGATCGCCATTGGCATCAATTCATCGGTTTCATCACATGCATAGCCAAACATGATGCCCTGATCGCCGGCACCATCTCGGTCCACTCCCATGGCAATGTCTGGGCTTTGCTTGTCGAGAGAGACCATCACCGAACAGGTATCCGCATCGAAACCCATCGCTGAATCGGTATATCCAATGTCCTTGATCACTCCGCGCACCAGCGCTGGAATATCGATGGTTGTTTGACTCGTGACTTCTCCCGCAATCACTACCAATCCGGTGGTGACCAGCGTCTCGCACGCCACTCGGCTGTGAGGATCCCCCGCAAGATAGGCGTCAAGAATCGCATCGGAAATCTGGTCAGCCATCTTGTCGGGGTGTCCCTCGGAGACGGACTCAGAGGTGAAAAAGGCGTTCTCGATTAGCATCTAGTTTCCTTCCCTGGGGCGAGGATGGGACCGATTCGAGTGAATCCGTGCGCCCCGCCTGCTCATCTCCCTCAGTTGGCACCTGTCGTCACCCAATGCAGACGACAGATCGAGATACTCTATCGACTCGAAGAGGGTCCGCCAACCAGGATCGTCATCAACTCAACACTTCTGACAACATTTCTGAACATCGACCAGTAGCCCCTCCGAGACGGCCCACCAGCTCCTGAGCGCCCTGCCTATGACCTGTCTTGGTACCGCTCTGTGCGGCCCAACGGCTCACCAGTTGCGCTAACTGGGCACCATCCTCGATCTCCTGCACCCACGCCTGCCCCGCCAGGAGTGCCTTCATGTCGGCGAAATTTGACATGCTGGGGCCATGGCAGGTGAGGCAGCCCGCCGCCACCGGCTCGAGCAGATTGTGCCCCCCTCGCTCCACCAGGCTGCCGCCGACGAAAGCACCATCGGAGATCCGATAGGCATCGTCGAGTTTTCCCAGTTGATCGATCACAATTACCGAGGCTCTGGTTGCCCCTCGATCCGATTCCAGCGCACCACTCAATCCGGTACGTTTCACCAACTCCAGTACCGCAGCCGCTCTCTCAACATGGCGCGGAGCCAGCATCAACTGACCATGCGGGAATTTCTCGAGCAGTTGCGCATGTGCCTCGAGAACCTGTTCTTCCTCACCCGGATGAGTGCACCCTGCTGTCCACCGGAATTGACCCGTGAGATATCCCTTCTGTCGTTCCAGGTCTATTCGACGCTGTTGAGGATCGGGTCCGCGCAGCGAATCCAACTTGATGTCTCCAGCCACCTGAATCCGTTCGGGAGCGGTACCCAGCTGGAGGAATCGTTCGGCATCCACCTCGCTTCGAGCACAAACTCTTTGCGGACAGCGGGCCATCCAGGAGGCCAGTGGGCCGAGCCAGCCGAGCCGCCTGACACCTTTCCTGGTCACACGACCATTCACCACAACGACCGGGATCGAGCGGGAGTGACACGCCAGTAACAGATTCGGCCACCATTCCAGTTCCACCAGAACCAGGATGTCAGGACGCAATCGGCTCAGCATCTTGTGAATACATGGCGAGAGTTCAAGAGGTACGAGATACACCTGAACCCCAGGGATCAACTGACGCGCCAGATCTCTGGCACCTGCAGTCATCGTTGAAATCACGACCTCGGATCCGGGACGGGTTTGTTGCAAAGACTCGATCAGCGGCGAGGCCGCCGTCACTTCCCCTACGCTGGCAGCGTGGATCCAGATTCGTTCCCGAACAGGCAAGGAGATGCTCCAGAATCCCAGACGCTGGATCATCGAGCCAACCGCTCTCCCTCGAACCAAGACCAGTTGAAGGAGCCAGGGAGTCAGCAGCAGATAAGCCAACAACATCGGGAGGTCGAGCAGGAATCCACAAGCCCTTGGCCACCATCGGAGGCTGGCCCTGCGACGAGGAGGTCGATAACCCCGCAGAGGTGGAGGGGTCGATCCAGTGAATGTCGTTCGAGCAGAGCCACCGTCCAACGGGCCCCCTGCCAAGCTGCTCATTCCTGACCGCAGCAGCGCTTGAACTTCTTACCGCTTCCACAGCTGCAAGGATCGTTTCGTCTCAGCTTCGGCTGATTATTTCGAATCGTATCGAGACTCTTACTGCCCTGCGATCCCTGGACGCCCTGTTTCATCTGAGTGCCATGTGATTGGAACTGGTCCTGCAGAGCATCCGCAGAAACGCCTTCCGACTGACCACTCCAGGTGCGCGCAAGATCCCGTTGAGCCGCCGATTCATCCACGTTCTCGATCCGGATTCGTGAAACGATGGAAGAGCTCTCTTCTCGTAGAACCTCCAGCATTTTCGAGAAGAGAAGGTACCCTTCTCGCTTGAATTCCAGCTTCGGATCAAGTTGTGCATACCCACGAAGTCCAACACCGGTTCGCAATTGATCCATTGCATGGAGGTGCTCTTTCCATTTCTCATCGACAATACGCAGCAAGACATAGTGCAGTAGACGATCGAACTGATCCTCGCCTGCCGCCTCGCGCTTGTTATCGACCCGTTGAATCCAGGCTTCGGTGGCGATTCTCGCCCATTCTTCCGGCTCCCCTTCCGCGAAGGAAGATGCCGGAACATCGATCATGTATCGCTGGGCCAGGTGCTCGGAGAGAAGAACTCCAACCGGCTGATCGGGCTCCTCGATCTGGAGCAATCCAAGAGAATGAGACTCGACCACCTGGTCGAAATTCTCCTCCACCAACGCCCGAAGATTCTCGCTGTGGAGAATTCGGTCACGGATCTCGTAGATGACCTTACGCTGGCTATCCATCACCTGATCGTACTCCAGCAGATTCTTCCGGATCTCGAAGTTGCGAGCCTCTACCTTTTTCTGAGCCTTCTCGATGGCACGGGTCACCATCGGATGGGAAATATCCACTCCCTCATCCATGCCAAATCTCTTGAGCATCGCCGAGACCCTGTCGCTCGCGAACAGCCGCATCAGGTCATCTTCCAGCGACAGGTAGAAGAGAGTCGCACCTGGATCCCCCTGGCGCCCACAACGACCACGCAACTGGTTATCGATCCGTCGTGACTCGTGCCGTTCGGAACCCATCACCATCAAGCCACCGACCTCAGTAACGCCTTCTCCCAGAACGATATCGGTTCCACGACCCGCCATATTGGTGGCGATCGTGACCCGGTTCAGTTGACCCGCTTCTGCAATGATCTCCGCCTCACGAGCATGGTGCTTGGCATTGAGGACATTATGGGTGATGCCTCTGCGCTTCAGGCGATCGGAGAGCAACTCCGAGTCCTCGATGGAGATGGTTCCCACCAGTAGCGGTCTACCACTTTCATTTTCCTGGGCGATTCGATCGGCGATCGCTTTCCATTTTTCGCTGGTAGTTCGGTACACGATGTCAGTCTGGTCTTCGCGGTCGATCGGCTTGTTGGTCGGGATCTCGACCACCTCAAGTCCATAGATCTGACGGAACTCTTCCGCTTCTGTGATGGCGGTTCCGGTCATCCCTGCGATCTTGTCGTAGAGACGGAAGAAGTTCTGAAATGTGATCGTGGCGAGAGTCTGGTTCTCGTCCTTGATCTTCAGACCTTCCTTCGCCTCGACCGCCTGGTGCAATCCATCAGACCAGCGACGCCCCTCCATCAGGCGTCCTGTGAACTCATCGACGATCACCACTCCACCATCATCGACCACGTAGTCGACATCTTTGCGATGGAGGAAGTGGGCCTTCATCGATTGTTCCAGATGATGGGGCCAGTGCATGTTTGCGGGAGAATAGAAGGAGTCGACACCGACCAGCTTCTCGGCCGTCTCGATCCCGTCCTCGGTCAGGAGCACTTGCTGCTCCTTCTCCTTCACCTCGAAGTGCTTGCCCCTGACCAGTTTCCGTACCGCTCGATCCGCCTTGAAGTAGATCTCGGTCGACTTCTCGGCAGGTCCGGAGATGATCAGCGGCGTTCTGGCCTCGTCGATCAGGATCGAATCGACTTCATCGACGATGGCAAACGCGCGGTGCTTCTGGCACTGGTCCTCAGGGCGCGTCTTCATGTTGTCGCGCAGGTAATCGAATCCAAACTCATTATTGGTACCGTAGGTGATGTCACAGGAGTACTGGGCAATCCGTTCCTGGCTATCCATGTTCGATTGAATTGCACCGACCGTCATCCCTAGCCCCTCGTACACCGCTTTCATCCACTCTGCATCTCTCTTGGCGAGATAGTCATTGACGGTCACGACATGAACACCTCGGGAGGGCAAGGCGTTGAGGTATGCCGGCAGGGTCGCCACCAGAGTCTTTCCCTCCCCGGTACGCATCTCTGCGATCCCTCCTTGATTGAGGACGATGCCACCGATCAGTTGCACGTCATAAGGACGCATGGCGACTCCGGTGCCGGTCTTCAGGTATCGCTTTGAAGACTCGCGGACCGCGGCATAAGCCTCAGGTAAGAGATCGAAGAGTTCGGTTCCACCTTCGAGGCGCTTCCTGAACTCGACCGTCTTGTCACGCAGTTGTGCAGCATCGAGTTTCTCGAACTCGGATTCGAGAGCATTGATCTGATCGACCAAGGGGAGGATCTCGCGAATGATCTTCACATTTCGCGATGGAACGATCTTGTGAAACACTGCCCGGAGTGCGCTCATCAGGCCCATGATGGATCATCCCTTTCGATGGGGGGAATCCCCCGCAATCAGGGTACCTGTCGCTCCCGATCCGGCAACCGATCCTGCCTCTGATGGAAGTTTCCGCGCACGTCGTCGAGCGAGGTGAAATCTTCAGAAGCGAGCAAATGGCGCAGATCCGCCAGTAATTGTGGCAAACAGGTCGGTTCCCGATAAAGGTGAGTTCCCACTTGGACCATCGACGCCCCGACCGAGATGAACTCCAGCACCTGCTCGGCGGAGCTGATGCCACCGATGGCGCAGATCGGGATCTGCACCGCTCGGGCCACTTCCATCGTCATTCGCAGTGCGATGGGTCGAATCGCCGGCCCCGAGAGGCCACCGGTCTCGGTGCCGATCCTTGAGGTCCCACTGCGCCAGTCCACCGCCATCGCTCTGATCGTGTTGATCAGGGAGACCGAATCGGCTCCCGCCTCCTCCGCAGCGACCGCCTGCTCGGCAATATCCGTCACATTGGGAGTCAATTTTGCCATCAATACGCCACCGGTGAGAGGACGGACGGCTCGGATCAACTCAGAAGTGGCTTGCGGATCGAGACCGAACAACAGCCCTTCCTTGACGTTGGGACAGGACACGTTCAACTCGAATCCGGCCACCAGCGGGCGACCCTCGAGTGCCTCGACCACCTTGCAGTAATCCTCCACCGACCGGCCGACCACATTGACCAAGATGGGAACCCCGTATTGCTGCAACCGAGGTAGATAAGACTCGATAAACTGGTCGAGTCCAGGATTCTGCAATCCGATCGAGTTGAGCAATCCAGAAGGAGTTTCGAAAGCACGCGGCGGTGGATTTCCGATTCTCGTCTCGACTGAAATCGATTTCGGAACAATGGCACTGAAGGTTCCAGGCGGAAGAAACGGTTCGAATTCCTCGCCGTATCCGAAGGTGCCCGACGCCGGAAGAATCGGATGGATCAGTTCCAGGACGCCCCCCGGAGATTTGATATCCACGGCGAGACTGACCCCGGAAGGATCTCCAGCGCTGGCCCCAGAAGCAGAGTTCTCGGAACTCAGGACTTTTCCCGTCGCTCCTGAGCAGCGACGCAGAGCCTGGTCCAGGGGACGGCTTCCAGGCGCGCGGTCGGAATCAAATCGCCCGTGTCCTCACAGACTCCGTACGTACCATCATCGATGCGCTTGAGTGCCTCATCAATCTCGTTGATCAGGCTGGTCTCACTTTGCATCGTGGATAGGGTCAGTTCGATCTCGAAGTTTTCAGAACTGAGATCACCTTCATCTCCACTGGACCCCCGACCCTCTCCATCGAGACTGGTGAGGTTTCCGGTCACGAGATTGCGCTGATGAAGTAGAACCCGCTTGAACGGTTCCATCTCTCTCTTGGTGTATTTCTTCTTGGCCATCGGTTTCCGGCCTACTCTCCATGCAGTGTGAACTAGTAAAAACGCCTCGGATCCCGGCGGATCCGGTCTTAACGGCACGATCGACTCGGCACTCAGCCCCTGACCACTCTATGGGCATCCGGCTGGCCGAATCCCGGGCGACGGGATATCCTCCCAGTGGGTAATGAAACCCCCCGGAAAGGCAGCGGATTCTATGAACTGCGGCGGTTCCTCGCAAGGGCTCAAAGATGATCAATCCTCTCTTCCAGAAGTCCAGAGCTGGCTCGACTACCTGTTGGTCGAACGAGGTCTGGCAGCCAATACCCTCGCAGCTTACCGCCGAGACCTGGTCGCCCTCGCCACCGCGGTCAGGCTTCAAGGGGTACAATTCCCCCATCAGGTGCAGATTCAACAGCTCCGGGAATACCTACAGGGCCTGATGGCCGCCGGGGCCAGCGCCAGCAGCCAGCGGCGTAGGATCTCCGCAATTCGTGGTTTTTTCCGCTTTTTGGTGCTCGAAAATCAACTCGATGAAAATCCCGCCGATCCGTTGGTCTTTCCACGACAACCGCAGCGATTGCCCCGAACCCTATCCATCGAAGAGGTCAATCGCTTGATCGAGGCCACCGCCGTGGACAATCCAGTAATGGCCCTGAGAGATCGAGCCATCGCTCAACTGCTCTACAGCTCTGGAATGCGAGTTTCGGAACTGTGCGGACTGCGCTGGAGAGATTTCAAGACCGAGGGCAAGTACCCGCTGGTTCGTTGCCATGGCAAGGGAGGCAAGGTCAGGCTGATTCCCATCGGAGATCGAGCCAAGGCGGCGGTGCAGGATTACCGGGCACACCTCGAGGCGGATGCACCGGCGCTGGTCGACCACCTGTTCGTTTCGACCACCGGCCGCCAGATTCACCGCAGAAGCGTCTACGCCCTGCTGGCCCGTGCGGCTCAGATCGCAGGGATCACTCAGGGGGTCAACCCACACCTTCTGAGGCACTCCTTCGCCACACATATCCTCGAAAACAACACGACTCTGCGTGAGTTGAAGATCCGCGAAGGCTCCGATTCGGTACCTGCAGATGCGCTACCTCACCTACAGCACCTACTGGGCCATGCCAGCATCCACACCACCGAGATCTATACTCATGTCGATCGTGAGCAGTTGAAATCGGTACACTCGCGCCACCATCCTCGACCCTGAGATACGAACACTCGTATCGACCCGAGGATCGGTTCTTTAACAATATTTTGATGGGCTGGTTGCTCAGGGCTTGAGGCAGCGAATCGAGGTGCGGCCGATCAGGATCGTATCTCCCGCTCTCAGAACGGCACGCTGCACCTGACTTCCATCCACATGAGTCCCGTTGAGGGAACTCAGGTCGATGATGGCCACCGCACCGCAGTCATCCTCGATGCGACAGTGAAGACGACTCGCTCTGCAATCGTGGAGTGAGAGATGCGCTTCCGCAGCCCTGCCGATGAGCAGTTCCTGTCCTGAATACAGCGGAATCAAAAGGCCCTGATCCCTCTGGTCACCCAGTTCTACCCGTAGTTCTAGCACAACATCTTGTGCTTTCGGAACGGCGGTCACGGACGCTTCGACAAAGCCTCGCTTCGGTTGGTCGAGAGAAAACTGTAATTCCGTGGCACCCACTCTGAGGATCTCTCCGCCCGAAAGTGCACGAGAAGTGGTGGCGATGTCGTTGACCGACAATCCCTCACCAGTGAGATCGTGAATGTGCCAGCACCCGGCGTGAAAACGGAGTCCTGCATGGCGACCGTGGGCCAGAGTATCGGGCAGGCGTAAGTGCACATCGGCGGAAGAACCGATGACGATGGGCTTCCCATCCAGTCGAAAAACACCGCCGGTGAGTTCTCCCCCGAGGACCCGGATATAGGCGCTACTCGGTGCCGCACAAGCACTCGCTGAGTTTGAATCTATGGCCAAGAAAAGTGCTCCTCCTAGGGCTCTCTGGCCCCGAGAAGCATATCCTGCTGCCGCAAATCGGACCAATTCGCTAGTTCAAGCAGTCGAGTCCGTCCGGGGTCGGATCGACTCCTGGATCAGGGAATGGTGCGGCTGGCTGAGGGCCTCCCAGGTACAGGAAGTTCAGCAGCTGGATGGCATCGCCGAGATCGATCATGCCATTGTCATTGACATCGAGCGCCTTGGGGCATAGCGGGATGGGGCAATCAGGACAGGCACTGGTCATATAGACCAGATTGTTGATGGCATCGGCTAGGTCCAATCGGAGGTTTCCGTCCGCATCGCCGCGCAGGAACACACCGTCCACCACCACATCGATGGTCAGGTCCACGGTCACCGGCGTCTCCGATTGATTTTCAATCACAAATACATTGCTGATCGGGGGTGTTCCCAGATCATTCTCGAAGCGCAGTTCAGTTTGCGAGGAGCTGGTCAAGTCAGTACTCACATCGAAGTAGATCCTGACAAATTCCATCTCGATCCCGGTGGCTGGAATCACCTGTCCATCATAAGGGGGCAAGATATCCATCAGCACTCCAACGACCACGAATCCACTGACGTTATCGATCACACCTTCGATGAATTCGGCTCCTGCGACCTGAGTGATGGTGCCCTCGATCGAGGATGACGCACACTGGAAAATGGTGGGGTCGAATGCCAGTGCAATGGAGAATCCTTGCAGTGCTGCGACGTTGTAACCTCGCAAACTGACCTCGAAATCGATCTCTCCGGCGGCCGCTTGGCCCGTCGAAGAAGTGGCCAGAAGCACGTTCTGGGACAATACCGAGAGACTGCCGTCGATCATGACGGGAATCACTCCGATCCCATCGACCAGCACCCGGTTGTCGAGGGCGGGTTCTCCGACTCCGTCGGTGAAGGCGATCGGCTCGATATTGGTCGGGACCAGCCAGGTGGCAGCATCGAGTACCAGTGTGCCGAGCAGAACATTGTCCGGCGAGGGTAATGACTGATCGAAAGGGGCCGCATCATCGAAGATGGCGACCAGCGTGGCCTCCCCTTCGACGAGATCGATACTGGACTCGAGAAATTCGACCGTCATGGCCTGCATCACACTTCCGTCGAGATTCAGGTCCTGCAGGTAGATCCTGTCGGGGTCGACGGCGATCCCTATCTGGACTCCACTCACCGCTTCGCTAGCCGTCAGAGAGATGGGCACCTCCACTGCCGACTGACCCGGGTAGACCACCACATCTCCAATTTCGAGGAGCGGTGCCTGAGCGGGAGCCGAAGGTGCGGAGAGGACCATGCAGAAGATCCACACCGCGATGCCGATTCGTCGTGAATGAAAAGTAGTTTCCATTGAGTTCACCTTGCTTTGTTTGCGCGGCCTCGGGTTTGCTTGATCAATACCGAAGTCGAGAAAACCGAGATTCCAAGGGCCGGACAAAGGGGGATTCCGACTGATCCATGAATCTCTAACTACTCCCGATTATAGTCATCTAAGTCAGCAAACTAAGTGTGATTCAGAGATTGGTGGGCACGAGGGTTGCCGTGTCGCGTAGACGACTCACGCGGCTCTACACCGCTGTAGATCGGAAACAATTGCCGAGCCCGATGCGGATGCTGGAAGCGGTCGAAAGGTCCTTCTGCAAAGGCGTCACTCTCGGATATTGGCCGGGTACTGCTCGCATCCGATTCGTTGTGAGCAAAAAAAAGGGGGGAGAACAGCGACCTCCGGGGCCATGAAGACCCTCAGTGAGGTGCACCCCTCTCCCCCTCACAGCTTCCATCCCCGGGGGGGAAAAGCGGAAAACTGATGTCAACAAGCCCGCCCGACGTTGACGATCAGCCGCTCCAAAACCCCAACAGACCCTAGGTAAAAGACTGCGTGTTCAAATCTATCTGCGTGTTCAAATCTATCTGCGTGTTCAAATC
>JAPKAM010000147.1 GCA_028825265.1 Planctomycetota bacterium
CAGGTTGGCACTCAGGATGGGGAGATCAGAAGAAAACTGCCTATTTGGCAGGACCTTCTTCCTCATCCTCCTCGGCGGAACGAAGGCCATATTCCTCGATCTTACGATAGAGGGTTCTTTCGCCGATCCCGAGGGACTGGGCCGCCTTGCGACGATTGCCCCCGACGAACTCGAGGGTCGAGTAGATCAGTTCTCTCTCCATCTCCTGGATGGTCGTCCCGGCCGCCACCGAATGAGAGTTGGGAAGCGGTTGCCTGGGATGGATGTGCCCCGGTAAATCATCGATATCGAGCACCGAATTGGGAGAGGTCACAACCATGTTCTCAATCGCATTCTTCAGCTCCCGGACATTCCCAGGCCAGCGATAAGCCGTCAACACCCGTAGCGCCTCTCGTGAGATCCCATCGATGGACTTGTCGTGTACCCGTGAGTATTCCTCGAGAAAGTGGCTCACCAGCAGTGGAATATCGACGACACGCTCGCGCAGCGGAGGAATCTCGATGGTCACCACATTGATCCTGTAAAACAAATCCTCGCGGAATTTCTCCTCTTCGATGCGTTCGCGAAGATCACGGTGGGTGGCACAGATCAAACGGACATCGATCTTGACGGGATCGTTTGATCCCATTCTGACCACTTCACCCTCCTCCAGGACCCTCAGTAGTTTGACCTGAACCAGGGTCGGGATATCCCCCACTTCATCCAGGAAGAGAGTTCCTGAATCGGCATGCTCGAAGCGGCCCTTCCTCAATGAGGAGGCTCCGGTAAATGCACCTCTCTCGTGACCGAACAGTTCGCTCTCCAGCACTCCCTCACCGAGTGCAGCGCAGTTCAGAGGCACAAATACATTGCCCTTGCGGCGACTATTGGCATGAATCGCCTTGGCGATCAGTTCCTTGCCTGTGCCACTTTCGCCGAGGATCAGTATCGATGCGTTGGTCGGGGCCACCTGTTGCATCTTCTGGACGATTAGGTGCATCGCATGGCTCGATCCGATGATGCCCTCGAATCCAAAGCGATCATCGATGGTTCTCTCCAGTTCATCGGCACGTCGCTTGAGAGCAGCCCCCTCCAGAGCTCGTCCGACTCGGATCCGGAGACCGGCCAAATCGACCGGCTTTCGCAGGTAATCCACCGCTCCCAGATGCATCGCCTCGACGGCGGTCTCGACGGTTCCGTGGCCGGTCACCACCACCACTGCGATGAAGGGATCGATCGATTGGGCTTCGCGGATGAGATCGAGGCCGTCGCGATCGCCCAGTACCAGATCGGTGATGACGATATCTGCCCCCTCCTTGCGCAGCAGATCCTTCGCTTGATCGGCACTGGTCGCAACGATGCATTCATGCCCCACCGAGACGAGTGCCTCGGCCAGTATTTCGGCATGGGCGGCCTGGTCATCGACGACCAGGATCCGTGCAGGAGTTCCCGCGATCGTCGAAGCCTCACCCTGCATCTCATACTCCTTCATCTGGACGGGCCCGTCGCCGGTAGCACCACCGAAAACCGGCTTCCTTGACCTGGCTCACTCTCCACCAAGATCGTACCCCCATGCAGGCGGACGATCCTCAAGGTGGTGGGAAGACCGAGCCCGGTACCTCCATCGCGAGTCGACACATAGGGCCTGAAAATCCTCGGAATCGCTTCCTCCGTGATTCCGACACCGGTGTCCGTCACCTCGATCACCACCGCGTCTCCACCACGATAGGTCGATTCAAGTACCCGGATGAACAGTTCTCCTCCATCCGGCATGGCAGAACAACCGTTGAGAATCAAGTTCAGAAGCGCCTGGTGCAACAATGCCTGGTCACCTGCGACGGCCGGGGTCTGGTTCGGTTGGAACAGGATGTTGACCCCATCCAGTTCGATCGCTTCCCGATTCCTAGAGATAACTTCCTCGACTAGTCGTGAGACATCGATGGAATCTCTCTGCATCTGCTGTGGTTTAGTCAGTTGAAGAAATGAGGAGATGATGTGTTCGATGCGTTGGATTTCAGATTTCATCATCTCGAGTCTGCGGCGGGTTCGCTGATCGCGTGCAGAATCCGTATCGCCCAGTTCCTCGAGGAGTAACTGAGAAGAGATGTTCAGGGTCGAGAGCGGATTCTTCACCTCGTGGACAAGCATCCCCGCAAGGCTGGCAACATCCTGCTCCCAGTGACCTAGTTGGCTGGCGTCGAAGGCGGCCACCGCGGTGCGGTTACCCTTCCGATTCTGCTTCCGCCCCGTCCGGATCCGGTTCTTCTCCGGGAACGGGTCGAAAGACTTTGTAACGGACATTGCGAAGACGGATCGATTCATCAGGTCGCAGCAGCACTGCGATCCCTCCCGCAGGAAAATATGGACGCATGTCATCATCGAGACGCTCGAGGCTATCGAGGTCGGTCAACCGGATGAGCCCTTCCTTGAGTTCGATCCGGATTCTCAGCCATTCTTCCTCCTCCGATTCAAAGCCGTGAACATCGTAATTCTTGATCCCTGCGCCAGGACGCACCCCCGCGGTGATTCCCAGATTGATCTGATCTCCTGACACCAGCTGGATCTCCATCTCGACCGAGTATTCTTCCCACAGGTCATCTCCGATCTCCAACTGTGCGAGACCGGAGCTGGTGTTGTTTCCCACCACCTCACCATCCTCGGCGGTCCAGACGGTCGCATCGGGATCGGATGCGGCTGCGCGAAAGGAGGAGAGGTACTGGTCCACTTCGAGATCGATCCACTCGATGGCTAACTGCTCGGTGATCGCCGCTCGAGCGACCTCGTACTCTACGAGGTACTCCCGGATCGTTTCAACGATCTCTGCGTACTCCTCTGTATCCTTGTAATCGTTTGAAAAAGATTCGAGTAAGCCGATCGCCTGGGCCAGTTCCTCCTGACGACGGTAGGCCCGAGCCCTTCGGGTGATCCGATCGAAATCGACCTCCGCGGCCTGTCGCATGGCCACTTTTTTCTTCAGATCTTGCCAACCCTTGTACGAGGCCGTTTTCTGGTAGATTCCATCCGGATCAAATCTTTCAAGAATATTCTCTGCGGCAAGAGGATCCCCCTCGGCGACCAACGCTTCGACCCGCGCGGTCATCTGATCGAGGCTTTTCTGCCCCTCGTTCTCGCGAAACTGAAACTGCTCTTCGAGTAGTTTCTTGGCCCTGATCTCGATTGTAGTTCCCTCAGATGCGTAGATCAGATCCTCGAGATGAGAGATCCACTCGTCGAACCGATCCGGATGAGTCCGCACGGCTTTGGATATGCCCTGGAAGCGTTTTTCCAGTCTTTCCTTGTCGAACTGTTTCTGCTCCTGGGCCCGTTCTTCCGCAGTCTTTCGGGGAGCGGTCTCGGTCTCCACTGGGGCCTCGGGCTTGCTGCATCCTGAAGCACCGACTAGCACAGTGCCAACCAGCAGCATCGCGATCAGGATCTTCGGACGATCGGTGGGATCGACTTTCATTTCGGCACCGCTTCCCTTCAGCGAACTCTCACACTCCACACCCAGCACTACTGGGTACCAGCACTACGAGTACCAGCGTCCAGTGTCCGCCGGCATTGACCCAGCAACTTCTCGAGGACCTGCTGTTCGGTGCCTTCCAGCCTACATCCTGCAGCCTTGGCATGCCCGCCGCCGTCAAAATGAGCCGCGATTCGATGGACCGAAAATCCCCCACGTGACCGAAGAGATACCTTATAACGCCCGGGAGCGACTTCAACGACGAGGAATACGATCTCACATCCGGAGATCTGCCCGAGAGAGTCCACGAATCCATCCAGATCCTCCAGGCCAACCCCTCGCTTGCGCCTCATCGGCTCCGTCAGCACGGAATAGACGATCCTGTTCTCCTCGGGAGCCTGGATCGCCGCGAGCAAATCCCCCAAAAGCAGGGTTCGCTGGAGGCTGAAGGACTGGAAAATCCGCTGGAAAATCGGCTCGGGATCGACTCCCGACTCGACTAGGGTTGCCGCATATCGATAGGCGACCGAACCCGAGTTCGAATACCGAAACCAGCCGGTGTCGGTGGCGATGGCCACGAACAACGACTCAGCAGTACTTTGGGTCAACTCGAAACCGAGCGACTGGATCACTTCCAGCACCAGATTACCCGTCGATGGAGATCCAGGTTCACACCAGATCTGATCGAAGAAATCGACCACGCTATCGAGATGGTGATCGATACAGATCCTCGGGGCATCACACCCCTCGACCACCTGGCGCATGTGCCCGAGACGATCCGGTTCGGAGGTATCGACGACCACGATCAGATCGGCGTTGTGGGCCACCTCGATCTGTTTCGCTGTCGGCTCTCCATCCAGCACCTCTGCCACCCGATCATGATCGATGAAACTCAATTTCTCGGGTACCGGATGGGTCAAAAAGGTGTTCGGAGCAGCACCCAGTTTCTCAAGGGTTCTATGGATCGAAACTGCTGATCCCAATGCATCTCCATCGGGATAGATGTGAGTGAGAATCAGGGGGCATCTGGAGTTCTTCAGCGCCTCGATGAGTCCCGCCGGGATTTCTCCCGGTTGCCAGAGTGGGGTTCCGATGATCATCGAATCCTAACTTGCGAAGATTGCGTTTACGCAATACCATGTTGGCATGAAACGATGTTCGAGGAGTCTCTTCGACCAGCGCTTCCCAGATCCTCTCTTTTACATCGACGACGAAGTGGGAACCAGAAGATCCGCACTGGGAACTGCAGAGACACAAAAGAAGAGTGGCGAAAAATGAGATCGTCATGCGTCCGATTCGACACCGATTGAATTGAACAGCGTTGGATCATCGGTCTCAGTAGATTGAAATTCAG
>JAPKAM010000047.1 GCA_028825265.1 Planctomycetota bacterium
AAAGGCCCAAAAAAGGCCCAAAAAAGGCCATAGGGGCGGTGAGAGCTATCCCTCACCGCCCCTAGGCTTCTGGTCAATTCATGGCGACACCACAGGTCCGCCCGCGAATGTTCATCGATCCCGTGTGATGACTAGCAGGCACCGCTGTAAACACATTCTGCCTGGCCATCGTCCGTCGGGTCAGGACCACAAGTGTCAGGACCCGGAGCCGGAGGTGCGGCTCCACCCGAGAACAGGGCAGCAAGACCAAAGATCGCATCGGCAATGTTGACCGAGCCATCGTCGTTCGCATCACAAGAGTCGGGACACAGGCACGGGGCCCCGCCAGAGAAGAGTGACGCCAGCAGGAAGATCTCATCCGCGATGTTGAATCCGCCATCCTGGTTCTTATCTCCACGCTTGAAGAGAATTTCTGGAGGACCAGAGGTGAAGGCTCCGAGGTATTCCTGGGTGAGAATCGTCTGATCTCCACCGAATCCGCCGAACTCCCAGCCACTACTGATCGTTTTTCCACCGTCGTCGGTGTTGTAGAAAACGCTGGTGACGTAGTTGCCCTCTACACCAGCAGAGGGGACGCCTCCACCAGAGAGACCGTCATCCTGGTTTTCCCAGATGGCGGCAGCATTCGGTCCACTACCGTCAGCGGAAGCCGGGGTCAATTGATCGGTCCAATCGATGCCGAGTGCATTGTCTTGGTTGTAGGCGACCGCCTGGTACCCACTGAGGTCGAGCCCTTGGCCACTATCGAGGCCGTTCATCGAGGTGAAGCTGTCATCTCCGTCACCGGTGTCGTAGGTGGAGTCATCCACCCCGTCACGAGAGTCGAAGAGCGAGGCGACGTGAAGGAAACCGAAGTGGTCACCACCCTCGAAGTAGACATTCTTACCGTCGATACTGGCTTGGCCCAGGGCATCCCCTTCAGCCGCATTGATTCTGTAATCGACGGGAACGGTTCCGGTCAACACCCAGATGTTTTCGACCGTACTCTCATTGATGCATGGGTAATCAGTAATGGAAGCTCTGATCATACCTGCATTTCGGCCGGCAGCGATCAGGGCGGTGAGGAGCGCTTGGCCACTATCGATAGTTCCGACGTCGCCGTTATCTTGAAGACCTTCCATGGCCAGAATGATATCGGTCTGATCGGTGAAGGTCAGTACCGAGACATCGACCGGTGCTGGATTCCCACCGCTTCCACAGTCTCCGATGATCTCGTAGATGTAATTTCCATCCGCCACGCCAGGATCCACGAACGAGATGTCTGCTGGACCCGGGTTGCCGATCGAGACACCGTCGCGGGTGATCTCCATCGAGACGAAACTAAGGTTGGTATCCCAAGACAAGGTGACATCGCCGGTAGCACAATCCGCACTTCCGGTGGCGTTGCCCGGCGGAATGCAGTCGTTCAAGGTCAAGGTGCCGTCGCCCAGGCCAGCCTGATTGAAAGTTCCGACGCGGATCAGGTAACTCTCGCCCTGGGTGGCCTCGAAGACCAATTCTGCGGCAAAGTTGGTACAGGCAAGGTTGGTGCTCCCCGGGGAGGTTCCGCCCGCGGTGGTACCGCCAGTGGCCGCGTCATCGTTACACATGACCACTCCAGCGGCATCGTCACTGGCACAGCCAGTGTAAACCGCAAGGCGGGTATCGAAGGTGACGCCACCACAGGTGGAAACCAGTACTTCGCCGGTGCTCCCTGCAGTGAAGCAGTAGAACAGGTCATTGAAGATACCGTCATTACCGATGTTCATGGCACACACTGCAGGGTCGAGATCGGGGCCGGTGGTCAGCACCGCATTGGTGATGCTGAAGTCGGTGTTTCCGATGGCGATCGTCTCCGCGCCTTCGAACCAACTATGGGCGGGGGCGGTGTTGGTGTCGCAGCCGGCATAGTTGATGATGGAACCCGTGGCATTGGGACCATCATAAGCGGTGACGAACATCTGTTGCACCTCGTAAGCGGCCACAGCAGCGGTTTGGTAACTGGTTGCAGTTCCATCGATGATCGCTTCGATAGTGCCGTCGATCTCCACCGAGTACGATCCGATGGGGCCAACAGGGGTCCACGTTAGGTCCCACTGGGTGGTTCCGGGAGCCTGCTGACAGATGAGGTTGGAAACCCCTCCACCACAGGTGCAAGCTCCTGCGTCATCCCAGGCGACATCCATCACCCACATGTTGGTCGGGAAGCCTAGGTTGACCATGTCCAGCGGTTCGGTCAATCCACAGGCCGCTGCCGAGATGTAACTGGCACCGATCTGGTCGGTGGCTGGGTTGGTCTGAGCCGGATCAGGAATCGACATGAACAGGCTGTGTCCAGCGGCTTGGCCGTCCGGGGTGAAGATCTCGACGACTAGAGTCTCTCCAGAGAGGCAGCCGATCACAGTGGAGGCGGATCCCGCAAGGGTTCCATCGGGGTCCACGACTCCGGTGCCCATGACAAAACTGTAGATGTCACCGGGTACCACAGGAACCTGGAATTCTTCCTCGTAGACCAGTGTCAACGCGGCGAGCGGGCCCACCGCACCACCATTGGTGTCGATGCTGAGGCGCACTCGAACCGGCTGGGTGGTCCCTGCTGCGGGGGTCGAGTCGAACGCGGTGGTCACACAGCGCACATCGATGTTGCTAGTGACCGAGTAATTGTTGCACAGATCGAAGGCTCGGTAGTAGGAGTTGTCTGCGTGGAGGCCTGCTGCGTTGCACGAAACGGCGCCGCCCAGCGGCAAGTTGGCGGCCACCGGAACCATGGTTGCCCCATTGGTGGTTGGGCAGGGTGCAGAGAAGAAGTAACTGCAGGTGACGGTCGGGGACAAGGTTCCACCCGACTCACCCTCGACGACGACATTGTGTCCACCATCGGCAGCTGGAGAGTACAGGAACGAACCGGAAGAGCCCGCTCCACCACCGGCAACGGTGGCGATCAAGTTGATCGGATCGACCACATCGAGGTAGAGATTGATGTTGTCATAGAAGACGTCCTCATCCCAGGCGACGGTCACTTCATTGACTCCGGACGAGTTGTCGGGTGTGCAAAGAAGATTCGTGACAGGAACTAACGCAGAGAAGTTGAACTCGAGATCACCGACTCCCACCTCGCCAGCGGCCCAGCCACCGACTCGGATGAGGTACTCGGTGCCTCCGAGCACCTGGAATCCAGCGATCAATGAGGTGAATCCGGCGCAACCGGCGCCGTCACCGTTACACGCAACTTCATCGAGGGTTCCACAGCCTCCGGCGTAGACCAAGACATCGGAGTCGAAGTCGACCAGGTCGCAGGTGGAAACCTGAACCAGTCCATCGGAGTCAGGTGTCCAACTGTACCAGACATCCGATTCACAGGTGCCGATAGCAGATCCTGCACAGGGTGTTCCAACCACAGGATTAGCACTGGTCGTGGCGGTGGTGGTGTCGATCGGCTGGAGTGTGATTCCAGTGTTGAACGGAATCACTTCCGCACCGGCACACTCATCGTTTGCAGGTTGCGAATAGACGGCTGTCGGTAACGCAAATGTGAAGACCAGCCCTAGAATAAGAAGATGACGCATCAACCCAATCCCTTCCGAGCGAAAACGGGAACGCTGTAGTAAATGTCAAATGGCGCGTTTTCGCGAATACTTCAAGATCGTGAAACAAAAATTTGTAACCATCGAATTTGTAACCATCGAAATAGGGCACCCCAACTCCAAGATATTGCTGCATCGAGATCGCTGCCTGAGATCAATGCACCAAAGGCACAAATGACCCAGATATCAAGTCGAGAAGGACTCAGCCCTATCCATCAAATTTACCGGGCCAGCGGCTGGGGTCAAGTACCAGAAAGTCCATTTAGGTAGTAGTTCCATGGGATTAACCAGGAGATTCAGGGGCAAGCGGGATTTACTTCGCAGGTGAGAGCGTCTGGAGGGGACGGATCGATTCCACAACTGCTTGGATCGGCGATTGGCGGTGATCCGGGAATAAAGAGGTAGGACAGAAGGGTCACTGCGTCCGCCAGGTTCACGGATCCGTCATCATTACAATCTGCAGAGTCTGAGCAGGCCAGTGGGTTCGAACCGGCAATGAAGAGCACGCCGAGGATGTGGATCGCATCGGTCAGATTTGTCGATCCGTCTCCGTTGCTGTCGCCACGGCTGAAGGGACGCGCCAGCGATCGACCGATCAGGTCGACGCCGATATTTACATTTCCCCAGCCCAAATCGGCGAAAGGGAGAGGTTCTGGAATGCCGCAAGAACTGGCCGAGTAACTTCCAGCGGCAGTCTCTCCCTGGGAGTTCGATCCCAGCACGAAGAGATGTTCATCGAAGGCTCCGTCGACTAGTTCCACTTCCACGACTAACAGGGTGCCACATGGGACGAGGAGCGGGGGGGCCAGGTTGAGACAGAAGTGTTGCTGGACCAGTTGCGGTATCTGAAACTGTTGCTCATGGAGTCCCACTAGGGTGCTGGTCGGTGCGATGGCATCCCTGTTCGGATCTTCATACAGTCGCAGAATGACTGGCTGGGTGGTGAAACCTGGGCCGGGGTCTGAAACCTCCACCGCCACACGAATTGACTCGACCAGCATCGCTTCGCTTTGTGAAAAGGGAACTTCACAGTGATCGAAGGTGCGCCAGTAAGACTGCGATAGGTGCGCTGAGCCTGAGCCACAGATGGGAGTGCCCGGCTCAAACAGGTCTGGCTGATCGAGGTGTGAGAGTTGAATCGGGCCGTCGGAACAGCCTGGAACCAGTAGTTCAATGGTACTGGTCGGAGTCCAGGCGTTGCCGGTATGCCCAGTGATCTGAAGAGTGATGAGGCCCGGCAGGATTGGAGAGACTCCGCTCCATTGCCCGCTGACTCCACTGGAACTATCGAACAGCATCCCATCGATTCGAAATTCTACGATATCGAGGAATGGATCCGGTTCCCAGGTCACGTTGATTTGACCGGTCGTGGTCACTTGGGGCTCGATGGCTCCGATGGGGCCGAGTGGCTCAGGGCATTGCTGGTGCCCTTCCAGTACGGCCAAGGTGTTGGTTCCATTGTCGACGATCCAGATCGAATAGACCCCAAATGGATCGAAGCCAGGAGCCGCAGCAGAGCGAGAAGTTTCGATTCCATTGATGAAGAATGCGCTATTGGTCACGGTCATCGGAGCGAGCGCGACACCGGTCAACGGATCGATGATCGAAATGGTCGTGACTCGATCAGCTCTTGCGGGTCCATGAGGAATCTCCAGTCGTTCACAATCGGATCTCCACGCCACTCCGTTTCCAGGTCCAGATCCATCGGGGTGAAAAGTACTCTGGCCCAGATAACTTCCGTCGTTGCTCGAGATCCGGTCGTACCGGTCGCCGGAGATGTTCGTGGCCCAGATTCCATCGGCGCCGTCCCAGGCGAGACCACCTGCGAAACTGGGGCCCTGAAGACCCATGGTTCCCAGCAGTGATGGGTTGGTTCCGTCGAGGTCGGTTCTCCACAGTTGGTTGGTACCCACGGTCGTCACCACTGCCCAGTAGAGAAGGGTGCCATCCGTGGTGACGCCAGTGGTCATAGCTCCGGGCGGGGATGGATTGAGGACTGTGCCCAGCGGATCCAGTGTGACCGCATCGTAGACCCAGTTCTCGAGATTGAAGATGTCGATCACGAGCACAGCGACGACATTCCAGGGATTGGGTTCGGGAACCAGACAAACGCCCAGGGCTGAGTTCCCTTGCAAGTTGGTCGGTCCCGCCAGTAGATCCGCTGGATCCACAAAGGAACTGTTTCCTGCACCCGGTAGTGGCGTGATCCAGCCCCGGGGTACCGATTGTGTCCAGCCGATGGTGGTCGTGGAGAAGAGCCATGAGAGCAGGACAATCAAGATGCGGAAATCGATGGAATTCATGGGGGACCGGAATTCTCAGGACCAGATCGATAAACCGATCTGGCGATCAATGAAATAAGATCTAGCGATCGATGAAATAACTGCTGCGGCACACTTGAATATCGAGACGGCGGGGCATCCAGCGGCCCCAACTTCTTCAGAAACCGACACCGTAATCGATCTACGGATCAGTTGCGAAGACCAGGCGGCTGAATACAACCTGAGTCAGGAATGGGAAGTCCAGCCAAGGGTGATCCGGTGACTGCTGAAGAGAGTCGGGGCGGAACTGCCGCTCTCTCCAGACGGTGGACCGCTGGGGATGGTCGATGAAAAAAGCGGGAGGCCTTTCCCTGTTGGAAAAGGCCTCCCGCGGAGGATTCCGGTCTACCTGCTAGAAACTAGAGGCAGGGAGGGAAACTCGCACAATCCAGCGAATCCGTATCGGTGGGATCGCCTCCACAAGTACCCGGACTGGGCGCCGGAGGAGTCGGACCGCCACTGAACAGAGCCGCGAGACCGTAGATGGCATCGGCGATGTTGATTCCACCGTCATCGTTTTGGTCACATGCATCCTGACAGTCTCCGCTCGGTCCACCCGAGAAGAGTGCTGCAAGAGTGAAAATCTGGTCAGCGATGTTGTATCCACCGTCGGCATTGCAGTCACCACGTTGGAAGGTGGTTCCCGGCCCAGGGCCACCGCCGCCGCAGAGCGCAGCAAGGTAGCGTCCGGCCAGATCCGTCTGATCCCCACCGAATCCACCAAACTCCCACGATTGAGAGAGGGTGTTTCCTAAGGGAGCATCCGTGGAGTAGAAGTTGCCTGTGCCGAATCCACCGCCAGTAGTGGCCCAGATCTGAGCGACATTGGCGCCGCCCGATCCTACGGCCGGTTGAATCTGGTCAGTATAGTCGTTGCCGGCAGAAGCCTGGTTGTAGGCGGATCCGGACAGGTCGCTGACGTCGAGTCCAAATCCGGAGTCGAATCCGTCCATGGTGACGAATGAGTCATCTCCATCCACCACGTTTCCTTGATCGACACCATCGTAATTGTCGTAGGGGGTGATCAGGTGGGCAAAGCCCCAGTGGTCGCCAGCTTCCATGTAGACCGCGGTGCCGTTTTCTACCGCAGCAGCCAGCGCAGCACCGTCGGCATCGTTGATCCGGTAATCGTTGGGCCAAGTTCCGGTCATCATCCAAGCACACACCAGAGAGTCGCTGCCGAGGCAGCCCCACTCGGCGGGACCGAGGGTGGTAGTGACATAGGCGACACCATTGGCATCGAGTGCGGCCTGAAGGGCAGCAACGCTGTCAATAACGTCGGCACCTTCGACGGCGAAGATCACATGAGCTTCACCACCGTAAGAGGCCACATTTGTGGTGATGATCTGAGATCCACCGACATTCCCCGCGCAGACGCCTTGGACCGTGTACTGGTAGGAACCAGAAGCCAATCCTGGATCGACGTATGAAGTGTCGGTTCCCGGCACGCTGTCGATCAGGACCGAATCCCTGAGGATCTCGATCGTGTCGTAGGCATTGCCGGTCCAGTTCAGTGTGACATCACCCGAGACGCAATCCGAGGTCGAACTCAGACCAGCCATCGGCGGGCACAGCAATGGAACGATACTCAGGGTGCCGGCACCACCGCCACCGCCAAAGGATCCCAGGCGAATCGTGTATTCGGTGCCAGCGATCGCAGTGAACTCGACGAACGAGAAGTAGATCTGGCAGCCAGTGACCAAGCCGAGACCGTCGTCACCATTACAGGCGACCGGCACCAGCGCGTCGCAGGCGCCCTCGTAGATGATCATGTCGGTATCGATTCCAGCGGCATCACAGGTGTGAATCCAGTAGTCGGCGTCGACAGGCGCAAGCCAGCGGTACCAGCCATCGGACTCCATTTGGCCGCCAAAGGTGCCAGCGCACAGGCCAAAATCGACCGGGTCGGCACTGGTCGAGAAGGCGCTAGTGTCGATGAGGTTGGCTCCGTCAAAGACATCGATCGCGACGAAGCACTCGTCTCCGTCGGTGTAAATACAACTTGGATCGGCGAAGCAGTCCGAATCCAGGCAATCGATCGATCCATCGAGGTCATCGTCGACACCGTTGGTGCAGTCTTCAACACCGGGAATGACCATGTTTATGGTGATGGTGCCGGTACCAGTGCCCCCGGCTCCCCAGGCTCCCACACGCAACTTGTAAGTGAGGCCAGCACTCAACTGAACAAACTGGACATGGCTGTAAAAACCTTGACAGCCTGCCAGGATGACGGAGTCGCCGTTACAGGCAATCTCGGTCAAGGCAGTGCAGTCAAAGCCCTCGTAGACCACCAGATCGGTGTCCAGGTCACCCGCAACTCCGCAGGTGTGAATCTCGGCGACCGCGTCCACGCTCGGCGTGAACTCGAACCACACATCGTTGGAGAGGGCGCCCAGCACGTCGCAAGGAATGACCGGTGCCGGGTAGGCGGAATCACTGGCCAGCAGTGTGTCGAAGGGAGCGGTGTAGGTTCCCGCTCCTGCAGAGACATCAATCAGCGTGGCGGCGTCGCACTCATCGTTGGCTGCGGCATCGCACGGTGGAGTTCCGAATGGGCAATCAATCTCATCGGCGCAGTCGATCAGACCGTCACCGTCGTTATCGATGCCATCGTCGCAAACTTCTGCTGAGATGGAGAAGAAATCGATGGTGAGGGTCCCGGTTCCGGTGCCACCGGCTCCCCAGGCTCCGGTTCTGATCTTGTAGGTCTGCCCTGCGATCACGGGGATCCCGATGATGTGGCTGTAGAACCCTTGGCAACCCGCCAGGATATTGGAATCGCCGTCACAGCCGACCTCGATCAGGCCGGTGCAATCGAACAACGAGTCCTCGTAGACCACCAGGTCGGTATCGAAACCTGCGGCGTCGCAGGTGTGTACCGTGATGGCTCCGTCAGCATCTGGTGTGAAACTGTGCCAGACGTCATTGCTCAGCGCTCCCAGAACATTGCAAGGAATCGTCGGCATTGGGTTGGCCGAGTCACTGGCCAGGGTGGAATCGATGAAACCGGTGTAGATTCCAAATCCAGCGACTGGGCCAATATCGATGGCGCCATCGCACTCATCGTTATCTGCCGCGAGGCAGAATGGGCTGCCAAAAGGACAATCGATGACATCGGCACAGTCGATGAGACCGTCACCGTCGTTGTCAATTCCGTCGTCGCAGAATCCCGCTTCGGGTCCGCAGCTACCGACTCCGATGCAATCGAGATCGGCGCAATCGGTAGTGCCGTCACCGTCGTTATCGACGCCGTCGGTGCAGGTCACGGAGTCCCCCTCGAAGCAGGCGGGGGCCCCCACGCAGTCCGCATCGAAGCAATCGACAAAACCGTCGGAATCGTTGTCGAGTCCGTCGTCACAGATCTCTGCACCAGGGATGACGATGGAGAGTGTCAGAGTGCCGACACCGCTACCCCCTGCTCCCCAGGCACCTACACGGATCTTGTAATTGAGACCCGCAGTCACCGGGAGAAACTGGATATGGCTGTAGAACCCTTGGCAACCGGCCAGGATATTGGAATCGCCGTCACAACCGACCGCGACCATGGTGGTGCAATCGGCTCCTTCGTAGACCACGAGGTCGGTGTCCAGGTCACCTGCAGCCCCGCAGGTGTGGATTTCTGCAATTCCATCGACCGAAGAGGTGAATTCCCACCACACATCGTTGGCGAGGGCTCCCAGCACGTTGCAAGGAATGGTCGGTGGAGGATTCGCCGAATTGGTCGCTGTCGTCGTATCGAACGCTGCGGTGTAGACACCTGCGCCGGCGGAAACATCGATATTGGTGGCGGGATCGCACTCGTCAGACTGCCCATGAAGGGTCGTAAAACTACCCAAGGTCAACAGACCACAAATAATGGCCACAAGACTCAATGAACGCATGGAGTTCCTCTCTTCACACAAGGTGTGAATCAACAATTTTCTTTAGCCTGGTACCGAACGTACTCAAATTTGGAATTGAAACAGAAGTTTCAATTCCCAATCGGGAGAAGGCCAACATTTACGCAAAATTTATTACCCAAATTTATGACTCAAAGTTATGACTCAAGCACAAGAAAACATAGGTTGGAGGCGTACGAGAATAACCCCGCAGGTTGATCCAACTCACCTCAAAAACAAACATCAATCGTGCCTATTACGAATATCAAGACTCAAGTTGGAGTCAGATCGCTTCAGAGCAGACCCTACATCGATATTAGCGGCTGTCGGTCTTCAGGCGAGTACCTATCTCAAGGAAAATTGAAAATTTAGTATTCCTTTGGGTCCAGGAATTCGGTATTTGTTTCCGGGCTCTCGTCGAAGGGGAGCGGGAGATACGATCCTAAGGCACCGCAGCCATGGTAGTTAACGGTGATCTTCGGCGGCTATTGGATCGGAATGGGATCAGATCTTGTTGCGTCGCCACCCTCTCTCTGGAAGTGGAGCTGTCGCGGAATCTCGTCAACTGTTCGGGAACCCTCGACGAGTTCGCCTGTCACCGCTACGGTACGCCACTCAACTGGTTGCGAGAGTCCCGATTTTAGCGCTTCGATCGCCTATTTTCCCCCGGAAAGGGGTGCGGTATGGATCTGTCCTTTCTCGATTCACTGGGTCTCAAGGCCGAAAACCCTGGTGTCTTTGCCGGCGACTGGAGATCACCTTCTGACCAGTGGCTCGAGAGTCGTTCCCCAGTCGATGGTTCGACGCTAGGGAAGGTATCTCTTGCGACCATGGAGGATTACCAGCAAACGGTGAGTGTCACGAGAGAGGCCTTCCTCGAGTGGCGTACCTGGCCGGCCCCGCTCCGAGGTGAGGTGGTGCGCAGGATCGGTGACGCGTTGAGAGAAAACCTCGATCCACTCGGTCGCCTGGTGGCAGCAGAGATGGGTAAAATTTTACCTGAGGGCATCGGGGAAGTGCAGGAGATGATCGACATCGCAGACTTTTCAGTGGGTCTTTCAAGGCAACTGTATGGTCTCTCGATGCATTCGGAACGCCCAGGACACCGGATGTATGAACAGTGGCATCCACTCGGAGTGGTCGGTTGCATCACCGCATTCAATTTCCCGGTGGCGGTCTGGTCCTGGAATGCGTTGGTGGCGGCCGTCTGTGGAGACGCAGTGATCTGGAAGCCTTCCTCCTCGACCCCGCTGTGTGCCGTGGCTGTCCACAAGATCGCCCAGAAGGTCCTCGATGAGATGAAAGCTCCTCCCATCTTTGGCTTGGTAGTGGCGAACCGGGATCCCGTAGGGGAGGCGATGCTGGCGGATCGAAATCTGCCGCTGATCAGCGCCACCGGATCGTGCCGGATGGGCCGTCGTGTTGCTGAGGTGGTGGGATTGCGCCTGGGGAGGACCCTGCTGGAACTGGGAGGCAACAATGCCATCGTGGTTTCAGATCAGGCAGATCTCGACCTGGCGATGAGGGCCGTGGTCTTTGGAGCCTGCGGAACTGCCGGACAGAGATGCACTTCGACGCGGCGATTGTTCCTTCACGAGGACATCGCAGATGAGATGGAATCACGTCTCATCGCTGCATACCAGCAGGTGAAGATCGGTGATCCACTGGAAGAGGGCACCTTGATGGGGCCTTTGGTCCAGCAGGGGGCTGTCGAGGATATGATGAATGCGCTGCAGGTTGTTCAGGAGCAGGGTGGCGAGGTCATCTGTGGTGGGCAGAGCGTGACGGAAGGCGTACCGGAGGGTGGCCATTACGTTCAGCCGACGCTGGTCAGAGCTCGTCACGATATGAAAATAGTCCACGAGGAGACCTTTGCACCGATCCTCTATCTGATGCGGTATCGTGACTTGGACCAAGTGATCGAATGGCACAACGATGTCCCGCAGGGACTGTCGAGTGCCATCTTCACTCGCGATCTCCAGGAGTCCGAGAAGTTCCTCTCTGCGGCGGGATCGGATTGCGGAATCGCCAACGTGAACATCGGAACCAGTGGTGCCGAGATCGGTGGAGCCTTCGGTGGGGAAAAAGATACCGGTGGAGGTCGGGAGTCTGGATCCGATTCCTGGAAGACATACATGCGCCGGCAAACATGCACCATCAACTACTCGAAGGATTTGCCGCTGGCGCAGGGGATTCAGTTTGGCGATTGAATCGATGGAGTGAGGCTCAGGGTCGCAGGAGGTGAGATTGTTCGAACGTGGTGGAATTCGAATTGGCCAGGTGGCTGGAATCTCGGTGCGATTGCACTGGATCTTTCTGGTCTGGGCCCTCTTCGAGTTCCTTTCCGCGGATCGTTTTGGCGGGGTCGGGCCGGTTGCGATGTATCTTGGACTTCTGTTCGGCTCGGTATTCCTGCATGAGATGGGGCATTGTCGAGCGGCACGGCAGGTCGGGGGGAACGCCCACGAGGTGACCCTGTGGCCGCTGGGAGGACTGGCATCGGTGGATGTCCCGAGCCGACCTTTGGCTCACCTGGCGGTGGCTGCGGGAGGTCCGCTGGTCAACTTGGTACTGTGGTTGGCGCTGTTGCCCTTTGTCATCTCTCGGGATGCCACCATCGGTTCCTTCTTTCTGCGCTGGCCGGGCGGCGCCATCATCGATGATCCGGTGGCGATCGCTGCCGCGGTCAACCTGGATCTACTGCTCTTCAACCTGTTGCCGGCGCTGCCTCTCGATGGCGGACGGATTCTCCATTCGGTGCTGTGGCAAAGACGCGGAGAAGGAGTGGCCACCCGAATACTGGTGGCCAGCGGTAAGGTCGTGGCACTGGTCCTGGCGGTGGTGTGGTTCCTTCCGGGAGAGCGGAGCGGACTGCTGCTGGCGATGGCCTTGCTGATCTGGATTCAGAGTCAGCAGATTCAGCGGCAATCGATGGATTCGGGCGCATCGGAATCGTGGCGCAGCGGACCGGCGGGTGGATCGAGTTCGGGGATCAGTTGGTGGCAACGTCAGCGAGACCGGTTTCGACAATGGAGAGCGCAGCAAAAGGCACTTCGCCAGCAGCGTTTGCGAGCACGAGTGGATGACCTGCTGAAAAAGGTCTCCGCTGAAGGGATCGACTCTCTCAGTCCTGAAGAGCGTCGTTTCCTCGACCGGGCGAGCCATCGGTTTGAGGATCATTGATCCGAGTCTCTTTGCCGCGACCTGTTGGGGCCTACGGTTTCTTACCGATCAGGTCGACCGGTTGCTGAAGTGCCCATCGTCGAGTGCCTCTAGGGTCTTCGATCAGACCTCCCAGTAATCCGAGAACTCCGGCCCAGTGATCCTCATCTCGGGTCGTTTCCTGACTCCGAGTTTCCTGGCGCCGAGTTTCCTGACGCCGAGAGGTGGCGATCCAGGTGGCTGCGGCGACCTCTGCGGCCAACCTACCGCTGGCATGAGGATAAGGGCCTTGACCTCGAATCCACTGCCAGGCCCCGGCGGCATCCAGCGGCAGATCGGTAAATTCGACCTGCTGCCAGGCGCCTCCGTCATCCGGAGCCGGGTCGGTCGGCGTTCGGGCGATCAGTAGCAGACCCCAGGGTGAGAGTGCCTTCCCTCTGAGCAATTCTTGATGAAGCGCAAGCGGTAAGGCCAACAGAGGTCGACCCGATGAGATGAGGGATCGAGCGACTTGCAACACCTTGGGAGCCGCAGTCTCGACCGGCAGGCCTAGTAGAATTGGATCGATGGCCCCGCCTCGATCTAGCACCGTGACATCGGGGCGGATCCCCTCGTGGGACTGGATCACAGAGAGAACCGAGCCGAGCGGCGAGCCGCCGCAAAGCAGCAGCGAATCGCTCGGGAGACCATCGAGGACCGAGTGGGCCCACTGGGTGACGACCTGAGTTTTGCCGGAGCGCAGATCGGGCGTTCTCATCCAGAGTGAAGCCGCAACCAGTAGCCATAGGAGGGTCAACAGCAGCAGGTGAGTCCTACCGCTGTGTTTGCTCAGGTGCCGGTAGGCCATCGTCAAACTCCACCCCGCCAGCAGAGTCAAGGTCATCTGAGTGAAAGGCGCTCCAGCGATGGCATCGGGGAGGGCATCTGGGAGGGCGGCGGTCGAGCCGGTCGGTGGGCCTGCGAACCAGGGACTCAGCAGCGGGCCCGAACTCGCCAGCGTCAGGATCAGAGCGAGATCTCCCGGCCGACGCTGGCCCGAGATGATGAGACCCGGAATGGCCAGAATCGCCAGTAGCCCGCCATTTCCATCGAGGACGCTGCGAAGATCGGATCCCAGTCGAGTGAAATCTGGCTGCTGGACCGGGCTCCAACTGGAGACGAATTGGCTGAACACTTCTGGCAAGCCGTTGGCCGCAGAAGCGCTGGCGAGCAGAAAGAGGAGTGAGGCTCCGATCAGGAGACCGATCGCTGCCGAGGGCAAGCCACGGAATCGGCTGGCTCGGATTCCCCGGTCGCAAAGAAGGCTCAGCAGTGAATAGATCAGGGCGGGGGCCGTGACAGGTCCTGCGGCAATCGACAGGCCCACCAGCATTCCCCACAACCCTAGACCTCGTCCAGCCTCGGCTCGCATCTGCTCGGTCATGGCGATCAGGATCATTCCCAAGGAGATGGCCAGCGGCGGGGCGCCTCCGATGCGGGTGATCTCGGTGATTCCCTGGCTCAGTCCGAGGGCCAGCGTCAAGGGGATCAGCACACCGCGGGCGGCATCTTGTTGACGTAACCAGCACAGCGCGGCCCCACAACTCAGCCCCATCAGCAGGATCGATAAGCACGACACCGCCATCATCGGTGGTATCCAACCGAGAAGGGTCCGATGCAGCGTCCGGCACGCAGAGATGGCAGGAGAAACTCCGCTATCGAAGCGGCTGGCCTCGACCAAAAGCTGACAACTGCCACTCATCTCGGGACCCGCTGGAACCACCGGATAGAACAGAATCCACAGTAGCACTGCGGCCAGGGTGGCCCTCAACAGTGCACCTCTTCTGGCCGGGAGCGCGGGTTGACGCCAGGAAGATCGGTGGATCAGTAGTTCACGCTCCCGATCTTCCAGATTCATCCAGACCATCCTTCGACCATCAGTGCCACCATCAGGATGCTGCTGATGATGGCGTTGAGTGTGAAGAAGGAACTCTGCACTCGAGTTAGATCATCCGCTTTGACCAGTCGGTGTTCCGCCACCAGCAAGAGGCTCACGATGATGATGGCCACGGCAAAGGGAATCCCCAGGTGGGCCTGATCCCACAAGGTCACCAACAATCCGACCATCAGGAAGTGGAGTATCTGTGACAGTCGGAGCGCCGATCGAATTCCGAATCGGGTTGGAAGGCTATGAAGGCGTTGCTGGAGATCGAAATCGTGATCCTGACAGGCATACAGGATGTCGAAGCCAGCAGTCCATAACAGCACCGAACCTCCCAGGATCCAGGGCACCGGATCGAGGCCACCCTCGGCGGCTAGCAGTGTTCCACGGACGGCAACCCAGGCGCCGATCGGAGCCAGAGCCAGCCCGAGGCCTAGCACCAAGTGGCACAGGCTGGTGAAGCGCTTGGTCCAGGAATAGCCGAGGACGACTAGCAGTACTGCGGGAGATAGTTGCAGTGCCAGTGGGTTGATGGTGGCGGTGACGGCGACGAATCCAGCAGAACTACCGACCGCCCACCACAAGACTGTGGCGGCACCAAGGCGGCCGGCGGGGATCGATCTGCCAGAGGTTCTCGGGTTCAACCGATCGAGATCACGATCGGCCCAGCGATTGAAAGACATCGCAGCGGTCCGTGCGAGAGCGACCGCCAGCATCACCTGGCTCAAGAGGATCGCAAAATCGAGCGAGGCGATGGGGAACTCGTCGTCGGGGAACTCTCGGTGGGCCAGGAACACTGCACCGATGGCAAACGGCATCGCAAATAAGGTGTGAGCCACCTTGATCATGCCCAGAAATTCGCCGAGTCTTGCGAACCAGTTTCCTCGGTTCGAGATGGCATCGGTCACCTGTCGCTGCCCCAGCGTCGAAACAGTTCGTTCTCGATTCCCAGGTGATCGAGAACTCTGCTCACCACGAAGTCGACCTGTTCCAGAACCGAGTCTCCCGGGTGCTGATAAAAGGTCAGCATCGGGGGGACGATCAGGGCGCCGCTCTCGGAAAGAGTCAGCAAGTTCTTGAGGTGGATCCTGTCGAGGGGAGATTCTCGAGGGACGATGATTAGCGGACGGCGTTCCTTCAGCATCACCTCACCGGCTCGCTTGATCAGATTGTCGGAAATCCCATGGGCCAGGCAGGCCACGGTCGACATCGAACAGGGGGCGATGACCATGCCATCGATGGGTGCCGTGCCGCTGGCGAATGGTGCGAAGAAGTTACGTTCAGCCCATTCCGTTAGATTCTCATGCTCCATGTCAGGAAATACGCCACGGGTTCCTTTGGGGACATCGAGTTCATCATGGGCCACCAGTTTGCCGGTCTTGGACGCGACCAGATGGACACGGTGTCCCTCATCCAGCAGGAAGTGAACCAGGCGTGCAGAGATGATCGCTCCGCTGGCTCCACTGACCCCGACGACGATCTCTTTTCGATCCGATTTGTTTTTCGAGCCATCTACGGTTGGGGTCATCTCACTACCTTTTCTGATTCCTCATCTGCGGGGATCCATCGGTAAGATCCTAACGGCTATTTTCCAGTTCTCCCAGGGATCCCCCATCGAGGATCCAGGCATGGAGTGCGTCAATTCGGGACTGTTGTTCCACGAAGGAGTCACGCCGAATTCGCAACAGATCGCCTTCCTGCCACAGGCTCCGGGTTTCTGGTGTGGTGCAGGAGAAGGAGATCGATCCCATCCGAATGCCGCTGAATCGGAGCCGTCGGGTTTCATCCATCACGATGCTGCCCAGGATCGGAGCACTCTTTTTTGCAACCTCAGAGGGCCGGAATTCGGTTCCCGGTGCGATCAGCAGTGGGTGGTCTCGACTCCAATCGAGCTCTTCACCCCCGCACCGCCTCATGCACAGCAACATTCCCAGGGAAGAGTGTGCGATGGCGGACCGCATGGAGTGGGGCACTTCGAATCTTGTCGGCCAGACGCTCGGCATCGGGCCAGTCACGCACGGACTCATCGAGATAACTGTATGCTTTGACCCGGGAACCCGACAGGCGATTGCCGAGTCGCGGGAGCAGCTGGCTCTGATAGAAATTGGAAAAGGGTCTGATCCAGCGATTTTGCATCTCGGTGAACTCGAGAATCATCAGTCGTCCACCAGGTTTGAGGACGCGACGTAGTTCTCGAAGGCCTGCATCCAAGTCGACGACATTTCGCATTCCGAATGCCACCATTGCGCCATCAAAGGTGCAGTCTTCAAAGGGCAGGTGCATCGTATCGGCTCGCACCAGAGTCGGTCGGTCGGCCCGATGGAACTTGCGGTTTCCTGCTTGCAGCATCGGCAGTGAGAAATCGCTTCCGATCACCTCGACTCCGGCGACCTGCTCGATCAGGGCCATCGCAAGATCGCCTGTGCCACAACAGGCATCGAGGATCCGGTCCCCAGCAGTTGCGCGCAGGCTCCGAACTGCTCGGCGGCGCCACCACAGATCGATGGAAAAGGAAAAGAGACGATTGAGCCGATCGTATCGAGGGGCGATTTCATCGAACAACCGCTGGATCTTCTGCCCCTCCTTGTCGAGGAAGGGGTGTCTTCCAGCGGAAATATCCGGATCCGATTTCGACATTGAGGCCACACCGATCGATTTCGTCACCTGTGATTCTCCTCTGTCCTTCTCGAGATCCGAAGGTGGGTTCCACGGTCCAGACGATTGCAGTTCAGGTACCGATCATGGTCCGAGGCCGATCGGTGATCAAGGGGAACAGGTCGGGGGATGGTTCTGAGTCTCCAGGGGGACTAGGATAGGCTCTCAGGATGGAGGCTGGATCGATGATGGGAATGGTGGATTCACAGATCGGAGGGTTCGGGCGTAGCCACACCCTCCCGCGGGTTCTGAATCGAGTGGGTCGAGTCCTGGTTCTGGGGCTCGTGTGCCTCTGCTCTTCGCTGCTGGGGGCTAGCGATGCCCCCGAAGAGCGGCCCTGGCTGGCGCCGGAACAGGGATTGCCGGATGCCTTGAAGCGGCGTCAGCCGATTCTGGTGCTGCTCGAATCTCCCTCTGCGGCTGACCCTGCACGTCACCTAGAACAACAATTGCAGAACTCCTCGACCGCACGGCTACTCAAGGATGTGGTACTGATCCGCGTGGTCTGGGTCGTCGATGGCTCCGGGGATATGCAGTGGCCGGCAGAATCGACCTCGGCTGCGGGTCTGGATGCGGAGACTCACTGGCCGCGAAGGCGGGCTCAGAAGGTGATCGAAGCGGCTCTCGGTCCACCGTCCGAGAAGACGGTGGTGGCGATACTCGATCTGTTTGGGCGCCAACGAGCTCGCGTCGAGGGAAAGAACATCTCCTCTTCGACACTGAAGAAAGTGCTCCGGCAGGCCACTAAAGAAACCCGCATCCTGTCACGGAAATGGGATGCCGCGACCCAGCTCCTGGATCGAGCCACTCTGGTGCTGGGAAAGGAAGACACCGCCAGTTGTTGCAGGCTGTTGACCGAGGTGAGCGGGCTGGAACTCCCGCCGGAGGCCCCGGCGGATCAGCGAAGGGTGGCACTCCTCAAGATGGTCGAGAAGCGCTGGCAGAAGGCGATGGACCAGGCCAAGGAGCTGGAGCGAAAAAATCGTCTGGGCGAATCCGCCTCAGCCCTCGAATCGGTTTTGAAGAAGTTTCCGCATCCCGCATGGGAGAAACAAACTCGTGCTGAGATCGGTCGAGTCTGGAAACGGATTCAGGGACCCGGCGGAGGCATCCGGTGAAGGACCCTGAGACGGAAGCGATCGACGCCGCCGCTGCAGCCGCTACGGATCCGTTACAGTTGTGGAACCACTTCGAGCAGCAAGAATCGGTGGTCCAGGAGGCGCTCACTGCGGCTCGTGATGGCATCCTTGAACTGGCATCGCGGATGGCTGCGACTCTGGCCTCGGAATACGGTCGGGTGATCGGCCTCGGTGCCGGGACCAGCGGCCGACTGCTGGCGCTAGACATGGCGGAATGGGGCCCGACCTTCTCGGTACCCCCGACACGGCGGCAGGCGCTCATCGCCGGCGGCGATGCTGCACTGACGACACCGATCGAGGGAGCCGAAGATGATGGGGAAGATGCGCGCCGAAGGATTCGCCAGGTGACTCCGGTGAACGGCGATCTGGTCATCGGAATCAGTGCTTCAGGATCTGCGACCTGGGTTCGAGTCGGGTTGGAAGAGGCGCGTCTGGCTGGCGCACAAACGGTGTTCGTGACCTGTGATGGCGCGGCTGCGGCGACCCGGTCTGAGCAAGACACCCTTTGCATCCTGCTGGAAACCGGTGCCGAACCAGTGGCCGGTTCGACCCGCTTGAAAGCCGCCACCGCCACTCACCGATTGTTGCAACGGGCTTCGACGATCTGTGCGCTGCACAATGGCTGGATCTATCGTGGCCGGATGGTGGCGATGAGAGGAACCAACACCAAATTGAGGCGTAGGGCCGTGCGGATGGTGATGGAATTGGCAGATGCCGATGAGAAGTCGGCAGTCGACGCTATCTCTTTATTTGATGGGGACATACGTCATTCCGTTGCCTATCTCTGGTGCGGCGACCAGGAAATGGCTAAAAGACTTCTTATCGAATCTGCTGGTCATCTGGGACCTCTGCAGCCGAATTCTGGATTCTCCAGCGAGTGACGAAGCGAGTGACCGATCTGTTGCTTGGGCTTGCCTCCATTCTCGGTGAGCCCTAGCATCGGCGGCATGAGCCGTTTCAAAAAGATAGGCTCTGGTGACACAGGCGACACAGGAGGCCCAGATGATCAACGAGATTCCCGAGAAGTTATCGAAGGTAGGAGATGCCATCTCCGCCAAGATTTCGAAGCCCTTGAAATCAGCTGCAGCGCTTCGCGAGACGATTCGGCAGCAGGTGTTGAAAGCGGCGAGATCTTCGCAACTGGACCAATTCGTTGACTATATCAGTCCACCTCCAGAGATGCTGAGGTCCAACTAGCGATTCATGGTTTCGCATCCGGCGGACTCGATTGGCGACTGCTATGGGCTCCCGTTTTTTGTAGGGTCGAGAGGAGTCGGTGATGTTTAGAAATCCAAGTTGGACCTGCTGTGGACCGCTGTTTCTGTGCGTCTGGATCTTCGGGTCGACCCTCGTCTCCGGCTCCCTTCTGGCCCAGACACCCGATGTGTTCCTGTTCGATCTGCAAGAACTGGGAAGTTTCGGCCAGGAGAATGGCACCTACGCCTATTCGGTCGGAACCACCTCCTGCAACATCGGATCGGTGGAACTGCTGTGGCACGCCAACGACAGATTTCATCCGGTGATCGGCCAGGAGATGTATCGCTACTACGATGGGGTTCTGGAACAGATCGGAGTCTCATGGCTCAAGCACAGTTTCTGTGCCCTGAGCCTCGATGCTTGTGGATCCTGCCAGCCGACCGATTGCGATACCCTCGGGATCGGCTGCTCTGATCCGTATACTGCCGGTCTCAATGGCCAGCAATCCAATCTGGGCCCAAGGTCACAGGTCAATGCTTTCACCGGTGTGTTCCCCTATCCGGTGGATCCGCCGATGCCACCTTTTGTCACCGTCATCGATCGGCGTCTACAGGTGGAAGAAGCGCTGATCGACCCGGCACTCAATCCAAATACGCTCTACTTTGTCACCGGCCATTACATCTCTCCCGATGATGCCGAGGGAGGCAATGGCGATAACAATGTCGCCTACCGCCAGGTCACCATCAGTGACGATCCGGCATCCTTCCCCCTCAACTTTGTTCCGGGTACACCGACCCAGTCGGGGCAGCCAGGAATCCAGGCGTGGCAGGATTATGATCCAGAGGTGGTGATCGAAGAGGTCAGGGTTCCCGGTGAAGGTTTGATGTTGCTGGGTTACAAGGTCACCGATCTGGGCACTGGGCAGTGGCGTTATGACTACGCGCTCTACAACATGAATTCAGATCGCTGTGCCGGTGCCTTCACGGTTCCAGTCTCCGCTCAGGCCGATCTCATTGCGGTCGGTCACCGCGGAATCTCGCATCACAGTGGGGAACCGTTTTCGACCGCATTGTGGAACTCGGCGGTTACTCCCGTAGGGGTGACGTGGGCGACGACCCCGTTCTTTCAGGATCCCGAAGCCAATGCTCTGCGCTGGGGATTCATGTACAACTACCGAATCATCACCGACCAGCCGCCCAGCGTTGCAATGGCTACGGTGACCCTCTTCAAGCCGGGTACACCTTCCACCGTTAATGTGGCAGTGCTGGCTCCCGTCGGTTCTCAGGTCGATGTACCGATCAATCTGATCTGTGCCCAGTCCGCCGGTGGCATCGACATCGAGTGGCAGAATCCGATCGACTACGACGAGCTGATCGTCGAAAAGGATGGCCTTCCTCTAACCACTTTGGCGGGAGATGCCACCACCTTCAGTGATGCGGTCACCGCAGCAGGAGATTACCAGTACGGGGTCAGAGGAGTTCTCGCTGGAGATGCTTCTCTCGCCGTGAATTGCTCTGTCACAGTCTTCGATCTTTCCATCTCCATCGAAAACCAGGTCGCCATCGCCGGTCAGGCATCGCTGCAGATCCCGGTGCTGAGTTCCTTCAGTGCTTCGGTGGAAGCGTATGACCTTTCCATCGAGTTTCCTGGAGACTTACTCGATATCGCAGCGGTCACCACCGACGGTACCGACGCTGGAGTGATCGGTGCCGAACAGGTACTGGTGGAGGCGGATGACTCGGCGACTGGTGGATACATCACAGTTCAGGTGGTTTTTGATGCGGGTCCTCCCTTTGCCGGACAGGAACTTCCGGCGGGGATCGATCAAACGATCTTGATGATGGAGTTCTCGGTGGCGGCCTCTGGATTTGTCGATGGGGAGGAGCGCGATCTGTCATTCATCGATGGATTGGGTCCATCCCAGGTGGCCAATCAGATCATCATCGATGGGGCTTTTCTGGGACCCGTTCAAAATGGGGCGACCTTGACCTTCCTCGAGCAACCGATCTTCCTGCGAGGCGACTGCAACGGGGACGATGCGGTCAACCTGGCAGATGTCATCTTCGGTTTGACCTATCTCTTTGCTGGGGGGGTCCCTCCTCAGTGCATGAAGGCGTGCGATACCGATGACACGGGGAACGTCAATCTGACCGACGA
>JAPKAM010000048.1 GCA_028825265.1 Planctomycetota bacterium
GTGGGTCAGCCGAACACCGTGGGGCAGGATTGCCCACAGACCACTCCGGAGGGGATCGTGGCAGAGATCGGCAATCAACAGATCCCGCAGTTGCAAATGGGCCAGTGGGTCGGAACAGATCTTGAATCGCTGCAGCTCGAGCGGATCCGAGCGAGAATCGACTTGGTCCAGATCGCCACTCAGGACCGTCTGTTTCGACAGGAAGCCCGTAGCCTTGGATTGACTCGCGAAGAATACATCGAGCAAGCGATCATGAAGCCGCTGACTCGACCCACCGAGCAACAATTACTGGAGGAGATGCGCTCCTCTCCTGAGCGGTACGGTTCTGATCTCGAACCGATACGCGAAGAGCTGACTGCTGCGGTGGCGCGAAAGCAAGCGGCCCAGCGAGGTCGAACCCTGCTCGAAGAGATCAGCCAGAGAATCCCGATCGAGTATCAACTGGAGCCACTCCGAAGACGAACTCTCGATCTCGCACTCGATGAGGTGATCGTGATGGTGGGTGAAGAGTCGATCCGTCTCCTCGATATCGAGGAGGCTCTGGAGGATCTTGAACACGAGTACGACTGGAAGAAGTACGAGATCGAGATCAGTGAGTTGAATCGGCAAATCAATGACAGACTTCTTCAAGCGGAATCCAAGAAGCAAGGCATCGATCCGGGTCAACTACTCGAGCAGCGAGTCTACTCAAAGCTGGAACCGGTGACGGATTCGGAGGTCGAGTCCTTCTTCAAGATGAACCGTGCTCGAATCGTCGGAGAACTGGACCAGATTCGAGAATCGATCCGTGCTCACCTGCTTAGTGAACGACGTATCGTGCTCGAGGCTCGCTTTGCCGAGCGGATGAGAGCCGCAGCTGATGTAGTGATTTACTTGAAGAAACCGAATCCTCCCGTCCACATCATCGAAACCGAGGGGAGAGCGACTCGCGGACCCAACGATGCCCCGATCCAGTTCATCGAGTTCGTTGATTTCCAGTGCGAGCGTTGCAAAGACCTCTGGGCATTTCTCGAGAAGGTGCAGCAGATCCATCCGGATGAGGTGCAGGTAGTGGTGCGAAATCAACCGCTGGGGTCAATTCACCCGATGTCGATGAATGCAGCACTGGCTGCGGAAGCGGCTCGTCTTCAGGGGAAATATTGGGAGATGGCCGCAGGCCTCTTCGACCAGCAGAGTTCCCTCTCCGGCGACACCATCCGCACTTTGGCGAAAGAGATCGGTCTCGATCTCGAGCGATTCGAGAGGGATCGACTCTCTCCCGATCTGGTCATGATGATCACAGCAGACCTAGACGAGGGGCAGCGTCTCGGCATCGATCGCACGCCCGTGCTCTATCTCAACGGTAGAAAACTTGAAGATAAGAGCTGGGAGGGAATCCTGCAGGGAGTCCAGCGCGAGAAGATCCGCATCGGATTGTAAGCCGCCACTGGCTAGACCTCACTTGCAGGGGTCGCCGCCTCGACTCTATCCAAGTCAGGATGCCATCTTCAGGAACAACCGAGTGAGTCCGCAGTCGCATCGACACCGGCAGCGGGATAAGGAGCCGGCGGTGGAGATCCGGTGACAAACAGGAACTGCAGCAACGCCACCGGGTCGGCAATGTTGATCATTCCCGAGTCATTGCAATCGGCGGCATCCAGGCATGACAGAGGGCCTTGCCCGAACATGTATGTGAGGATGGCCACCGCATCGCCGATGGTCACCAAGCCGTCCGGACTCGCATCACATCTCACGAATACAATCGGTGCGGTGACAGTGCAGGAACTGCTATCGGAGCTGAGCCCATCTCTTGTGGCCACGACTTCGTACAGGGCAGGGATTCCGACCAGCGGAGAAGAGTCCGTGAACTGAGTTTCTGTGCCGGCGATCTGGCCCAGGATGACCCCTTCCCGGAAGACGGTGATCATCTCGTAATCAGTTTCTGCATTGATCCAGGTCAGGTCGATGTTGAGATCCGCAGCATCGCAAAGTAATGACGTCACGGCTGCTGGCACTTGTATAGCAAAATCGATGTCGAGGATCAAATCGGTGACGAGAGGTAAATTGGTCTCGACATGGTCATCGTATCCGCTGGTTACAGGTGCAATGAAGTTCACATTGTAGGTCGCTGGAATCAGCGACACGCTGTATTGCCCGAGTGGATCCGTGATCAAGGTTCCCCATGGAGGGATGAGACCGCTGGCTGGATCCGAGATCTCGATCAGCACATCGGGTTGTGCCACTCCTGCGGATGTGACGCTTCCGGAGAGTTGCACACCGGGGCCCATCAGCAGATCTCCAAGATCTGTACTTGCCATCACTGAGAGACCGGATTGCAGGGAGGGACCGAATCCGGAGCCTGTTGGCGGGATCAACATCAGATCGTAATTGCCGGGATCGATGGCAAAGGAAAAAGTGCCATCGGTGGCGCCGTTTTCATGGATGGTCGGATACCGAGCACCGGTTGCGGTATCGAACAGTTCCACATCGACCAGCCCAATCGGCAAACCGGTTGAGTCGATGCACCGGCCAGAGAGGAGAACACCGTCGGGAAGCACGATGAGCCCGAGATCTAGCGGGGCACCAACCGTCACATCGAGCGGCAGGATCACGGTCTGAAGAACAGGACCTAGCGGCGGCGGGTCGATTTCGAGAAGAATCGAGCCTAGAGGCAGTAACACGTCGAATTGACCGGTGATGCCGGTGGCATCATTATTGATCGTGATGGGGATACCCGTCGCGGAATATTCTGCATCAAAGTCGGCCGCTGCAATCGGGTTACCAGTGGAGTCGATCACCGCACCAAAGAAGTGGTAGCCGGGGAACATCTGGACCGTTCCCAGATCCTGAGGTCCATCTACGAGCATCTGCGGATAGGTGTGTGGGACCCATTCCTGAGTCGCGGCAGGATCCACGGAGCGCAAATCCGCCACCCAGGTCCCAGCCGGAAACAACACCGAGAAGTTGCCGTTGAGATCGGTGTCGTCATTGAACAGACCCGCGGCAAGGCCGAGATCGTCCGTGGCGTTCATATCGATACCGGACAGTGGAGCTCCGGTATCGTCGATCACGGAACCGGTCACCGTGAAGCCTGGAGTCAACACTATGGTGCCCAGGACGGTGTTGCCAAACAGAAAGACATCGTTCAACTGGAGGGGGAATACTGTCGGTGTAGGAGTCGACATCGAAAATACAATTCGATATTCGTCGACCAGTGCTGGCAAGGTGAGTGCGAAATTTCCGGCAGCATCGGTGAAATCACCGGTCAAGTCGATCCACCCCGTATTGGTTCCTCTCATGTCGATGTCGATGGGAGTCAAGGGAGCACCGGTGCTGTCGATAACGATCCCGCTGATGATCCAACCACTCCCGAGATTGATGACGCCCACATCGATATTTCCGGACAGCGATAGACTGAGGGTGGTCGACATGAATCCCGGAGGGGGATCGACCTGGAGCGAGAAGGCTCCGACGGGAACCGCCTCGAGGATCGTCATCGAAAAGGTTCCATCGAGGCCAGTGGTGTCTCCGCTGACCATGATGTGAACCGAGGGGGCCAGATCGTTGAACAGGTCGAGGTCCGCTTGGGGAATCGGGCTGCCCACGGCATCGGAAACGGTGCCCGAGATGACCCACCCCTGAGCTTCTAGCTGGGGAGCCAACAGCAGGAGTGAGCCGAGCAGCAGCCCTCGCAGCCAAGGAATTCCAGACATCCGTAATTCCATTCCACTCCCCGTTCGGTTCGCATCCCACTGGCAAGGGCTTAATTATCCACATCCTGGAGCATTTGTATATGATCGAGTCCGCCTTTTGTATGGTTAGTTCGGATTGGCAAAATAATCAAATTCGCTCAATAGTAGGCCTGTAGCGACTCCAATCGGTTCGATTCAATTCGTGCCGGGATGCGGGTAAAATTCCGGGCCTCATTTTGTTAAGTGGTAGTATGGTCTAGATAGTCACTTCAAGAGATGTCTCTCACCCCGGCGGGGGCTAAGGTAGACTTCAAAGAGCCCTAGATCGGACGATGATGGTCCTGAAACGGACACCCACGCTTCTGCTAGTCCTTCTGCTTCAGTGGTTCTGCTTGCTGTCGACGGGACCGTTGCAGGCGGACCCACCTCCGGGCTACTACAATCCTGCCAATGGATTGGCCGGCGAAGCGCTGCGCCAGGCACTGCACTCCATCATCGATGATCATCAAAGATTTCCCTACACCAGTTCTGCCACCGATACCTGGGATATTGTCGGTGCCGCCGATGAAGATCCCGCCAACCTCGCCAATGTGATCAATTTTTATCGCAACACCTCGGTCCCTTGGTCCGCTCAGAACACGTCCAATGGCTGGAACCGAGAACACACTTGGCCTTCATCCTATGGTTACACCAATGACAACTCCTGCAATTACCCATTCTCCGATGTTCACCATCTCCATGCGGCCAGTCCCTCCTACAATTCGGCGAGAGGGAATAGTCCTTATGACTGGTGCAGCACCAGTTGTTCCTCCTGGAGCGCTGAAGGAACTCCCTTCAGCAATCTCGCGACGGGTTCAGGAAACTCGGGCTCGTGGCAGGTGTGGGAGGACCGCCGTGGAGATGCGGCACGATCGATCTTCTACATGGAGACGCGGTACGAGGGTGGGAATCACTCGATCAGTGGTTGCAGTGAGCCGGATCTACGCTTGACCGACAACCGATCACTGATCGTGTCCAACACGTCGGCCAATCAGAGCGTGGCTTACATGGGGTTGCTCTCGACCCTGCTCGAATGGCATATCGAGGATCCTGTCAGTGCCGAGGAACAGTTGCGAAACGATGTGGTCTACGGATACCAGGGGAATCGGAATCCGTACATCGATCATCCCGAGTATGCCTGCATGATCTGGGTCTGTCCCACCTCCGACACCACGCCGCCCTCGATCCCCAACGGCATCTCGGCAGTGGCAGGAGAGTGCCAGGTCACTGTCGACTGGGCTGACAACAGCGAGAGCGACCTCTCGGGCTACTTCGTCTATCGATCCACCGTTGCTGTGGGACCGTTCACCTTGCTCACCACCACAGGAGCGGTCAGTAACCTGATCGACACCGCAGTGGCTGGCGCAACCCAGTACCACTACCAGGTGACCGCCATCGACGTCTCGGGTAACGAGAGTTTCGCCGGCTCCACCGTGTCGGCAGTGCCGCTAACCGGCCAGGGGTGTGGAGCACCGCCCCCCGACCCCGGAGCGGTGAATCTGATCATCTCGGAGTTGATGCCGAATCCTGCAGTGGTCAGCGATGCGGCGGGGGAATGGTTCGAGATCTTCAACCGGGGGACCGACACCATCGATCTCAACGGCTGGACGATTCGCGATGACGATACCGATCTTCATCAGATCAATGCCCCGGGCGGACTATTGATTGCACCCTACGAATTTCTCGTTTTGGCTCGAGACGGAAATGTCGCGACCAACGGTGGAGTGGTGGCGGACTACGTATACGGTGGAAATCTGATCCTGGCCAACAGCGCCGATGAGGTGGTCTTGATCGATCCGCTCGCGGTGGAGCGAGCGCGAGTGATGTACAGTTCTGCGACTTGGCCCTACCTGGCCGGATTCTCCGCCGAAATCCTCGACCTGTTGGCGATCGTTCCCGGCGACCCAACGGTCTGGATCACCGCCACGACCCCCTATGGATCAGGGGATCTCGGCAGTCCTGGAGGACCCGGATCGGCGATCATTCCGCCACCTCCGGGTCCGCGAAGTTTCATCCGTGGGGATGCCAATCGTGATTCCGCCGTCGACATCAGTGATCCGATCCTGCTGCTGGATCTTCTGTTTGGAAACTCAACCCAACTCAGTTGTGAGGATGCAGGAGATGCCAATGATGATGGAAGCATCGATATCTCCGATGCCGTAGCCGTGCTGCAAGCACTGTTCAGCGGTGCTGGACCTCTTCCGCAGCCGTACCCCCTTGAAGGAGACGATCCCACCCCTGACGCACTCGGCTGCTGAGTAACGACGCTGCGGCCAGCACCAGTAGCCACCCGACCGGGGGGCCGAGGACCGCAGGGGCGAGACTTCGTTCGCCCAGTACCGCGCGCCAGCTTCGAGCATTCCCCCGAGCAGGAATCGATCCGGCATCGAGGTGAGAGCCCTGACTCCACCAGATCGGCGCCGGAGGAGCCTCCCCCGGGGGCGCTGGAAGCGGCGCCACGAATCCGTTCTTGCCAGGAGTGGCCACACCCCGAAGCGGGGTCGCCTCCTTCCCCACCCGTCCGATGAAGATCTCCCCTGACAATCGATCATCCTCTTGCCGAGACCACCACAGTTGTGATTGACCGCTGGCGGTTTGGGTGATGAAACCTTTTCGCTGCCGTGGCTGGCGTCGCTCTGCTGCCGCTGCAAGAAGCTGAGACAGATGGGCGTGGGTCTCGGCGACAGATCCGGCCAAACTGAATCGGTCGAGGCCGGAGTACCAGGTCGCACTGATGCCCTTGTCGATCGGCCGAATCGCCAAGATGGGAGAGCCACTACCATCGACCCACAGCCATTTTCCATCGGGGTGGCGCGATGGGGAGTCGATGGCCACTCTCCGGATGGGCACCGGGGGAAGTCGAGGGCCCGCCTCGATGAAGCGATCGACAGCGGACACCTGTACCGGTGCTTCGACCGGCTGCCAGCCCTGTTCAGCCGGTTGCACGGCTTCTTGCAACAGCGCGCTGGCGTGACTGGAACTTCGAGCGTGATGAAGATCACCACCGGCACGTCGACAAAGCAGTTCCACGACGGAACGCTCGATCGTCTCTCCCACCAATACGATGTCGAGTTCGATGGCATCCCGCTTCAACGAGTCACCGATGGCCACCCAGTCATCGGGGGTGGAGCGACCATCGGTGATCACCACCAGCGAGCGACCACCGTCATGAGCGACCAGCGATTGCCGGCACAATCGCAAGGCATGACCGAGATCAGTCCCACCTCCGGATGTGATCTGTGCAGGGATCCGGTCGAGCCATGATGATTCGATGGGAGTCCCCGGTTCGATGATCCAGTCGAGTCGGTCGCGGAAGCCGGCGACGCCCCAGCGACTGTTTCTGGGGGTGCCTTCAAGCAATGCCATCGTGCCTTCGAGAAGCACCCTGGAACCGGCTCCCGAGAGGCTACCGGAGAGATCGAGCAACAGCACTCCGAGATCGTTCAGCGGCGGCTCTGGTGCGGCAGGAATCGAGGTGGCGAGGATTTGTTCCAGCGCCAGCCGGGTCTTCTCATCGTCGCAGAAGCGATCGGCGGGAAGGGCCAGAAAGGTGCCGCCCCGTTCGATCCACGAGACCAGCGGCTCGAAGTGTCTTGCAGCGATGGGGCTGCTATTCCAGACGATGACCGATCCTGCCGCCGGTTCTGGAAAGTTGCCGACCCCGCCGACCAGCGAGAACTGCGGCTCCGGAAGCAACTGGGCAGCGATCGAATCGGCCTCGCTCCAGAGGGCTGCATCGATCGATGGTTCGACGATCACCACGACCCGCGGACTGGCTTCGCCAGTCGATTCCATCTCTGCGGGTTCAAGTTGCCAGACTCCCGCCTGCTCGGGGGTCCATGGGAATTCGATCTCCGTTCGAGTTCCCAGCGGGGAGAGTGCGATCGCGGATTTCCACCCCGGAATGGAATGTCGCTGACCCGGTCGAATGCGGGCGATTGGAGCATCGAACTCGGCGTTCGGGTCGGCCACCAGTGAGATCCCGACTCCTCGTTGTTGCAATCTTTCGATCAGGTCCGGGGCTGCGGGTGGGGCACTGTCGAGCAGTGACACCGATTGACCCGGGTCGGTTGCCGCACTGATCCGTTCGAGGTTCGCTAGACCCTCGATGGGTCGCGAGGTCGTGGGCCACTGTCCCGCCACGATGGCACCGGCGATCAGTAAGGTCGCCAGATGGCCACCGCGACCCAGCCACAGCGATCCACACAGGGCCAGCAGTACTGCCAGGATGAGCGACATCTGAGTGCTCGCCATGGCCCGCATCGATGGTCGATTGCGGGTCGGGCTGGGCACCAGTTCCTCGATCATTCGACCGAGCAGCACCGGCCAGTCGGAGCGACGCCATAGATCCCCATCCTCGGGTAGGAATCCCCAGTGGAATCCGGTATCGGTACGACAGATCAGTCCCTGTCCCTGCTGGTCGATCAGCAGTGGATCCCCAGCCGCGACCTGGCTGTTGAAGATGGTCCAGTAGCGCGGATGCAAACCGTCGAGCAGTTCCAGCGAGGTCGAGGCCGGCATCGCCCTTGGCAGAAATAGAGTTCCTTGCTCCTGCGGGAAGGAGATGACGGGTCGATGACTCGTTGCTGCGGCTCCCCGGACGATGAGAAGATCGGGATCGGCTCCATCGAGAGTGATCGAGCCAGTCTTTTCGAGCGCCGAAAGGACCGCGGCGACGGTCTCGAGTTGCGAGTCATCCTGGATGGAGATCGGCAGCCGTTCGGGAGGGACTCGGCAGTCAGCGGAGTGTTGCGCCCAGGACACCACGATGGCGGTGCCGGGGGGGGGGGGCGTCGATCTTTAAAGTCGCTTCGCCACCTTCAAGAGAAATCGTTTCTGCGGCGGCATCTCCGATGCTGAGTTCACATCGCGATTGCGACTCGATTCGAACATCGATGATGATCGACTGGTCGAGGGTTCGGCGGGCGCCAATCACCACTTCATCCGAGACCAGCAGGCGAGGTCCCGACGCGGTGACCAGCAGTGCCAGGGCCAGCAGCAACGAGATCAGCGGAAACTTTCGACTCTCTTGTGGCACGACTTTGTGCCATAGCCCGGTACTGGGCACCGCGACCGTCGTGATTGCCGCCGTCAGCCGGCTGCGCTGGAGCCACCACACCAGCAAGAGCAAGGGCGTTAGGAGTAGCCAGCCGGGATGAACCAGTTCGAAGATCATCTCGAGATCACCTCGAGTGGACCACTGCGATGCAGCAGTGGTCGTAAGAGCCGTTCTCCATGCTGCGAGGCATCGATCGGGACATGAGATCCTCCATGGCGAGTCAACCAGGAGCGCAGGGCTCGCTGGTACTTCTCGAACCGATCTCGATATCTTCGACAACTGGATCGATCGATGGTGCCGATCCATGGCGGCTCGTCCTTCGCCTCCAGTCTGACCTGTCCGAGAGGAGTGGGGGAACTTTCCTCGGGGAGCCAGGGGCTGATCCAGATCGGCTTCCCCCATCTCATCCATCGAAGCAGGCTGGCATCGAGGTCATCGAAGATGATGCGATCGGAGATCATCACCACCCTTCCCGGGCCGGTGCTGTTGGGTTTGACTCGCTGCAGGGAGCGGCCCAGATCTCCTCGGGTGGCGTCTCCCGGGCGATCGTCGGGAAGAGCCAGTCGTGCACCGCCATCATCGAGGATCCACACCCGATGAGGATCGCGACGAGATCGTGCTACTGCTTGTAACAGTTCACGAATCAACGACAGCACTTGAGTTTTGTGACCGAATCCCATCGAGGGGCCCCCATCGATGACGATGGTGAGAGGCTCTGCAGTGCTGTCACGATAGATGCGTGTCCAGCGCTGGCGAAGACGCAACCAGACTCGCAGGTCCAGTCGCATCAGATCATCTCCAGGACACCACCGCGCATGGCCGTCGAACTCGCCGCCTCCGGCAGCGCGGGATCCTCGCCCCTGACCGATGGAAACTCCATTCACTGCATCTCTCCAGCGTAATCGACCGGCCAGTCGTTCGATCAGTCGGGTGTGGTCGAGCGAGGAGCCACTCATGGAGTGCTCCAGATCTCGGTCACACCCCACGGGCGGTCCAGTTCTATACGGGTCGAGGCGTTCGCTCCCGGCCAGATTTTCGGGCAAGACTGAACCCAGTGGACCGGTCTGTAGACTCCATCTTGTGGAGCCGGCGTCAGTGCCCGGTGGCTCTTCCCGTCGCGGGAGATCAGCCACAATCGATCCGCCAGCAGTAGCACCTCATCTCCCCAGCGAGCGAGAGCTGCCACTCGCAGATGTGGGCGATCTCGTTCATCCGGCAGCGGCGGTGTCGGAATTTCCTGCGCCGAGTGACCGTCGTAATGCATCAGCCAAGTCTGTCCACCGTCGATGCCGAGGATGATGATGCCGTGGCGCGTCGAGATCAGTTGGTACGCGCCGGGTCGGGGTAGGATGGTGTTTCCCGCTCGACTCATCAATTGGTCACCGGTCGCATCGAGTAGCCACAACTGTCCATCGTCGTCGATGGTGCCGCCGGCGAACGCCTCGCAGCTCGAAAAGGAAGGGGAAATCCGCGGGGCTGGATCGACATCGATGATGATGGGTTGGCTCGCGAGCAACAGAAATCGGCTGGCGCCGTTTTCATCGGGGACCTCGATCAGGCGAGGGGTCGCCCCATCGGCCCAGGGAAGATCGGGACGCACGGTCGGCGCCGGTAGCGCTGCGAAACCGCCGACCCCGCGCAATGGCGGTGACAGCAGCTCTTTCCACCACGATGCACGTGAGGCTCCATTCTCGAACAACCCAACCAGCCCCGAGTCGGTCACGACCACTCGTTGCCGGTGACCCGCAGTCAGCAGCGATCGCTCGCCATTCGGCAGCAGTGGCTGGGGCGCGTCGATGGCATCGATCTGCGGTTGCGTTGAGGTCGGCACGATGCCATGTCGACGAGTCCCGATTCGTCGCAGATGGCGAGTCGGGAGGGGGCCGAGTGCGATCGTTTCCGAGCGGACTGGAGTCATCTCCTCCGGTAATTGGCGAGCTGTCATCGTCGGTGCCTCGGAGTTGAATAATCCCGACACCCCCGCCACATCCACCCACCATGCTCCGTCTTCGGTGGGTCGGAAATCGATCCAGCGCATCGGTTCTAAATCGCGGGCTCGGCGGCAAGCGTTCTCACCGAAGGATCGCATCGAGGGTTCCATCTGTGGCGCTACCGGTGCGATCCGTAGCCACTTCTTGGGAGTGGAGATTCGGAAGATCTTGTCGAGCACCGCATCTGTGGGTAATCCATCGGAAGAGAGCAGTGAGAAAGAACCGCGGGGAGTCAATTCGACCAGCACTCGCTCCGGTCGCATCGTGGTATCGATGACCTGCAGCGACTGAGCATCGCCCGCCAGCCACACCCCATCAGTGATGCGAAGCCGCACGCTGCGGTCGGTCGGCTGGCTTCGCTTCATCGCATCCTTGTGAGGTGGATCTCTCTGCCAGTGATCGAGCCAGTAGCGTTGGTCGCTGGCGGGGAGACCGACTCTCCGGACCGGTTCTCCCGCGACACTGCCGATCAGCGCTCCGCGAGGGGGCCAAGTGGCCTGCGGCAGAAAATCGGCGGGATCACAGACTTCGGACAGGTCCGTGAATTCAATTGGGAGAGTCCAGCGAGCTTCGATCCCTGCGGACCACTCGAGTGCCACTTCACCGGCGGGATGAATTCGCCTCGAGCGGTGGATCCAGTCGAGATTTTGCGATAGCCGTCCCGCCTGGAACCAGAGCCTCGCTTCGATCGGGGTTCCTTCGAAACTGCGCAGCGCTGCCGACAGTGCCAGATGGGCGTCCTCGGCAGCGAAGGATCCACGTAATTGTCGCTCGAGACTTTCGGGCAGACGATCGGGACCGAGCCAAGACGGCTTGCGCTGATCTAAGATGAGCCGAGTGCTCACATCCTGGCGCGTGATTCCGCCACCTCCCAGTCGCCACAGCGCGACTGCCCTTCGCGCACCCCGCTCGTCATTGGCCTCGAGCCGATCGAGGGCGACTCTCAACGGTGGCAACCGAAGCGGTCGGGCGGGATTCGACAGCAGTATCGATTCGATTCCCATCGAGGCGCGCCAGCGAGCGCCTTCCTCGGTTCCTTCATCGATCCATGAACTGCCAGCCCAGTGCGTCTCACCCAGCAGGCGTGCCAGTCGTAGGCTCATCGCTCCCGCTGCGGGGCGAGCCCCGCTGGCGAGCAGTTGACGTACCTCGGCGTCGAGTCCGCCGGAGAGGGCGATCTCGAGTGCGTCGTCGAGTTCTCCTCGCTGCTGCAGCAGTGCAACGGCCCACTTCCAGCGACCCGACCGATCGGCCAGAAGTTTCAGCGTGGTGGTGGAAATCTGCGTGGCTGGCGGGGAGTCGGTCCGATCCTCAAACAGTTGCAAGCCGAGTCGGATGTCGGCGAAGAGGTCACTCTCGAGATGGTCCAAGGCGACTTGGCGGGCCTGTTGGGGCCATCCTCCCGACAACCACATCGATGCCAGTTGATGGCGTAGATCTGGCGAAGCATCCAGTTCAAGCGCGGCCTCGAGGATCTGCACGGCCCGCTCTACATGACCCTGTTCAGTGGCGAGGTCGATCGCAATCTGGACGGTCGGTAGGGCTCGATGGTGGAGGCCGTGCTCGCCGATCGCATCGATCAGGTCAGCGATCCGACCCTGATCACGGGCCCACAGCAAGGCTCGTTCGACCCTCGATCGATCTTCCGGAGTCGAGGCGACCCGTGAGACGATCGCCTCCAGTGGGTCGTCATCTACGCCCTCCACCCATGAACTAGGAAACGTACCCAGGACGCCCACCAGAAGACCCAGGGAGAAGCACAGTCTGGAGAGTGGGGGGAGTCGATTAAATCTGATCATCCTTGATGAGCCACCGCCCGGTCCACTGCAGAGACGATCTCCTGTGGACCGAGGCCATCGAGTTCTCCTTCGAGGGAGTAGACCAGTCGATGACGGATCACCTCATGTCGCCACCTCCGCCAGTCTTCATCCGCCAGGTGAGTCCGTCCGCATCGGAGCGCTTCGACCTTTCCAGTCAGAACCAGTGCTTGCAGGGCACGAGCACCGGCTCCCAGGCGGACGCCTCGCCGGATCAATTCTGGAGCGGAGGGGTCCTCCGGTCGGGTGGCGGCGATCCACCGAGCGGCTCGCTCGATGACTGAATCTGCGGCGATGACCCGCAACACCGTCTGCCGCATCGTTTCGATCTGCTTCGGATCGAGCACCTTGGTGGCGGTCAGCTGCGACTCGATGGTGGTCGCCGCGGCAATTTTTGTCAGCACATCGGGCGCCGGGCTGTGCAGCGGGACCTCGAGCAAGAACCGATCTCGCTGTGCTTCTGGTAGCGGATAGGTCCCCTCCAACTCGATCGGATTGCGGGTGGCGATGACGCTGAAGAGTGGATCGAGTCGGTGACGGTTGGTCGAGATGGTGACCGAGTACTCCTGCATCGCCTCGAGCAAAGCGGACTGGGTTCTGGGAGTTCCGCGGTTGATCTCGTCGGCGATCAGCAATTGGGTAAAGACGGGGCCGGGTCGAAACTCGATTCGATCTCCGCTGCTTCCCGGCAGTAGAGTTTCGCCGCCGAGGATATCGGCGGGCAACAGGTCGGGGGTGAACTGGATCCTGCCGCGGGTCAGACCGGTACTGTCCGCGACGCTCTCCGCAAGTCTGGTTTTTCCGGTTCCAGGTACACCGACCAGTAACAGGTGGCCTCCTGCCAGTAGCGCACAGGTGGCCGCGTCGATCGCTTCTGGCTGGCCGAAGATGACCGTGCCGAGCGCCTCTCGTAATTGCAGATCTTGTTGGCAAAATCTCTGCACCGCATCATCCACCACCGGGTCGCTCCTTCCCTCGAATCCACTGTTGATACAGATCGATCACCCGGGTCCACCGTGGTGCCAGTCGCGGATCATCCCGGACCCGATCCCAGGATGCAGTAGATTCTTCGCCAAGGGGAGTCACCGCTCGAGTGTCGAGGAGCAGATCGGAAGGGCCATCGGTGGGGGATCCTTCGATGCGAATCGAACCGATCGAGGGGGGGCTCTGCTGGGAGTTCAGCACGGTTGAGGAGGGATCGGTGGGGCGGTCCGATCCGCCGTCGGCGAGGTCCGGGGTGCGGGTGACCGCTCCGGTGCCGGGCTCGGCCGCGAGGGGGAGCGCCTCTCCGTTACCGGCCAACGAGTCCCCCTCCACCACCCGGCTCTGTCGGTTCAGATCTGCTGGCTCGTTCCACAATTCGACTTGGGGAATCATCGGATCCGCTGCGGAGAGGCGCTGTAGTGCCGCCTGGACCGCCTGGAGATCCCTGGGCAGCAGCGAGTCGGGCGCGGCGGCGGCTCGTGCCAGGCCGCGAATCTGCCGTGCGAGCGGCTCCAGTGCCTTTCGACCCGCCAATGCGAGAGCCGCATCTTCACGACCTCTGGCCCGCTGCTGTCGGGCACGGACCTGGTCGGCGGATACGGCCTCGCTCGAGGTCTGGGCCACCGGCGGGGTTGCCGAGTTTGGTTCGACCGCGCCCCCGATGGTCGGATCGGTCGGTCCCAGCAGCCCGCCGATGAGGATCGCCGTGGCCGTCAGGATCAGGCAGGGACGTGGATCGGGAAAGGGCAATTGGCGCAGCAGAGAAACCGGGTCTGGCAGGGGAATGTGGCCACTTCGTGCTCTCAGGGCATCGAGCCAGGGATCTCCGGCGGGTCGGTGCTGGCGGTCGATGATGGTCTCGATCAACGCCTGGGATCGAATGGTACGGTCCCAGATTCTCGGCCACAGGGGGACCGCTCGTCGCCGCTGTTGGATGGCAAAACCGCACGACAGTAGCAGTCCCACGCCAATGGAGGTGAAGCCCGCCCGCCATGGATCGTCGTCGGTCAGCCAAATCAGTGCCGCCAGTGGCAGGCCGATGGCGATGCCCGCCGCCACACCCCTCAGGCTGCAATGGCGGAGGATTCTGCGACGCCCGGCCCGAAGGCGAGGATCGATGATGCCCGGCGGCGAAAACCGTTGGCGTCGGGGAGTACTTTGATGGTCGTTGGCTGGCACCGGACTCCATCTCTCGGGGCGGGGTCCAAAGGAACTCCCCCAGTCTATCCTGACCGAAGCGACGAATCACCGTCTCCCTTGACACTTGCCCATCTGCCGCTGAGGATCCCTATCCAGGACGGGTGGGCCGGATTTCGAGTCGCCATTATTTGTCCAGCTGGGGGAAACGCATGGCGGAACAGTTGCACCAGTACGCGCGAGTACACGAAATCGTACCGGTTGAGAGTTGGAGTAAAGACGGAGTCGAGGGGTGGTTATTCCGTGATAAGAAGAACCAAACCATCTTCGTCGAATCCTCTAAGTTGTTGGGTCATCAACTTGCATTCGAGGTGAACTAAGCCGTCTTTGCAGACGGCAGGCGTCGAGGTCCGAAAGATGAAGGTCTTTCTTTTCTGCGATCCGAGCCGGTTCCCCGTTTCTGGTTTTCTTGCGAGAAAAGGCCAGCGCACGACCCTGCGCTGGCAGCGACACTTTGGTGAGTTGGATCGATATCGTTTTGAATTGAATGGATCTATCGGGGCGTAGCTCAGTTTGGCAGAGTGCCTGCTTTGGGAGCAGGAAGTCGGAGGTTCGAATCCTCTCGCCCCGATTGTTTCTTTCCAGTGTCTTTCGGACCCGGCGACGTCGTTGATCCAGCGAAGTTCGGGAACCCGCGAAGTACCGGAACTTGGATGCGCCTTCTCGCCCTCCAGCCTCGCATCAGCGAATCACGCCACTTCCTCGGTGCAGGGTGAAGAGGCCTTTGCGTCCCACCGAGAAACTTTCGCGTTTTCCGTCGGGCCAGCGAACCTCTAACTGGAGCAGTCCACTTCCGGCGATCCAATCGGTGGCCAGGATCACCTCGGCCTCACTGGATGTTTGAAACGAACTCTGTCGTAGCACTGGGTAGGGGATCCACCGACCCTCGTTACGCAACCCCACCGAGGCACCGATTCCTTGCCGGTTCAGGCCATCCTGCTGCAGTCGAACCCGAATCGATGAGGCGGTCTCGGAGGCATGATTGATCAGCAGGTGGGGAGCGCCGTTGAGGCTGGTGGAGAGGACATCGAGGTCACCATCTCGATCTAGGTCACAGAGTGCGGCACATCGACCGAGGTGTTTCTGCTGGCGGAGTGATTCATCGATCTGTTCCTCGAAGCGAACTCTGTCGCCACTGCGACGGGCGAGCCAGTACTGATCGCTTTGCTGGTAACCGGCGGAGGAGGGAACCTGATCCGCTTCGGGATACACGTGACCGTTGGCGACGAACAGATCGGCCAGCCCATCGAGGTCGAGATCTGCGACCGCCACGCCCCAACTCAGCATCGGGCGGCTCGCCGCGGCGAGTCCACGGGTCGCCGCTTCATCACGAAAGGTCCCATCGCCTTGGTTGATGTAGAGATTGAGACTTTCACGTTCGAAGTTGGTGACCACCAGATCGAGTTTGCCATCGGCGTCGAGATCTCCCACGCCGATGCCCATCCCGGCTTGTTCTTGCCCGTCCTCATCGACGGCGATCCCAGAGAGCAGTCCATCTTCACTCCAGCGTCGGGACTGCGAGTAGGACCAGAGGTGGTTGGGACAGGAATCATTGGCGACGAAGATCTCGGGATGGGGATCCCCGTACAGATCGATGATGGTCACCGCTAGGCCGTAGCCGGTCGAGTCGGGAGTGAATCCCCACTGTTGGGTGACCTCCTGGAACTTCAACCCACCCAGGTTTTCGAACACCAGATCGGGCAGTGCAGGCAGACCTCGTGGCCCACACAGCACCGGGCGATTTTCCCACAAGCACGACCACTCGGCTCCATGTCGCGGGGGCGATTCGAAGTCATAGTCGAGGTACCGACAGACATAGAGATCGAGATCGCCATCGAGGTCAAGGTCGCCGAAGGCAGCGCTGGTACACCAGCCCTCGGCAGAGAGTCCGCTGTCGGTTACGGGATTCCAGCGCCCATCGATATTTTCCAGTAACTGGAGCTCACCAATTCCTGTCAGCAACAGATCGTCATCTCCATCTCCATCGAGGTCTGCTGCCGCCACGCCACAGCTCCACTTCATCGGGGGGAACTGCGAGATGTCTGCGATCGGTTCGACTTTGAAGTCGTGCCCTTCCGCCTGTCGGAACCAGAACGATGGAAAACCGGCCTTTTGCATCTGGAATCGGGCGGAAGTGGAGCCCGAGGTCAGGAGGATTTCAGTCCGGCCATCGGAGTCGATGTCGAGCAGTGCAAGGCCGGTTGATTTGACATCGACGATACCCTGCGGGGGGATGACCCCGCAACGTTGGATCACCGAACTGAATCCCTCCATCGAAGTGGGCTCCAGCAGAACAAAAGAATCGAGGTCAGTTCCGGAATTGTAGGCGATCCAACTGCAGGCGAACAGGACGCTGAGCAGCACGACCCAACTCGGGACCCGTAGGTTACTTTTTTGGATCAACTTCACTCCTGCTCTTGGCGACCCCGATCATCATCTCCATCACCGGCTTCAGGATGCAACAGGATCCTGATCGGTGTGCCGGAATCCCAGTGATGGTCCACTAATATTGTAGGAAATTGGTGGCAACTGTGCCAGTTGGACGGGGTTGTGTGGGAGTGATGAGTGCGATGCTAGGGTGACTTTGGGGGGCTTCGCTCGTAAGATGGAGCCTGTAGGGTCTTGGTCCTGGCAATGGACCGGGCAATGGACCGGGCAATGGACCGGCGCTGGAGTCGAGCCGCTGGAGTCGTCGATCGCGTCAGTCCCTCGCGTCAGTCCCTCGCCTCGGTTCTTCGCGTCAGACTCTCGAATCAAACCGGATCCAATCCAATAGTTGCAAATGGAGGAATCTTGATCGCTGTTCACAGGAATCGAAAGCGGGCCTCGTTAGCCCTTTGGTGCCTTCTACTGGTCAGCCTTTGTGGCGAAAGTTTGATCGCTCAGGGACCGCCGCCACCTCCGCCGCCGCCACCGGGAGGACAGGCACTGCCTCCAGTTCCGATTCCGGCACAGAATCCACTGACAATAGAGAAAGCGATGCTCGGCAAAATTCTCTTCTGGGATACCCAATTATCCATCGATAGTTCGGTCGCGTGCGGAACTTGCCACCAATCCAGTCATGGCGGCGGCGATTCTCGCTCCTTTGATTCCTTGTCGATTCATCCCGGACCAGATGATGTGTTCGGGTCCGCAGATGATATCCGTGGTTCGATTGGAATGCAGAGGCAGAGTTGTTCTGGAGCCCTCTCGGGAGACGTCAATTTCGGTACCGAACGACAGGTCACTCGTCGACAGTCTCCCTCGGCGATCAATGCGATGTTCAATCCGGAACTGTTCTGGGATGGTCGTATCGGGCCACAATTTCTCGATCCTGAGACGGGATCCATCAGTATTCCGGGCAATAGCACCCCTGCCGCCGGAGCTCTGGAAGCTCAGGCAGTGGTGCCGATCATCTCGGATGTCGAAATGGGATGTGAAACGAGAACCTGGGACGATGTGAGAGCCCGTCTGATGGCTGCAATCCCCCTGCAGTATGCGACCGATGTTCCGCAGGCGATGGCCGATACTCTGAGTCAGTTTCCCGATTACGAATCTCTATTCCAGATGGCATTCGGAACTACGGAGATCACTGGCGAGCGGATTGCATTTGCCATCGCCTCTTACGAGAGAACCTTACTTTCCGATCAGTCGCCCTACGATCAATTCATCGCAGGTAATCCAGGTGCACTGAGCCAGGACCAAGCTCAGGGACTAAATGTGTTCCTCAACAATTGCCTTCCCTGTCACGGAGGTCCGTTTCTCAGCGACGGAATCTATCACGACATCGGAGTCAGGCCTGAATCGGAAGATACCGGTCGATTCGAGGTGACGGGAAACCCAAATCATAGGGGTCGATTCAAAACTCCACCGTTGAGGAATGTCGAACTCCGAGCGCCCTATTTCCATAATGGAGGCAAGCAAACGCTCGATGACGTGGTGAATTTCTACAATGGTGGAGGCGATTTTCAGAATCCGGATGGGGGACCTGGTACCCCTCCGCTGAACCTTCCACCAGGTGCACGAGCAGACCTGGTCCTGTTCCTCGAGGCGTTAACTGACGAGCGCGTCAGGAATTCACTACCGCCCTTTGATCATCCGACTCTGGCCACTCACTTCCGCAGAGGAGATTCTAATCGAGATGGTTCCGTCGATATCAGTGATGCGATTCATTGTCTCCAGTTCCTATTCGATGGAGTCCCTGCATTCTGTGAAGATGCCTCGGATATGAATGATGATGGTCAGTTGAACATCGCGGATCCTGTGCGTCTTCTCACTCGACTCTTCGGTAGTGGAGAGGTACTGCCAGCTCCCACCGACCTGACGCAGGGGCCAGACCTCACAAATGATGCGCTGGAATGCCTCGACTGATCGGTACCCTCTATTTCTGGAAATCAATCCGGGTTGTTGTAGCAAATCTGCTGCAGCAACCCGTTTTCAGTGACACCCGATTCACCTCTGCAGCCAATCGGTCTCCCAATCATGACATTTGTTCAGAATCGAACATCGATCATCGATGTGACCAGATCATCTTTTATAGTTGGAGTCGAAGCCATGCCAAGTTCAGAGTCACCTCAGAAGGGGGAGGCCGATGAAGATTACTTTCCTATCGGTATTGATATCGCTCATCCTGATGAGCAGTACTCCGGCATCGGCTCAAAGTTCGAATCTCTGGATGGGCCAATCCAACGGATTTCCCGGGATTCCGGTGGTGACCCGTATCTACATCGATCACACGGTTGAGTGCGAGGCCTTTTCATTTGGGGTGGCCCATGATCCAACGGTGCTTTCCATTTCCACCATGCAAAATGGATTTTACCTGGTGGGATCGAACCTCGGAGGTGTCAGTCCAGAGTTCTTGATGATGGAAGCCAACCCGATCAATGGCGGTGGCTTCATCGTCGGTTGCTTGGTCGACCTAACCGAACCGATCAATCCCCTGATCGCTGGAGTTGGCCAGGAAATCGTGGTCGTGACCTACGATGTTGCAGCCACGGCAACTCCAGGAAGCACACCACTGCAGTTTTCTTCGGATCTCCATGATCCTGCTGTGGAGATGTTGGTCGTGATGAATGGACTGGAATACATGCCGACATGGGTCGATGGATCGGTCAACATCCTCGCCGATTGCAACGGAAATGGCATCGAGGACAGCGTGGATCTCGCTAGTGGTACCAGTTCCGATTGTGATCTCAATGGAGTTCCCGACTCCTGTGATATTGCCGCGGGTGGAGATCAGGATGGAAACGGAGTTCTGGATACGTGCGAGAATGCACTCTTCTGGCGTGGCGACTGCAATAATAGCGGATCGCTCGATCTTGCGGATGCCATCGCTTCTCTCTATTACCTCTTTGGATTAGCCAATCTGGTCACCTGTATCGACAGTTGTGATGTGAACGACAGCGGCGCAGTAGATATTGCCGACACCGTGTATTTTCTCGGAGGCTTGTTTTCGAACGGCCCTCTACCGTTCGCTCCATACCCGGCCTGTGGATTTGATCCCACTGCGGATCCTCTGGGGTGTGCGAGTTTTCAGTCTGCCTGTCCATAGGCTTACCATCCTTGCTGTTCCCATTCATCCAGAAGTAAGGTTGGAGGAAAGTGTGAGTTGCCGATCAGTGGCTTTGATTGCCTCGAATTCACCCTGACCACACTTCAGGATGTGGGGGAACAGAAACCTGATTCAAGCACTCAGCGAGGATCGAAAATGACATGGTTCTGTGCTGGTTCTGGATCGGATAGGCCCGGCTGCTGGATCCGCCAGTGGGACAATTGTCAGGCCAGTATCCCACTCCCATTCATGTCAAAATACTTCCAGATAGAGTTCCCTGTCGCACTGCTGAACTGACTGAATAAGATTGAGGTCGTGGATGGTCTTCATCTCAAGATGTGGATTTTGAGAGGGGAAAGATGCGATCACTTTGGCTGACATTGCACATGCTGGCTCTGTGTTCGGTTTTGCCCGCACAAGAAGCCAGTTTTCGGTTGGTGGGAGCTAGCGGGATTCCAGGGTTACCGGTGGTCTGTCGGATTGCAATGGATCACACAAGTGACTGCGAAGCTTTTTCCTTGGGAGTGAGCCATGATCCTTCCCTGCTATCCATCAGTAGCCTTCAGCGTGGGTTCTACCTCGAGGGAGCGAATCTAGGGGGAGTGAGTCCCGATTTCTTGATGCTCGAAACCGACCTGCTCAGCGGAACGGGATTCGTCGTGGGATGTCTGTTTGACCTGAGCCCCCCGATCGTGGATCTGTTGGCAGGCTTGGATCAGGAAATATTGATCTGCACCTATCAGGTGCTTCCGACCGCAGTCGCAGGGGATACTCCCCTTCAGTTTTCCATCTCTCTGTACGATCCTCCAGTCGCGATGCTGGTCGTGATGGACGGGGTCGAGTTTACTCCGACCTGGGAAGATGGAGTGATCACCATCCTCAGCGATTGTAATCTCAATGGAATCCCTGACGGAACTGATCTCGCGAACGGAACCAGTGTGGATTGTGATCTCGATGGGATACTCGATTCTTGCGAACTTGCCGCGGGAACCGGCTTCGATAGTAACGGAAACGGAGTTCTGGATACCTGCGATGGTCCACTCTTCTGGCGTGGCGACTGCAATAATAGCGGATCGCTGGATCTTGCGGATGCCATTGCATCTCTCTATTACCTCTTTGGATTAGCCAATTTCGTCACTTGTATCGACAGTTGTGACGTGAACGACAGTGGCGCAGTAGATATTGCCGACACCGTGTTTTTTCTCGAAGGCTTGTTTTCGAACGGCCCTCTACCGTTCGCTCCATACCCGGCCTGTGGATTTGATCCCACTGCGGATCCTCTGGGGTGTGCGAGTTTTCAGTCTGCCTGTCCATAGGCTGACCATCCCTGCTGTTCCCCTTCATCCAGAAGTAAGGTTGGAAGAAAGTGTGAGTTGCCGATCAGTGGCTTTGATCGCTTCGAATTCACTCTGACCACCGCTTCAGGATGGGGGGCAACAGAAGCCTCATTCATGAATCCAAATAGGATCGAAAAATGACATGGTTCTCTGCTGGTTCTCGATGGGACAGGCCAGAGTG
>JAPKAM010000049.1 GCA_028825265.1 Planctomycetota bacterium
GCCTGCAGGCGAGTGATACTCATCGAAGCCAATTTCGAAGCCAATTTCGAAGCCAATTTCGAAGCCAGTTCCCCGAGTTTCTCGGGGAACTGGCTTTTTTGGTGATGGATTCGGTTGATCTCGCTGCTAGGGAGGCATGGATTAACAACTTGATTGTAATGGAGAAGGGGCATCAATTCGGTTCAATTTCGAGGCTGCACTGAGGTCTATTGCCGATTAGAATGACGACTTGGATCCACTGGAGGATCCACTCCTTTGATCTTTAGTGAAGCGACCGGGTCGTTAGGTTTATCTTGAGGACACGACCACGGGAGTCCCGTGAGCCTGAGTTATTGATCAGAGGTGTAATGGTATTCATCCTATCGGCCTAGACAGGCCACGGGATGTGGAGTATCGAGTCTCAAGAGTGCAGCCAGGAGTTCCTTGGCTGCCATTGGAAGAGAAGGAAACCTGCCCATGTACAAGTTGATTTGTCTGTTTACGACTTTATTGATGTTGAGCTCTAGTCCGTTGGTCGCACAGGATTACATTCTGTACACCTCGGCGCCGGCAACGGCCACTCTGGGAGAGGCCTTTGATCAATCGACGATGCTCGATACCAGTGTCGATGGTGTTCAAGGTTACTCCTTTGGGGCCTGTCATGACTCGACCCTGATGACTCTCGATGCTGTAGTCGATGGAGCGACCACCTTGGTGATCAAAAATGGTGGTCCACCCGATTTCAATCAAGTCAATGTGCTCACCGATGGATTCACGGTGGGAGTGGTGATCTGCTTCACCGGTTGTGCCACCCTTGCGAGTGGCACCGGGTATGAGCTGAACGTCGCGACCTACACCGCAGATGTGGAAGGCGTTTCTACCACCAGTTTCTGCGACACCCTGGGAGCACCCGCTGTGGATACAGTGATCGTGGTCAATGGTGCTTCGGTGGCTCCCGAGCAGCTCTCTGTGTCGGTCGAGATTCTCGGAGTTCCGCCGATTCCTGATCCAGAGTTCATCTTCTCCGGGCCGACCGAGAGCATCAATTATGATGGGAACTCGGGGTTGGCGAACTTCAGCGTCGCAGTCCAGATTTCCGAAACGGATCACAGTGCCAGCGGAGCGGATTTTCCTCATGAGACCCAGGGGTTCTCGATGGGAATGGCCAATGATTCTGCGGTGATGGAATGCACAGGTATTTCAGTGACTCTTCCCTTTGATGCAGACTTTGCAGAGGGTGGAATCTTCTCGGATGGCTGGACGGTGGGGGTGGTCTTCAGTTTTACCGGTGGATCGACCCTAGGCTTCACCGAGCCGCTGGATGTGGTGGTGGCTGAGTACTCGACTGTGGCCGGCGCCCTGTCCGGGACTGGCAGCACCGAGACCGCTTTGACCTGGTCTGATTTGCTCGGATCCCCTCCGGTCGCCAATATCGTGGTGGTCGATGGAGCCTCTTTGAATCCAGAACTGGTCGATGGGTCGATCACCCTCCAGCCTGTTTTCGATCAGCCGTTCCTTCGAGGGAATTGTAATGGTAATAGCGGAGTCAACATCGCAGACGGAATCTGGATGCTCCAGGAACTTCACCTGGGGGGGGCCAGCGGCACCTGTGCTGAAGCCTGTGACGCCAACGGCGACGGTGGCTATGACACGGCGGACGCGATCTACGTGATCTACTACCGCTTGCTCGATGGCCCGGCTCCGACCGCCCCATTCCCCGATTGTGGAGCGGTGGCGGGCGTTGATTGTGATGCGACCAACTACTGTCCCTAGAGTTTGATGGGATGAGCGGAAGGTGCACTTCCTTGGATCGACCTGATCCGCGCAGCGGGTCCGAAGCCAGTCGGCTTCGGGCCCGCTTTTTTTTTATCCGCAGCAGACCGCTTCTACGCTTCCTGTAAATCCAGGGTCCGAGGAGCGGAGATGTTCCTATTCCAACCGTCTTCGGGGTGAAGAAAGCAAGGATTGCCGGGAAGCGGCACTAGTTGCCGGAAATCGTCGTGATTCCGGTGAGGGGCCTTGGTCGCAACTGGAGATCAAGTCTACTCCGTCAGTTTGTAAACTCTTTTGTACATAGACATCTTTGACATTGAATGATACTTTCGATGACTCAAGGACAGGAGTCCCGACACGACTCCCCAGCACTTCCGGGTTCACACTCGGCCAGTCCTACCTCTTCTAGCGCCACATAACCGTCAATTGTTGTCGGGTAGAGACTGGAATCTGTTCTCCCCTGGACCGATTCCTGGGTCTTCCTGACTTGTTTACTAACATTTTTGTTAATCCCCCTTTTATCGGATCAATTCCGAGAAGTCAGGATCTGGGAAGAAAGGCCCCCCCTGACCGATTGGAACATCCGAAGTGTTCCCCTGGAGACGAGGAGAGAAAGTGATGAACCGGAGTCTAAGGCGCCTTCGCAGCGCACTTCTCGCGGTACTTTTCACCGCGATCGGCACACATGCCTTCGCTCAAAATTCACTGACCATCACCGATGGTCAATCGGCAGGACTCGCATCTGAGACATTAAGCGTTCTGATGGACGCTGATGCCCCAGTTGAGGGTTTCGTTCTTGCCATCACCTTCGACAACGGACTGTTGTCGGTCAGCGACATCGTCGCAGGATCTGCGACCCTCGCAGCTTCTGCAGAGTTGATCGTACCGGAAACTCTTTCCGGTGGATTCACTCTCGGAGTCGTGGTGGATGCTAGTGCGCCTTTTGACGGCCAGGAAATTCCTGCCGGAACAGGCCATCAGTTGGCAGCCTTCACCCTAACCCCTCAGACCATCGTGACCACGGACACCCAGAGTGCCGTTGAGTTCTCCGACGGTGTTCTGAACAACCCGCCCCTGTCCAACTTGTTGGTACAGAATGGGCAGAGCGTCGGTGCCGCCAATGGCCTCGGGCTCAACAACGCGACGATGACTCTTCTTCCGCCTCCGCCCGACAGCATGCGTCTCGAGTCGATCGAATTCGACTCCGATTCCAGTGGCTCGGCTCGCGTCCTTCTTTCAAACTCCAGTGGAGCTGTCCAGGGATTCGTCCTGGCGGTGGCTCATGATCCGGCCTTGGTGACCCTTCAGGGAATCATCCTCGGTGCCGAGACGCTCGCTGCTGGTGCTGAACTGGTCGTTCCTGAGTTGCACTCCAACGGTGGAACTCTGGGTGTGGTACTCGATTTCGAGAGCCCGTTCGAGGGCCAGAGCATTGCGACGGGTGATGACAATCACATCGCCAGCTACACGTATTCCTCCAATCAGGTCATCGAGAACCCCAATCCGCCGATCACGACCGCCATCGAACTGGTCAATAGCCAGCTGGGCAGTCCTGCTCTCGATAACGTGATCGTGGTTGCAGGACTTTCGATCAGTCCCGCCCTCGAGGATGGAACCCTGACGTTGCTGGATATCACGATTCCAGTCAATGACACGGCGTTCTACATCGGTCAGCGTGACTTCCCGGAAACCGGCACCAATGGGGGCCTCGGCTTCCCCGGTCAGGAGATCGAGTTCTGCTTCTTCTACAGTGACCCGAACGACAACATTCAGGGTATCCAGATGGCCGTCTGCTACGACGACCTACTTCTGATCGACGGCACCTTCACCATTGAAGGCTCCATCGCTGACGAACTGGGTGCTGAATTTGTCAACTACCAGATCGACAATGACGACAACGACGGTGACGGTCGCGAGTTGGTCGCTGGTATCCTCATGGACGCCCTTCCCCCCTTCGAAAACCAACAGCTGCCTTCTACGATTGAGCCGCTGATGATCGCCTGCGTGCAGGCCGAAGTGGACAGTGGAGCCGCCTGTGGAGATTCCTTCAGTATCGATTTCTGCGACGGAATCAACGGTAACGGTATGGTCCCGATCAACAACCTGGTTGTTATCGAGTACCAGTCTGTTCAGTCCTTCGAGCGCTTTGGTGCGACCTACGAGATCATTCCAGTCCCCGCCTTCCAGCGTGGTGACTGTAACACCGATACCAAGGTCGACCTGGCGGATGCCGCTACCGTGATCGCCAGTCAGTTCCAGGGCTACGAGGTCGGATGCCTCGATGCCTGTGACGCCAATGACGACTCCGTGATCAACCTTGCGGATTCCGTTTACCTGCTCAACTTCTTGTTCAAGTTCGGTCCTTCGACACCCGCTCCTGGACCCTACACGCCAGGTGCAGACCCCACTGAGGACGACCTCGACTGTGCTCTGCCGGCATCTTGTAACTAACCCCGAACCAGGAACCCAAAGAATAAGGACTTCCTCAAGGAAGTGAGTATGAAAATGAAAACTACAAAAATCGCTTTCACCCTTGCCTTAGCGCTCCTGCTCGGAGCCCCGGCATTCGCACAATACGACCTGTCGCTGAGCAGCGCTGAGGGAGCCCCGGGCTCCAGCGCCGATCTTCAGGTGTTGTTGGACAACAATGGAGACGATATCCAGGGTTGGTCCTTTGGAGTCTGTCATGACGGTCAGGCGCTGAGCCTGACAGCAGTCGTCGACGGAGCCACCACTATGACCGTGAAGAATGGCGATGAGCCAGACTTCAACCAGGTCAACGTGGTCTCTGACGAAGGCTTCACCGTAGGAGTCGTCATCTGTTTCGTCGGTTGTGCTTCACTCCCTACAGGGACCACTGGAAACGAGTTGAACGTAGCTTCCTACGAACTGCTCGGTGCCGCCGGTTCCTCCACGAGTGTTGACTTCTGCAACTCTCTCGGAAGCCCAGCGGTTGAGATTCTGGTGGTTGTCGGTGGACAATCGATCCTACCCTCGACCGCTTCTGGAACCATCGATCTGGTTGCAGGGCCACCTCCCTTCGACTTCGCAGTCGCCGACCATGCCATCGACTACGATGGACTCAGTGGAGAGGCGACCTTCACGGTTTCGCCGACCATTCAAGAGCATCCGGATAACTCCGGGTTCCCCAGCGAGACCCAAGGCGTCTCGATGGGAATGGCACACGATTCTTCCTTGTTGACCGTCAACTCGGTCTCCTGGAACGCTGATCTTGGAATCGACCCGGACTTCGCGGAAACGGCCGCCTATGACGGCGGATGGACCATTGGAGTGGTATACAGTTTCACCGGTCAACAGACCTTGGCCTTCGAGAGCGCCACACCGGTTTTGAACGCCGAATACAGCACCGTCGGTGCTGCTCTCGCTGGACTCGAAACCGACACCACCACGGCATTGGCCTGGTCCAATGATCTCGGATCCCCCTCGGTTGTGAACATCGTGGTCGTGGGTGGCAATAGCATCGATCCGTCTCTGACCGACGGTTCGGTGACTCTGAGCCCCTCCTACGCTCCGCCTGACGTTGCTTTTGTCCGTGGTAACTGTAACGGTGACCAGTCTGTTAACATCGCCGACGGAATCTGGATCCTCAACGAGATGTTCCAGGGCGGACCCGCCGGCACCTGTGCCGAGGCTTGTGACGCCAACTCCGACGACTTCATCGACACTGCTGATGCGATCTTTGTGATCAGTTACCGGTTGCTCAGCGGACCGGTACCGAGTGCTCCATTCCCGGAGTGCGGTATCGAAGAGGGAGCGGATTGCGAATCTGCTTCAAACTGCCCCTAAGAGCAAAATCGCTCCAGGACACAAGGGAAGGTCCGATGCGGTTCGCCGCATCGGACCGTTTTTTTTGTGTGGGGGAGTCGGAAATGACGCCCGACAGAGTTCCATAGATGAAGCGGGTGGGATTGACCACCGAGGAGTTCTGGATAGGATAGAGGTTAGCCTCGGGGATCACGCAACCGCCGGGTCTGGCCTGAAAAATCCTTCCGGAAGCTCCATCGTCGACGACTCGTCGAGACGGTCTGTAGGACCGTTCTTGCTTGGTCGTCTAAAGCTGGTTTCACTTTTGAAACTGGATAACCACTGGAGTCAGCGATCGCTGATTCCGAGAATGACGACGGAGGCCGATCGATGAAGATCGCCCTGAATACTCAATCGATGGTGACCGTGCTAGGAATGCTACTGGCTCTGGTCGGTTGCACCAATCCTCCCTCGGTGCCGTACACCACTCCTGCCAACGGTGCATTCAATGTTCCCGTGAGCTCGACGGTCGAGGTGGCTTTCTCCACTGCTATGGATCCCGGTAGTTCTACCGACTCCAGCAACTGGAGTATCCAGGGTTCCCTCTCGGGAGCGCATACGTCGGTTGGAGCCCTCGATACAGACCAGAGAGTGCTGACCCTGACTCTGGATGAGGCCTTTCATCAAGGTGAGACGATCACCGTGGTGATTTCGGATGGAGTCAAGACTGCGGTCAATATTCCCATCGAGCCGATCACCATCCATTTCACTACTGAAGGAGCAGGAGCCTCGTCGGGAGATTTCGAAGCGGCCGATGATGAGTTCAGCCTATTCCAACTGAATCCTACGACCGGCACCCGGTCGATTCCACTGCGCCCCTCGGTGACCGCCCATTTCGATCTTCCCTACCAGACTTCGAGCGCTGCGCAGGGGATATTCCTTCAGGGAACGAGGACCGGCTGGAGAGATGTTCAACTGGCCCATCCGGGTCATCACTCGGGGATTGCCGACACCCTTCAACTGTTAATTGCTGGAAATACCCCCGAACTGCATCCAGGAGAATGGCTGCAAGTGGTCTTCTCCCAGGATCTGCTCTCGGAGATCCAGCCGGATGAAGATGAGCCCCGTTTCCTCAATCCGTACGTCGCCCGATTCAGGGCACGCCTCGGCCATGCTACCGGCGGGTTGGGCCCACGAGAGTCGTTGGCCGCTGCTGGAACCGATGCGGTGCTGGCGGCTGAACTGGGGGAGTTCCTTCCCTACAGTGGCCTCGAGATGCTGGTGGTGGGTAGCGCCGGAGATCTACGACTGCTGAGAAGTGGTAGCAGTGGCGAAGCTTCCTCTTGGACGATTCATTCCCAGTTGCAACTCGATTCGATTCCGGTGGCTTTACTGCTGGTGGATATCGACGCGGATTCACGCACCGAAGCATTGATCTCCTGTGTCGATGGCACCATCCGGATTGTCGGTGTACAGGGCCAGGATCTCATCGAAGAGCAAGATCCTGTCGATCTGCAGGGAGTGGTGGCCGATGCGTTGGCGTGGGCCGAACTCAATGGAGATGGTTTGCCCGACCTTCTGGTCGGAGCGGCAGATGGATTGAGAGTGATGCGCCAGATCACCATGATCGATCCAGCCACCTTTGAAGTCACCGAAGAGTTGACGGTCACAGGCCTGATGCCGCTGGGAGGTCCGGTTCAGTCCATCTCCGTGGCCGATTTTGATCGGGATGGAAAGATCGATGCGCTGGTCTCTGCAGGAGATGGATATCTGCTTCGTGGAGCCGGAAATGGATCTTTCCTTGAGGCGGCTCTCCTCTCTCCGGCGCCACAGGGCCCAATAGTCCTTGGTGATGTCGATGGAGATGGCTGGATGGATGCCGTGGCGGTCGCCGCCACCGGGCTCTCGATTCACCTCCACCCAGGAACTCTCCCCGAGGGGACCTGGGAAGGGATTCCACTGCTTACCGGAGGCCTGGTAGAGGATCTCGCAGTAGGGGAAGTCGATGGCGATCCGGTCAACATCGACGACATCGTGGTGCTTCAATCGGGGACCACCGATCCGTTGACTCTGATCCGTCGTCACTCCGCAGATTTGGGAGACTCCACCATCACGCCTCTGGAATACACCAACGATCCTGCGGCGGGATCGCTGCTGCTGGTCGATAGCGATGGAGATCGTGGCACTGATATCTTGCTGCAACTTTCCCAATCCGACCTGTCAGGTTCGCTGGCTCTGTGGCGATCAGCGGCAGTGGTCAGTGCGGATGAATCGATGCTGATCTACGGACTTCCTGCCCAGGTCAGCGTGGGTCCGGGCGAACCACAGGTCGAAGTTCCTCTCACCGCTGAGTTCGAACAAGATGTCTCTCGATTCAACCTCGCCATCGAGTTCGATCAAGATCTGCTGCAACTGATGAGGATCGAGGCGGATCCTGCCACCTTCCCCTTCGGTTCGGTCGAAGTGATCGAGTACATCGACCAGGAAAACGGAGTGGCGGCCGCAGAACTGGTCATCAATGGGTACCTCTCTGCAGGGAGCGGATTACCCATCGCCCGGTTCATTTTTCAGCCCCAGCCGAGCATGCTCGGAGAAGCGACATACCAGCTCGCCGATGGGCTGTTGATCGATGGGACGCCCTGGTCTAACCAGGCGATCCTCGAGGTGGACGGTGCCCTGATCGGGGCCGAGATCTCGGCCGCTCAGGGGGTCGTCTCTATCGAGTCGACGACCCCTTCTCCGGAGGAGCTGACTTGTCAGCCCGCCTCGGTCGGTGGCGTGGATGGGGTGTTCCTCGAGTGGACCAACCCCATCTCATACGACAGTCTCGGGGGGCTGGAGATCTACAAGAATGGAGTTCTCCTGGCAGCCCTCACCGGCACCGCAACCAGTTTTACCGATGACGACACCAACAACGGAACTCTCCTCTATTCCCTCATCGGTTTGTCGTCGGGGATCGAATCGGTTCCGGTTCCTTGCCAGGTGACGGTGATCCCGGTACCCGATCTGCAATGCCAGAGGTTGGTGAGCTTGCCTCAGCGGGTATTCCTGTCGTGGGGTTTCATCAGTGGAGCCGTCAGCTGGGAACTGAGTCGAGATGGAAACGTGCTGGCTCAACTTGGATCCACGCAACTCTCCTACAACGATGACACCGATCTGAATGCTCATGATTACCAGTTGAAATTGATCCAGACGGGATCCCAGAGTTCTGCCGGCGCTCCGTGTAGCGTCGACGATGCTGGCGGAGGAGCCACGGTTCCTCCTTCCGGTGTGAGTGCAGTTCTGGTCGGAGATGACGATGTCAGGATCAGTTGGTTCAATGGCGAATCCTATGATCAGCTGCAGTTGCTGGCAGACGGAGTCCTGGTCACGGTGCTGGCCGGAAACGAGACCGAATACGTGGCGAACGACCAGTTCCCCGGTCTGGTCGTATTCTCGGTACAGGCGTTCGGAGACGGTGGCGCCAGTAATGTGAGTCACGCATCGGAATTGAATATACCTCTGGCACCTCCCACCACTGTTCAGTGCTCCAGCTCCGGTAACAGTGTCGAATTGACCTGGCAAAACGGTCCTACCGCTTTCGACTACGACGAGATCGTGGTGGAGCGAACAGGAACCCTCGGTTCCATCGAGTACTTCACACTTGAAGGCACCTCGACCAGCTTCACGGACTTCGCAGGTGCGGGGGAGTGGAGTTACACCGTCGTGGGTGACTACTTCAACCAGGGCCTCAATCATCCGGCACCTTCGGCTGCTTGTACGATCTCTCTCTCCGAGCGAGTTTTCTATGAGTCCACAACCACCGTCATCGGACGCCCCTTCAGCATCGATCTACAGGGTCAGTTGCTGGAACAGGTTTCCGGTTGGTCGCTGGTCGTCGACTACGACTCGACTCGACTGCAAGATGTCTCAGTCTTCGTGCCAGGAGTCTCTCCGGCGGGGATCTCGACCACCGATGAGCCTCTCGGTACCTTTGCTGGACTTCGTCGACTGACGCTCCAGGTGGAGGGGGCATCCGCAGCCCCTTCTAGTTCCGCCATCCTGGGGATCCTTTCGGGAACGGTTCCGGCCGATTTCTCACTGATTGGATCGGCGCTTTGTCACATCGTGTCGGCGACACTGGAACCTGCGACCGGTGGGCCCAGTACCGAGCCAGCATTACAGGACGGTGTCGTCATCGTTTCTGGGAATGCGCTGTTCCTCGATTCGGCGGTGCTCAACCCCGGCGAGGAAGTGGTGGTGTGGGCACGCGGCGTCTGGCAGCAAGATCTGACCGGCTATAGCGTGGTTCTGCAGTGGGATCCCTCGATCCTGACCTGCCTCGAGGTCAGCAATATCGGTACCGTGGGTGAAAACCTGAGTGGCCCCTTCTCCGCGTTCTTCTCCGGGATCGAGGCATCTGCAGGGACTGCATTTGGCTCGGTGATCTCTGCATTCAGCAGTATCCCCTCGTCCCTCGGAGCGGAACTGGGTTACTTCCGTTTTATGGTCTCGCCCGGTGCTCCTCAGGGACTCACAACCGAGGTCATCTTCGGTGAACACCTGACAGCCAATTCCTCGATCACCAACATCTTTGTCGATGATCAGGCCACCTCCATCGAACCGACTACCCTTGGTGCAGAGTTCGTGGTGCTCTCCGATCCTCAACCTCCGACGCTGCTGTCCATCGCTCCGAACACAGGGCCCGTCGCCGGGGGTACCGATGTACTCTTCAATGGAACCGGGTTCACCGCCGATACTGGCGTTTTCTTCGGAGATCAACCCGCCTTGACCGTGATCGTGATCGATACTGGAACCATCCTCGCCACCACTCCTGCCGCTCCATCAGGAACGGCAGGAAGCGTCGATGTCTCGATCTTCACTCCGTATGGATCGGTAACACTCGACCAGGAATTCAGTTACTACCAGGTCAGCATCGATGGATACGATCCAGCGCAGTCACCGCTGTGTGGAATGGGCGAGATGACGGTCACCGGCACAGGACTGCCGACCGGATTGGGAGTTGTATTTGGTAATCAACCCGCCTCTTCGGTTGTGGTGAATGCCGCTGGCACCAGTGCGACCGTGGTGATCCCCGCCTCTGATCAGCCGGCAGTGGTCGACCTGATTTTTGTCGATAACTTTGGATCGGTACTGGAAGCATTCCCGGCTGGCTTCAGTTACATCGATGATGGAATCTTCATCCGCGGAGACGCCACCTGTGATGGAGCAGTCAACATCGCCGATGTCGCTGCGATCGCCGGCTACGTAGCGGGGGCCGGCTCGACTCCGGTGATTCTCGATACGGCCGACATCGACGATAACGGTGTCGTTCACATCGGAGATGCCGTGCTGCTGGCGAGTTTCCTCTTCTCCGGTGGAACTCCACCGGCGATCCCCTTCCCGAATGCGGGAACCGATCCGACTCCGGACGGTCTTTGATCCGACTGACGATGGAACTCCTGTCCATCTCCTGTCCATTTCCGGACCGTGGAGGGCCCGGCAACCCTATCGGGGGCTGCCGGGCCCTTCATCATCCAGGTCAGATTGGATGTCCCTGTGGATCCGCAAATATTTTCTACTACCCCCATCGATTCCACTGGAAACCGTCGGTGTGGTGGAATCGATCGGTCGAACCGTGACCGCTGTCCGCGCTTAGATGAACCGCGCTTAGATAAACAGCGATCAGATGAACCAAGGCCGGATGAATCCACCAGTGAGAAGATCTTTAACGGCGAGGTGAGCGCACTTTCCGATGCGAGGCTGTTGCAGGTGCTTGGCTATCGGACGCACTTTCAAACGGCAGCCCAGTCCTTGGTCGAAGGGCCCATCGAAGAAGACTGTCCCGAGAATGCGGCCGCCATCATCGATCGACTGGGAGCCGCGGATCCCATCGAATTTCTGAAGTTACCGGGTGTCGGGAGGCAACGGGCGGCACTGTTGGCCGTCGCCGTCGAGGTGGGGCGACGAGCGACTCTGCCTCGGTGGCGTACTGGCAGTTTCTTTCAAGATCCGGAACAGGTTTTCCACCACTGCTCGCGACGTCTTTCTGGCGAAAAGCGGGAGTTCTTCATGGTGATTATGCTCGATACGAGAAATCGTAAGTTGGGTGAGCAAATAGTCTCGATCGGATCTCTCGCCAGCAGCATCGTTCATCCGAGAGAGGTTTTTCGAGGCGCCATCCAGATGGCCGCCGCTTCCATCCTGGTGGTGCACAACCACCCATCTGGAGATCCCGGTCATAGCGCTGAGGATCTGGCGGTGACGCATCGGCTGCATCGATGTGGCTTGCTCCTTGGAATCCAGCTGGTCGACCACATCATCCTGGGCCGAGGAGAGTGGATATCGCTACGGAATCAGCGCTGTGGCCCCTGGGGGATCCGGGAGCCCGCCTGAACCGATGCCCGTCCGGGGGAGGGTGAAGACCAAAATATCGGCTCGAACACCCGCAGGAGTAACGAAATCGGCAGATTCCACTCGAGAAGACAACTGTGGGCTTCGCTGGATCCAGCGGATCGAGCGGGTAAAATCCGTCAAGCCCCAGACGGACAACTTTCGACTAGGGCGGTTTCGACCCGTCGGAATACTGGGGGACGGAATACAGGCGGACGGAATACAGGGGGACGATGCGAACTGCCATTATCAGCGACATCCATGCCAACCTGCCGGCACTGGAGCAGGTTCTCGCCGATATCGAGGCGGCTGGAGTCGATCGAATCTTCTGCTTGGGAGATGTGATTGGCTACGGTCCTGAACCTAGAGAGTGCCTCCAGTTGAGCCGACAGTTCGAGGTCAATCTGCTCGGCAACCACGAGGAAGCCGTTCTGTTCGATCCGATCGGATTTAATCCGAGAGCCAAGGCGGCGGTCGAATGGACCAAGCAGCAATTGATGAGTTCCGATCGGCCACGAGAAGAGAATGCGGCCCTCTGGAAGCATCTGGACTCGATGAAGCAGACCCATGAAGAGGGCGATTTCTTCCTGGCTCACGGCACACCTCGTGAACCGACTCGCGAGTACCTGTTTGTTCAGGATTGCAAGGATGACCCCGCCAAGGTGGCGGCATTGTTTGAAAGTTACGGCCCCGCCACCGCATTTGTCGGCCACACTCATGTCGCCGGGATCTTCGCCCAGGGACCTCGGTTCATCACTCCGGCAGAAGTGGGTGGGAAATTCCAACTGGGGAAGGCGAAAACGATCATCAATGTGGGTTCAGTGGGGCAACCCCGTGACGGAGACCCTCGTGCCAGCTATGTGATCCTGGATCAGGATCTGGTCGAGTTCCGCAGAATCGCTTATCCGATCGAGGAGACGATGAGAAGATTTAAGCGAACCCCCCTGCCAGAGAACCTGGCGCTGCGCCTCGCTGAAGGGCGCTGAGGAAAGAGATCCCGATGGATAAGAGATTCCTCCAGACGATGCTGATCTGTTTTGCCATCTCGTTCATCTACATGGACTGGATCCGGCCGCCGAGTCCGCAGCCTTCACCTTCACCGGAGACCGTGGCCTCGAATCCGCAGCAGCCTGCTGCAGTCATCTCCGGTGCTCCTGCTTCCGGTGCTTCTGCTTCCGATGATGCGGGCATCTCTCCGGCACCGGTCTCGGATGAGCCACTGGAAGAGCAACTCTTCTCTCTCTCCAATGAGGAACTGGAACTTGAAATTAGCAATCGTGGTGCGGTCCTGACAAGGGCGATTCTTCCCGCTTATCGGGAAGAAGTTGGGTCCGAGGATCCGCTGCAATTGATCTCGCAAGATTTGCTGTCTGGCAATGCGTTGGAGTTGCAGGTGCCCTCCTTGGGAGTGGACCTGGGACAAAGGGTCTGGCAGGTGGTCGAATCGACCGACAATTCGGTGACCTTTCGTACCGACCTCGCGGCCGGTCGAGGCGTGGTTCGTCATTATTCGCTCCCGGATGATGGTTACGAACTATTCACCTCTGTGACCTTCGAGGGGGACTGGCCCGTCGCCACGGATATTCGCTATGAACTGCTCGGGGCGAAGCGTATTCGCTACGATGTTTCGGGACGGGCCGCGTCTTATCCGAATCAGTGGGTGGTCGCACCCAGAAACCGCCAAGGTCAGATCGGAGAGGTCGAGCATCTCGAGGTGGAGGCGGTTGAATCGGGAGAGATTCGTAAAGATGGCATCGCCTGGGCGGGACTCGAGAGCAACTACTTTGCCCAAGTCATCCGCCCGCTGGCGGCGACCCAGGATTCTCCCGCTCCATCACTGGCTCTGCTGGCCTACGGGGTTCGCCCCGGTGAACGGACCGCGGAGTTCGAGGACCTCGCCAGCGTCGGAATCGCTGGGCGCCCTTTGCAGGGGTGGCCGTTGCAGGTCGGGTACCGCCGCAAGATCGAGCCGGCGACCCTCCACGAATACGCCGTGTTCCTCGGCCCAAAATCGCCGATCGTTCTGGATCAGCATGAAGACTGGGGCGCCACGGAATTGATCGATTACGGCTTCTTCGGCTGGTTGGTCAGTCCATTTCTGTGGTTACTCCGAACCTTTGATGGGCTGGTCGGATCTTGGGGTCTGTCAATTGTCCTGCTCACCTTCTGTATCCGTGGAGTCTTGCATCCGGTCAACAAGAAGAATCAGCGTCAGATGCAGATCCAGCAGCAAGGAATGGCGCGACTCAAGCCGCAGATGGATGAGATCAAGGAGCGCTACAAGAACGATGCTCCCAAACAACAGCGCAAGATTCAGGAGTTATTCAAGAGTGAAGGGGTCAACCCTGCAGCGATGTTCGGCGGCTGCCTCTTCATCTTCCTCCAACTGCCGATCTGGTTGGCATTGATCAACACCTTCACCATCGCCATCGAGTTGAGGCAGGCCAGTTTCCTCTGGATCGATGATCTGACACGCCCCGACATGCTGGCGATGATGCCGTTCTCGTTGCCATTCCTCGGCAACTATTTCAACATCCTTCCGATTCTTTATGTGATCGTCACCCTCGTGAATCAGAAGATGATGCCGCAATCGGAAGATCCCCAGGCGCAGGCCCAGCAGAAGATGATGTCGTTCATGATGATTGCCTTCGGCTTCATCTTCTATTCCTTCGCCGCCGGGTTGATGATTTATTTCATCACCTCAGCGCTGATCGGAATCTTCGAGCAGAAGATGATTCGCCGCGATCTGCGTGCCGCTGGAATACTCCCTGCCCAGGGGGCTACCCGAGAGATCTCCGGTCCCGGTGGCTCCACCCAACCATCGCCAGGCCCGGCGGGACCTGGAGGATCGAAGGGTAGTGGATCCAAAGGGAATGGACGATCCGGCAAGGGCAAGGTGAACCAGCGCTGAGAGGTGTACCGTGGAAGAAGTGATCTTCGCCCTCTCCAGCCCTCCTCCACCGGCGCCGATGGTGCTGCTGCGACTGGATGGCACCGCCGCCGCCGAGAGATTCATGAAATTGGTGGTGGAGTCTCCCACTCCGCGCACCGAAGAGATGCAACCGAGGGTTCCCCGCATCGTGAATCTGACCTGGGATGAAGATGCCCCTCCGACTCCTGCGCTGGCCGTGATTTGGAAGCGTGGTTCTTCTTGGACCGGAAATGAGGGTGTCGAGGTGGCGCTGCCGGGAGCCACAGCGATCCTCGATGGAGTGCTGGCGCAACTGGAGCAGACCGGCGCCCGGCCAGCTACCCCCGGTGAGTTCACCCGACGCGCATTTCTCAACGGGCGCATCGACCTGAGCCGAGCCGAATCGGTGGCTGCATTGATCGAAGCGGAGGATCGCACTGCGGTTGCAGCGGTGCGAAGGGTGCTGGATGGAGAGATGGCCAGTCAGATCGGATCCGCTGCGTCCAAACTTCTTGAAGTGTTGGCGCTGCTCGAGGCGGGGCTCGATTTTTCCGAGCAAGAGGTGCAATCTCCGGGATCTCAACAAGCCCGGGTGCTGCTAGAGCCGATCCTTACCGATCTCGATCAGATGCTCGGGGCCCGCCAGTCCAGCGCCGTTTCCGGAGTCATTCCTAGAATCTTGCTGTGGGGAAAACCCAACGCAGGAAAGTCATCACTGCTCAACGCCCTTATCGGGGAAGAACTCGCCATCGTGGATGCCGGAGCCGGCACCACCACCGATGCGGTTCGAGGGGTCCTCGGGTCCTCGGGTCGGGAGGTCGAAATCCTCGACTTGCCCGGTGAGCGGGTGGCGGAGGGGGAAGTGGAGAGCCGTGCCCAGCAACGAGCCCAGCAACTGATGGACGCGGATGATCCAATCTTGTGGGTGATCGACGGCTCTCGAGATGGTGTCGAGATCGAGCAGGAACAGCAGAGTATGCCTGGCGAGTGGCGATCCCGAGTTCGTCCGGTTCTGACCCAGTGTGATCGAGATGGGGTCGTCGACGAGCAGTTTCTGCAAGATGCCTCCCGGGTCAGTTCTCGGACCGGAGAGGGGATCGATGAACTGCGTCAGCAACTTCTGGCCTGGTGCTCTCGATCGTCGGGTCAGCAACGAAGCGATGCCCTGAGATTCAATGCACGGCAATGGCAGTTGGTCTCGACCTGTCGAGATCGGCTGTCGAACGCCATCGCCCAGGCGGAAGCGGGTCCTGAATTACTGGTCGAGGATCTGAGAGATGCACTCCACCATCTCGAAGAGGTGACGGGAGAATCGACACCAGAAGATGTTCTGGACCTGATATTTTCACGCTTTTGTCTGGGAAAGTGACGCGGATCCTCCGATTCGAGTATTTCTCACTTTTCGCCCATCGTTGAGTGCCCCCCAGGAGTCGGATAGCATGAGGGCATCGTCGGTGCGGGGGGAATCTGATCGGCGGTGAGGTTCCACGGCACGACATCTCGGCTGCCGAACCTGTCTCTTACTTCTAGGGTCTCCTACTTCCAGGGGCCCGCTCAGAGTACGCCGTATTGGCGGGAGGAGATCACTCCGGTGAAATGTCCAAGCTGCGGAATTGACGACGACAAAGTCGTAGATTCTCGGACCATCTCCGAGGGGAGGGCGGTCCGCAGGCGTCGCGAGTGTAATGGCTGTCGCCGACGCCTCACCACCTATGAGCGGATGGAGGAGGTCACCCGGCTGGTCGTGAAGAAGAACCAGAACCGCCAAGAATTCAGCCGTACCAAGGTCCTCGATGGATTGATCACTGCGTGCCAGAAGCGTCCCATCTCGATCGAGCAGATGGAAACCATCGTCGATGAGGTGGAGAAGCAAATTCGCGAGAGATTTGACCGCGAGGTGCCCTCGGTGTTTATAGGAGAGACGGTCAGCGAGCAGCTCCGCGAGCTTGACCCGGTCGCCTATGTGCGATTTGCCTCGGTTTATCAGGAATTCGCCGATGTGTCGCAGTTCTTGAAAGAGTTGACCCCGTTGCTGGAGAAGCGAGAGATCGAAGATGTCCGCTGAGCCTCGCCATGGAGATCGACTACTGGATCGGAGAATTCGTACGATTCTTCGAACCGTCTGCAGTCACTACCCGGATCCAACTCTCGAATCTTTACTGATCGAAGATGTGAGGACGGCACTCGGCAACGATCACGTGGCTTGGCATAGCCATGAACTTCTCGACAGTCTTCATTGCGCCTCGATCGGGCGAGGGGAACGACAGATTGCCTCTGCCATCGATGATCTGATCTGCTGGCCAGTGGCCAAAGAAGTCGATCACGATAGCCTCGAGTGGATGTCCGATCGGATTGCACACTTTGGAGATCCTCAGATCTTCGAGAGCGCCGTCGCAAGTTCATTTCTGGCACCTCGCTGGCCGGTTCGAGATGGACTGATTCCATCGGCACCTTTTCGATTTCTCGAGCGGCGCATCCAGGTGGAGAGTCTTTCTGGTCGGGCCATTGCGCTACGTCATATCGGGAATCATGTCGCAACGGAACTCCCCTGGGTGGCGGGTCGATTGATCGTGGCCGGCGCCCTCGATGACGTCTCGGAGTTACCTTCTCAGGAGGCGTGTCGACGCTGGGATCTGCTCCAGGCTCGCGTCGAAGGAATCCTCCTGACAATGCCCCGGGCTCCCGAGGTGGTGTGGGAAGTCCCGGCCCTGCCGGCGACTCTCGAGGGGCAACTATTTGTCGATCCCGACCAGCAGGAGCGGCATCAGCGTTTCATTCTGAGGGGGTGTGAGGAGACGCCAGCGACCGCGGGGCGATTCAGAATTCTGGTGCCACTACCGATCCCCTCGGTGTCGAGAAAGCTACTTTCACGGGGGTTCAGAAGTCAAAATCCACCAGCGATTCGCTGGCAGGAGCAGCCCCAGAGGTCGTTGCTGGCCGGACGCCTACACTCCGACCCGCTCGGCTTGAGTGCTATATTGCAGAGGATGCAGGCGTTCAACCATGTGGCTCGCTCGACGGTGGAGATTCCCTGGCGCAACGACTGGTTCCACGCCGAGAAATCATCGTTGGCGCTATGGATCGCCAGTGAGAATTCTAATCCTCGCCGTGCCATCGAAGTTCTGAAGAGGAATTCCTCGGAACCCTTGAGGATTCCCGTCATCGGTATCGAATCCTCCGAGACGGAAAAGGCTCATAGGGATGCTCAGAAACTGATTCTGAAGATTTCTCGACGCCGAGGAGGAGGCTGGGATCGCCTTGAGGAGTTGCTCCGGGCTGCGGCGATCTCACCAAGACTGCTGGCTTCCACCAGCGAACGCCCCTAGGGTTTGTAGATCGAAAGGTAACCTTGCACCTCAAGAGAATTTTCCTATTTGGATTCAAATCCTTCGCAGACCCGGTCGAATTTGATTTCGACCGAGGCACCAGTGCCATCGTTGGACCCAACGGGTGCGGCAAGTCCAATGTCGTGGACGCATTCCGCTGGGTTCTGGGGGAGCGCTCTGCCAAGGGTCTCCGTGGCACCGAGATGCTGGATGTGATCTTCAAGGGAACAAGGTCTAGGGCTGCGCTTCCACGAGCCGAAGTACGGCTACTGTTCGACAATGAGGATGGCCTGCTTCCTGTCGATGCCGCCGAGGTGGAAATTGGCAGGATCCTTCTCCGAGATGGAACCAGTGAATACCAGATCAATCGCAAGCGCTGTCGCCTGAAGGATGTGCTGGCGATCTTTGCCGATACCGGTATCGGAGCGGATGGATACTCGGTGCTAGGCCAGGGCAAGGTCGATACTTTTCTCAATTCAAATGCCCAGGAACGACGCAAGATCTTCGAGGAGGCGGCGGGAATCTCCAGCTTCCGGAAGAAGCGATCAGAGGCAGAAAACCGCCTCGATCGGGGTGAGCGAGAATTGACCCGAGTCAATGATCATCTCTCCGAGATCGAGCGCCGGATCCGATCGTTGAAACTGCAGGCGGGGAAAGCTCGTAGATTCATCGAGGATCGTGATCGCTTTCGGATGGTCAGTTCTGTCCTTTCCTCTGAAGAAGTCGATGCTCTGTGCCGGGAAAGAGAACGGGTCACATTTCGGTTGCAGTGGAGAAACACCCTGCGCGAGATGCTCTCCGATCTGTCTGGCTCGTTGGAGACGGAACTGGATGAGGTCAGGAGCCGGCTCGAGGGCGTTCATCGAGATCTCGAAAATACGAGACAGAAAGAAACGGAGCGACGGGTCGCTCTCGAGGGGATCGACGCCCGTCGAATACAGCACGAAGAACAGGCTCGCCATTCGAGTCAACGCAATGAGGAGCGCAGCCGTCAGCAACAACAGCTGGTTCAGGTCGAGCAACAGTATCGAGCTGGACACAAGGAAGTTCGCGACCGTCTGAAGGTGACCATTGCAGAGTTGAGGGAGTGCCGTGCAAACCTCGAGGCGCAAGTTGAGACTCATTCCTTGCTCATCGCAGATCGGGATCTGCTCGATGCTGGAATCCGAAATCAGAAGGATCAAGACCTGGAACTGGTCTTCGAGGAGACTCGCCTGCGAAACAGCATTGCTGCACTGACCGGAGACTTGCGGGGACAGAATTCTATCCGCGATCGTCGCATCGCCGAGGACCAGGAGTTCCGGGCCCAGCAATTGGAATTGGAAGAGGCTGCGAGACGCCACGATAGCCAGATCATCGAGGCGATCGAACTGGAGCGAGAATGCCTCTCGGTAGCGGAACTCCTCGGTGAAGAGGTCGATCACAGGGTCGGTGTCCTCGATCAGGCACGGGGGCATCTGGCAGCATTGCGATCGGATAACGAGAGCAGTGAGGGTCGACTACGCTTTCTCGTCGAACTGGAAGAGAGTCTCGATGGGCTTGGCAAGGGCACCCAGCGCTTGATCAACTCTAGTGAGCCCGCTGCACGGGACATTCGAGGACTACTGGCTCGCCTCATCGAAGCGGATCCCGACACCGCCAGGATGGTCGATGCGGTGCTAGGAAGAATTCTGGAGACGGTGGTACTGCAAGGACGTACTCCGCTCGAGGACCGGATCCGCGCACTGGAGCCGATTCTCGCCGGCGAATCCGCATCCATCGTTTCCCTCGAGGTTGAGGTGGTGGGGCAGAAGCCCAAACTGGTGGCTTCCGTTGGGTTGGAGACACTTGCGGATCGAGTCCAGTGCGAGTCGATCTGTCGGCCGGTCGTCGATGCCTTGTTGGGACAGGTACTGGTGGCTCCCGATCTGGAAGTCGCGATTTCCCACCACCGGGAGAATCCAGGATATTGCGTGGTGACTACCGATGGGACCGTCATCGAACCATGGGGTGCAGTTCGAATTCCTGCCACCAGCAAAGTAGGACTGGTTTCACGAAGAGTGGAGATGACCAACCTGAAGCAATCGATGGAGGAGATTCGTTCTCGTCTGGAGATGATGTCGGAACGGGAAAGTGCACTGGAAGAGTCACTCTCGGCAAGGCGTGGTGAAATTCAGAGGCTTGAGCAGAAAGCGGGCAGCGCACATCTCGAAGCGGATCATTCCCGCCGAGAAAAAGCAAAGACTCGAGAGTCTTTGCGGAGAATCAAGGAGAGAATCGAGGTCCTCGAATCGGACATGGAACAGGCTCATGGCCATCATGTTGAACTCACGGATCTGAGAGATACTGCAAGGGTCCGCCTGACGACGGTCAGTGAAGAACGGGCGGTGATTGAGCAGTTCCTGGATGAGCATGAACAGAGAATCGCCCCGCTCGACGTGCGACTGGGAGAACTCGACAAGGAACTGCAAAGCATCCGACTGGTGGCCACCAGAGAGCAAGAGCGCATCTCTTCCGACTGGAGAGAACAGCGACGTCTGACGGATGAGGTGGACCAGCGTATCCAGCAGCGCGAAAGTATCTCCGAGGAGATTATCCAAGAGCAGCAGCGTGGTGAGGAGTATCTTGAAAAGATCGTGATCCTCGCCGAGGAAGAGGTCTCCTACCGTGAGGAGCTGGAGAAGATCGCCTCGAATCGTCAAGAACTAGACCGTCAACTCGAATCGTGCCGATTGGAGCGTTCCGCTGCGGAGAAGAGGCAACGTGAGTGTCGCTCTCAGGCGGATCAGATCCAGAAGGGTCGCGAGGATGACCTTCTGTCGGCCAACGAATGCAAGGTTCGTATCGAAGGGATTCGCGACCGAGTACGCGAAGATCTGGAAATGTCTCTCGAGGAGGCTCCCATTGAAGAGTGGCGAAACACGCTACTGGAGGGGATCTCGGAGGGACAACAACTGAAGGAAGTCCTGGGCAAGGAATACCCGGAGATCCAGGCCCGGATGCGTCGTAATTCGAATGTGAATCTGCAAGCAGTGGAAGAACTGGATTCAGAAGAGACCCGGCATTCCGAGATTGCTGTGGAAGTTGAAGATTTGACTCGCTCTAGGGACCTGATCCGTGAAGCGATCGAAACCCTCGACGATCAGTGTCGCACTCGCTTCCTCAAATCCTTCGAGGAGGTTCGCGGGCACTTCAAGGAGATCTTCAGCCTGATGTTCGGTGGGGGCGTCGCCGATCTCGAACTGGAGGAGGGCGAAGATCCTCTGGTGGCCGGAATCAAGGTGAAGGCACGTCCTCCAGGAAAGCGAATCTCCAGTCTTGAACTGCTGTCCGGAGGCGAACGAGCGCTGGCGGCGATCTCGGTGATCTTTGCCCTGTTCAAGGCTCGTCCGAGTCCCTTCTGTATTCTGGACGAAGTCGATGCGCCACTCGATGAGCAGAACACCCGTCGATTTGTTCGGGTGCTACAGGAGTTCGCCAAGACCTCGCAGTTCCTGATCATTACGCACAGTCGTATCACCATGACCGAAGCGGAGCGTCTCTACGGCGTAACGATGGAGGAGGAAGGTGTTTCCTGTCGCGTCGTCGTCAAGATCGAGGAGGCCAACAGTTGGGTCGATGAGAAGATCCCCGAGCAGGAAAGGGCTGCCTCTCTTGCCTCTCCTGCCACATCTCC
>JAPKAM010000148.1 GCA_028825265.1 Planctomycetota bacterium
TGCTGCTCTCTTGCTAAATAATGCCCCATATCGGTACCAGGGGAAGTCGCAATCGCTAGTGGGCTTGCCTGAAGCCTCGATTGCACCGACGATGCGCCCTGAACCCTGACAATGGAGGCACCATGCAGATGACGATCACAACCTCGCTCATGCTCCTCGGATCCCTACTGCTGTCGACTTTCTCAGATGAGCCAGACAGGAAGCCGCAGCAGGCGACGGTTTCCTTCTGGAATCTGGAGAACCTGTTCGACTTCGAGGATGATCCGGAAAACCCTGGCGACGATGAATTTCTGCCCGAAAAGGAGTGGGACGAAGCGAGGTACCTGAGGAAACTCGACCATCTGGCACGCGCAGTCGATTCGCTCGACACCCAGCTGCTTGCAGTCTGTGAGGTCGAGAACCGCAGGGTGCTGGAAGATCTGGTATCGCAGCCGATTCTTGCGCAACAGGGCTGGTTGATCGCTCACCTCGATTCCCCGGATCATCGCGGAATCGACCTCGCACTGCTGTACCGCGCCCCCTTCTCGCTGGCAGGAGCACCGCGACTTCACCCCATCGATCTCGGCAGCGGCGCATCTCCCACCAGGGGAGTTCTGGAAGTGCCGATGAAGGCCGGAGGGCAGCCACTGTGGGTACTCGTCAATCACTGGCCCTCGCGGTATGGAGGAGCAGAGAAGAGCGCTCCCAGGCGCGCTGCAGCAGCACAGACGGTGCGTCAGATCGTCGACGCACTGCTGGCAGTGAAGACCCACAGCGACATCCTCATCGTCGGAGATCTCAACGACGATCCGTGGGACGATTCAGTCCGCAGAGAGTTGAAAGCGGTCCGCGAACTGAGAGGCGTGATCCACGAAAGCAACCTCAGGCCAGGGCGAGACGGGAAGTACTCCCCGCGGCTGTGGAACCCATCCTGGAGATTCGCAAACGGTTCCGACACGGGAACCTACTACTACTGGAACGACTGGAGTTGGAACTGTTTCGACCAGATCATCGTAAGCCCTGGACTGCTCGACGATGCCGGGATCCAGTTGGTTCAGGACTCGATCCGGGTCCACGCTCCTGACTTCATGCGCGATTCGGAGAAAAATGCTCGCAGACCGGCACGATTCCGACGATTCCGTGGAAACTGGGAAGAGGGCTATAGCGACCACTTCCCGGTCAAATTTGACATCCAGTTCGAAATTTCTGAAACAAAGAAGGAACTCAAGGATTGATCCAGCTTTCCAGAACTGTTCCTATTCATCAGTTAATTTGTTGAATCAATAAATGTTTCTGTCGCAAGGCAGACGGTTCGATTCACCGCCTTCCAAGAAGAGCCCGGATCAAAATCCGGCGTCGAGGGCAAAGGTGGATCCGTGCACAAGAAATGAGGAAGACATGCTTTCATTAGTATTCACGCTCCTGATCAGTCCGATCACACCGATGGCCGATGTGATCACCGCTGCGGAGTCTTATCCGCTGGGAATCTGCGCCGTCTCCGGAAAGAAACTCGGCTCGATGGGCGCTCCGATCGAACTGGTTCATGAGGGACGCCAGATCCGTTTCTGTTGCCAGGGTTGTGTGCCCGCATTCAAGAAAGAACCGGCCAAGTTCATCGGGAACATCGACAAGAAAATCATCGAAGCTCAGAAGCAGACCTATCCGCTAGACACCTGCGTAGTTTCTGGTGAAAAACTGGCCGGCAAAACCAAAAGCGTGGTGGTGAACAACCGCTTGGTTAAAGTTTGTTGTGGTGGTTGCGTCAAGAAGATCAAAGGCAAGTTACCCGCAAAATTCACCGCTTTACTCGATCAGGCGATCGTAAAGAGACAGAGCAAGAAGTACCCGCTGAAGGCCTGCGTCATCTCTGGAGAACCTCTCGGCAGCATGGGTCCGGCAAAGAATGTCATCGTCGGCAATACTCTTGTGAAAGTGTGCTGCAAGGGGTGCATCAAGAAGGTCGCCCTCGATCCCGCCAAGTACATCAAGGTGTTGAAGTTCGCGGCCAAAGGAGACGAGAAGAAGAAGGACGCCAAAAAGGGTAAATAAGCGCTATTCTAGCGACTCTGACCTTTTCAGAAGGCCCCATTCCTGGCACAGGAATGGGGCCTTCTTTCTTTAGGATCGAGATTCTCAGGGACTGATGTGGAGTATGCTGAGTGCGAAACAGGAGGACAAAACACATGTCTAGTAATGATCAGATTCAAAATGCCTTGGTGATGCTCGTCGAGGGTTTTGAAGAATTCCAGACTGCCCTTGAACTCAAGCATCTGGGCAAAGAAGTGAGTGAAGAAACCAATATCGAGGATCTACCGGCTGATAAGCTGGAACAGATGGATGAAGAATTTCATCAGGCGATGCTTCTGACACTTGAAAACCTATGTGCCGAGAACAAGCTAGATCTCCGTGACATCGGAGCCGTCGCAACCATCCTGCTCGACACCGTCGAGGAAGTCGCTCCCGACCTGTTCACCGACGAAGAAGATGACATGGGAGATGACGACGACAGCAAGGACGATTCGGACGGCGACGATGGTGGCAGTAAAATGAAGACGGAAACGACGATTCAAGATGGAGCCTCAGTCTAGAACTGATCGGTTCCCTCTGCACCGGATTGTGATTTCAGTTGATCCTGGAGCGTGGCGATTCGCCCCTCGGCAGAGGCGAGTCGCCTCTCTAGGTCGACCAACTCCTGCTGCATCTTTTCATGATGGCGCTCTTGAAATGCCATACGCATCTCGAGATCAAAGTAATTCGGTGATTCGCTATCTGCCATGGTTTCCTCTCCAGGGAAAACTCAGCCGGAGCCAGTCCCACCACAAGTCTTGGAAATGAAAGGGCCCGAGAAGGAACTTATTCCTTCTCGGGCCCAACTTCAATGATCCAGCTTGCTCGTTACGGACATCCTCCGTAACTATTGCAATCAAGACCATCATCAGGGGTCATATCAATACCGCACTGGGACGGTCCCGGAGCCGGCGGCGGCGCACCGTTCTGGAACTGGTAGTTCAGCACGTAGATGATATCCGAGATATCGTGAGTGCCGTCGTCGTTTGCGTCCGTGGCATCGATACAGCTGGAAGCGGGTCCACCGAGCATCAAGCTGTAAAGCATGTAGATCGCGTCTGCAATATCGACATTGGCATCGTCATTGGCATCTCCCCTCTTGAATGCTGGATCGCACTCGTCAGGAATACTGTTGGCATTGGCGTCGGAGCTGTCCTGGCTGGCCAGGTCACACACGTCAGGTACACCATTACCATTGCAGTCGATGCTCAGACCCGCCGCGATGTCGCAGGCATCCGGAGAGCCGTTCTGGTTGCAATCCACATCGCACTCGTCCGGCACACTATTGCCGTCACAGTCCGCGGAAAGTCCAGAAGCAAGGTCACAAACATCGGGGCTGCCATTGCCATTGCAATCAGCCTGAGGCACCGAGACGGTCACCGCTTGGGTCACTTCACTACTATTGCCATGGTTATCAGTCCCGGTCCAAACAATGATCGTTGTTCCGTGATCGTAAGATCCACTGGCGTTATCCGTGCCATTGAGGTTGTTGGTCAGATTAATGACCGTGCAGTTATCGGTGATCGCTGGTGTCGGAATCGTCAGACTCGCAACACATGTGCCGGCAGGTGCAGGCTCCGTGATGTCACCACTGGTGGTAATGGTCGGGGCTTCATTATCGTTCACCGTCACGAGCATCGTTCCGGAAACGAGATTGCCATTAATATCGGCCTGAGTGTAAGTCACGGTTGTAGTTCCAACTTCGAAGGTGTCACCCGGGAGGTGACTGGTTACGTACGCACCCAGCCCGCAGTTGTCGGACGCTGTCGCCGCAGTCCAGGAGGCGATCGCACCGCACTGCCCTGGATCGGTGCTGAGAACCATGTCGCTCGGCATATCGGCGAACTGCGGGAACTCGTCATCGGCGACCGTCACGGTGAACGAATGACTTGAACTGTTTCCGTGAATATCCAGCAGCGACATCGAAACCATCGTCATGCCGACCGGGAAAATATCACCGGAACTGGCCGAACTGGTGAGTGTCGGACTTGCGCAGTTATCGCTGCTGAGCACGGTTGCCCAGGTGGCATTTGCTTGACACTCTCCTGGCAGCGAACTGATCGTCATATCTGCCGGAGCTTGATCGAATGCCGGAGCTTGGTCATCCGTAACGGTCACGTCAAAGGAGTAATCCGTACTGTTACCTGAAGCATCTGCCACCGTGTAGGTCACTGTTGTGGTTCCTACTTCATAGAAGCCACCGGAGGAATGGGTGCTGCTGGTGGATTCACCCGCACAGTTATCAGCACTGGTCGGCTCGGACCATTCCGCAATCGCTCCACATTGATCGGGATCATTGGTTTGTGACATCGTTGCCGGCATTCCGGTCAAGGTCGGTGCCTCGGTATCGGTCACGGTGATGGTGAACTGGTGAATCGTCGAGTTGCCGTGAATATCGGTCAGGGTCATCGTCACCGTCGAGGGACCGAGGCCGAAGAAATCTCCGGAAGCGGCGGACGATGTATCCGATTCGATGCCACAGTTATCAGAAGTGCTGTGTGCAGCCCAGCTGGCGACTGCCCCGCAGGAACCCGGGTCACTGGGGAGATCCTGCGACGCCGGTGCACCGCTGTACGCCGGAGCCTCGTCGTCGGTGATGGTGATGTCGAAGGAAGCACTGGTCGAAAGACCATTGGCGT
>JAPKAM010000149.1 GCA_028825265.1 Planctomycetota bacterium
CGATTTTGACTCCGTCGAGATGTTGGTCGATCCACGGTCTGCCTCCGTGCCAGCCGGCCGCCGCCGCCCGGGTCTCCTGACTCGGCTGGGCGATCGCCGTACGAGGCGGAGGACCGGAACAGGCGGCCAGCAAGAAAAGAGTGCAAGGCACCATGAGCACAAGGCTTCTCGACATCTGATTTCCTCCTTGATCGGCACTGGAGGTGGACGATCTCCTGCTGACAGGAGTGGGTCAACAGGGGAGAATGATGCCAAGGAGGATTCGATGATTTTCAGAACACTGGCCGTCTTGCTGGCGACACTTGCCTTCATCCCGGACGAGGATCCCTTTTCTTCTGCCTCCGCGTCGGGAGCTCTGATCGTCGCGGGAGGGGGCTCTCTCCCCGCGGAACTTCGCCCTCGTGCCTTGGAGATGGCGGGTGGCACCGATGCAGAGATCCTCATCGTTCCGTGGGCGTCGGCACGAGAGAACGCAGGTTCTGCTACCCAAGAAGCATGGCAGCAATCAGGCGCCACCCAGGTGTCGGTGATTTCGGAGGATGCGAGTCAGGCCCGCAACGCCATCGAGCAGGCGGATCTGATCTGGCTGGTGGGAGGGGATCAGAGTCGATTGATGGATGCCTTTCGTGAACGTGACCTCATCGAAGTGATCCAAAAGAGCCACTCGACGGGAACCATCATCGCCGGCACCAGTGCCGGCGCAGCAGTGATGTCCAGACAGATGCTGACAGGGAATGCACAACTGGAGGCACTGATCGCTGGAAGTACGGAACTGGTCGAGGGATTGGGGCTGTGGAAGGGGGTCCTCGTCGACCAGCACTTCCTGGCACGGCGACGGTGGTCTCGTCTCTTCGCTGCAGTGGCCAGCCAGCCGGACCAGATCGGCGTGGGCATCGATGAACAGACCGCAGTCATCGTCGATCCCGATGGCTCCTGGCAGGTGATCGGCCGGGGACCGGTGGTGGTGATCGATGGGCGGAAATCGCAGAGTCTTCCGCAGGAGAAGGGAGCAATGCTCCAGATGCGAGATCTACAGGTCCACCTGATCGGTTCCGATCAGTCGTGGAATCCCGGCTCCTCCGCTGCGAAAGAACCCGACGATGAGCGGCGACGCTAATCGCCAGGGTCTCCCATCATCTGTTCATGAATCCCCACCTCGAAGCGGCCGCTGGAATCTGCGGCAGCACGGTACATCCCCTGTGTACTGTATGAGAATGCGATGTTACCGGCGGCATCGACGGCGATGAGGCCGCCGTCGTCGGGCTGGAGCACCTCGTGGATCATCGCATCACAGGCAGACTGTAGATCCTGCCCCGCCAGCATCATGCGGGCGGCGACGGAATGGGCAACCGCGTGACGGATGTACTCCTCGCCGGTGCCTGTGCAGGACACGGCACAGGCACGATCATCGGCGTAAGTGCCGGCTCCGATGATGGGGGAATCGCCGACTCGACCCCAGCGCTTGTCGGTCATGCCGCCGGTCGATGTCCCGGCGGCCAGGTGGCCCTGACGATCGAGAACGGCCACTCCCACGGTTCCTTTTTTAGGTTTTCTTCGTTGCGTCCACTGCTCTCTGCGTCGGTTGGTGGAGAAGAAACTGTTCTCGACCAGCTCCACCCCGCACTGGCTCGCAAAAGTCTCGGCGCCTTCTCCTGCAAACAAGACGTGGCGTGTGTCTGTCATCACTTTTCGAGCCAACGTGATGGGGTGGCGAACGGTTCGCACTCCTGCGACCGCACCACAGGAGAGATCAGATCCATCCATGATGGACGCATCGAGCTCGTGCTTCCCTTGAGAGTTGAAGACCGCGCCGAGACCCGCGTTGAACAGTGGATCATCTTCGAGGAATCGAATGACCTGCTCGACCGCATCGAGACCTTCGCCGCCATTCTGGAGAATACCTGCGCCGATGGTCAGGGCCGATTGCAGTGACTCACGATAGGCTCGTTGCTCCTCTTCAGGTGCGCCCTTGGAGAGGGCTCCGGCTCCACCGTGGATGGCGATCGCCCAGCGTTGGGGCGGATCTTCAGTTCTGTGGTCAGGGACAAGACAACCGGGAAGCAGCACCATCATCAGCCACAAGAGTGACGCGATTCGAATCATCGATGACCTCGATTTCTTGCCTACCAGAGGAGGAAATCCTCCGGTGAAGGTGGTTGCAAGGAGACCTGCTGCGTAGAATCCAGCCTAGAATCCAGCAAGGCGGTACTCCAGCGTTCAGCATGGATCAAATTTGCCAGGATCGCAACATAGGTGGAGCCGATGGGATACAGACCTCAAGAAATCGAACCTCGCTGGCAACAGCACTGGAATCAGCACCAGCTGTTCCGCGCCGGGGAGAGGTCTGATCTTCCCAAGTACTACATTCTCGACATGTTCCCTTACCCCTCGGGTAGCGGTTTGCATGTTGGTCATACCGAGGGGTATACCGCCAGCGACATCATCGCCCGACACAAGCGGATGAAGGGCTTCGATGTCTTGCACCCGATGGGTTTTGATGCGTTCGGATTGCCCGCTGAACAGTATGCCATCGAAAAGGGCGTGCACCCCGATGTCTCGACGCGGCAAAATATCAAGACCTTCAGCAAGCAACTGAATGCCATGGGTTATTCCTATGACTGGGATCGTGAGTTTTCAACCTGTGATCCTTCCTACTACCACTGGACCCAGTGGATCTTCCTCAAGTTGCTCGAACACGATCTGGCGTACCAGGAAGAGGCGATGGTCAACTGGTGTCAGGAACTGGGAACCGTGCTTGCAAATGACGAGGTGATCGACGGCAAGAGCGAGCGTGGTGGCTATGATGTGGTTCGCCGACCGATGAAGCAGTGGATGCTTCGGATCACCGCCTTTGCAGATCGTTTGCTCCAAGGGCTGGATGAAGTTGATTTCCCCGAATCGATCAAGGCGATGCAGCGTGATCGCATCGGTCGATCGGAAGGCGCCGATGCGACCTTCGACATTGTTGATTCGAGTCACAAGTTGGATATTTTCACGACTCGACCCGACACCCTCTTCGGAGCCACCTTTTGTGTTCTATCTCCGGAGCATCCGCTGGTGCAGGAACTCACCGATGCCGATCATCAAATGGCAGTCTTAGATTACTGCCAGGATGCTGCGCGAAAGAGTGATATCGAGCGATCTGGAACCGAGGCGGGAAAGAGCGGGGTGTACACAGGAGCGAATGCGCTCAATCCCTGCACCGGAGAACCGATGCCCATCTGGGTCGCCGATTATGTCCTGATGGGCTATGGCACGGGAGCCATCATGTGTGTTCCCGGTCACGACCAGCGAGACTGGGATTTTGCGACCCAGTTTGACCTGCCCATTGTCGAGGTCGTAGCAGGGGGAGATGTGACGGCGCAGGCGTATGTTGGGGAAGGGATTCACGTCAACAGTGGATTCCTCGATGGCATGGCCAAGGAAGATGCCATTGCGGCCAGCATCGATTGGCTCGAGGAGCGTGACACCGGCACACGCATCGTTCGATATCGCCTGCGCGATTGGATCTTCGCCCGTCAGAGATACTGGGGAGAGCCTGTACCGGTGGTGATCGATGAGGATGGCCAGGTGCATCCGCTTCCAGAATCAGCGTTGCCGCTGGAATTGCCCCATCTCGATGACTTCGCCCCGACCGGCACGGGGAAATCTCCCTTGGCAAGAGCGGAACAGTGGAGCCAGGCTGAGGTTCCAGGTTCGGGGGCTCCGGCCCGAAGAGAACTGGACACGATGCCTGGAAGTGCCGGATCCAGTGCTTATTTCCTGCGGTTCATCGACCCCAAAAATGATCAGGCACTGGTCGATCCGGAACTAGCCAAGCGCTGGATGCCGGTAGATCTGTACCTCGGTGGAGCCGAGCACGCCGTCGGGCACCTGCTCTACTCGCGCTTCTGGACCAAGTTTCTACATGACATCGGAGTCTGCCCGGTCGATGAGCCCTTCGCGAAACTGGTCAATCAGGGAATGATCCTCGGGGAGGACCACCGCAAGATGTCGAAGCGCTTCGGCAATGTCGTTGATCCTCTCGATGTGATCGCAGTCCAGGGCGCGGATTCACTTCGTGTCTACGAGATGTTCATGGGCCCCATCGAAGCGGACAAACCGTGGTCGACTGGCGGATTGATGGGCGCGCGAAGATTCCTCGATCGAGTCTGGCGACTCTTCTTCGATAATGACGATCAACTCCACGAGACTTTGTCGGCAGAACCGACCGATGATCAGTGGAGGATTCTTCACAAGACCATCGATAAGGTGGATCGGGATACGGAAGCTCTGCATTTCAACACGGCGATCTCCCAGATGATGACTTTTGTCAACGAGATCAATCCGACGGAGACGAGGCCGAGGGCAATCTTGGAACCCTTCTGCCTGGTGCTCGCTCCGTATGCTCCGCATCTGGCAGAGGAGTTGTGGAGTGTGCTGGGGCATGAAGAGTCGCTGATGTGGGAGACTTACCCACAACCAGATCGACGCTGGCTTCAGGATGAAATGGTCGAAGTTCCGGTCCAGGTCAACGGCAAAGTTCGAAGCAAGATCGAGGTTCCAGTCGACATCCGTGAGGAGCAGATAAAGGAACAAGTACTTGCCGACTCCCGTGTGCAGGAGTACACCGCTGGCAAGGAAATCATCAAGTTTGTGTGGGTGCCGGGACGGATGGTGAACTTGGTCGT
>JAPKAM010000050.1 GCA_028825265.1 Planctomycetota bacterium
CCGAAGAAGTCGACCCTCGTATCGGCCAAGGAATCGTCAACAACGGAAATGAAGGAGACTCCGAGGAGGAGACGCAGAACTGAACCACGGGTCTGACCGAGAGCTCCGCTGGGCTATTCCCGAGATTCGCTGTTCCGTTCCATCTCGATTGTGGCGGTGATCCTATCGGCGACCACCAGCGCACAGCAACAACAGCAACAACAGCAACAACAGCAACAACAGCAACAACAGCAACAACAAAACTGACCCGCACGCGGCTGGATGTCACCTGCAAAGTCGCTGTTTAGATTCCCGTGACCTTGCTCGGTCCTTCAAGAACACCAAAACTTTTCGATGAGAAGTTCACGAAGTTCGGATTGCCGGCAACGCCCTGAAAGAACTCGGTTTCACCGAAGGCTTCCATCGCCTGGCGATTCTCCCAGGTGTAGACACCGCCATAGGTGTTGCCATCCTGGTCACTCAACCAGGTCTTTGAGATCAGCCCCGGGACTTCCGCGAAAGCCGAAGCCACACTGTCTGCAACAGGACTCGCATCTCGGCTAAAAACTAGCTGCCTTTTTAACTCCGCGCTGCCAAAAGGAGTGAATCGCAATCAAGATCACGAGCGTGATCCCGCCCATCAATAACCGCTTATTCGTAGGCCCCTCAAATGCACCGGCGAGCATCCCAATATTAGCCACCGAGTGGAATGCTGCAACGGACAGCCATGACCGCGACATGCCGATGATGCTGATGAATAGGAAGCTGGTCGCAGTCAGGATCGCCAGCAGCTGGAGTTGTTCCTGCATGGTGGACCCTTCGTCCAAGAACCAGAAATGCCAAGCCCACCAAGCGGCCCCAATCAACGAGCCCCGAACAATGTAAGGCGCTGGCGACAAGGCATCATTCATATAGCCGCGCCAACCAATCTCTTCACCCAAGGCATAGAGAACAAGAAGACCCGCCATCGCCGCGCCAGCCAAATGCGGGTTCATCCCAAAATCATTTTCATAGCCGAGCACAGCCACAACGATGATGGGAACAATGGCCATCAACACTGCGAGTAGTGGTTTTGTACCGAAAAGACTGGAGGTCCGATTCTGTGGTCCGAATATGAACCAAGACACGAAAGCAGCCACAGCGACACTGCCGCCGAACAACAGAGCCGACACCGCACACATTTGCAGGAATGGCCAATCCATGCGGTCGTAGAAATCCAACCCTCCATGGCGAAGCCCAAATTGGACCCCTGCGGCCAATCCATAGAACACCAAGAGCCCGAGCACGTTAATGTCCCTCATAAAGCTCTCGTGTGCCCGATCTTCTGAGTATATTCATCATGACCGATGCCCTCGAGATTGAAATTGACCACCTGAATGTGCATTGATTCTCCCATCTTTACGAGTTCTTTATTTTACTGAGTTCTCTATCCGTCACTGATGTTTTAACACGGTTGTTTTAACACCGAATGTTTTTAACGGGTCACTAATTTCTCTATTGAGTCGGCTCACGAAATCCTGATCAGATCCGATGATCTAACCCCCGTGGACGCATCATTTAAAGTTCGCGTAATTCTTCACGCCAGCCACTCCTCGATAACCCGGCCATGGACATCGGTGAGGCGATGCTCGCGGCCTCCGAAGAGCCGTGTCAACTTGCGGTGGTCCACTCCCAGGAGATGCAACATGGTGGCGTGGAAATCGTAGATCTCGACCGGGTTTTCCACTGCTCGGTATCCGAACTCGTCGGTGGCGCCGTAGATGCTTCCCGCCTTCACTCCGCCGCCGGCCATCCAAAAGGAATAACCATATGGATTGTGATCGCGCCCATCTCGACCCTGGGCAAAGGGCGTTCTTCCAAACTCCCCCGACCACACCACCAGCGTATCCTCCAGCATGCCGCGCCGCTTGAGGTCGGTGAGAAGAGCGCCGATGGGCTGGTCTACCGCACGAGCATTATTCTCATGGCCTTGCTTGAGGTTGCCGTGTTGATCCCAGCGATCGCCGCTGACGGACGGGCAAGTCAACTCGACGAATCGCACTCCTCGTTCGACCAACCGCCGCGCCAGCAAACACTCGCGGCCAAAGGTCCGGGTCGGTTCGAAACCATGGTTCAACCCGTACATCTCGCGAGTTTCTTCCGTCTCACCGGAAATCTCGGACACCTCCGGCACTGCCGATTGCATGCGGAAGGCGAGTTCTCCATTGGCGATGGCACCTTCGATGGGAAGTCGGTCACCGACCTGATCCAGGTGCATCCGGTCGAGACCTGCCAGCAGGTCGAGTTTATTCAACTGTCGCTCGACCCCTTCTCGCTGCTCGACATTAGCGAGAGCTTGATCTCTCGGAAGAACGATCGAACCTTGATGCTTGGCTGGCAGGAATGCGTTGGAGAAGCAGTCGAGCCCGCCCGGGGGGATCAGGCCGCCGTTGATCACCACGAAACCGGGCAGGTCGTCGGCGACCGCTCCGAGGCCATAGGACACCCACGCGCCCATGCTGGGGCGCCCCGATAACCCAAGTCCGGTGTGCAGGAAATAGTTTGCATTGGTGTGTTCCGAAAACTCGCTCGTCATCGATCGGACGATCATCAGATCGTCGGCATGTTCTGCGACGTGGGGAAACAGGGCACTGATCGGATGCCCGCACTCTCCATGTTGATCGAATTCCCAGGGTGACTTGAGGGTATTCCCCTTGCTGTTGAACTGGGTCGGTTCGGTCTGATGAGGAAACGGTTTTCCATCCCACTTGGTCAGCGCAGGCTTCGGGTCAAAGGTGTCGACTTGACTCGGCCCACCATCCATATAGAGAAAAATGACGGAGCGAGCCCGTGCCGGGTGATGGCCCCGATCGAGAAATCCAGGTTGACCGACAACTCCGGCCAGCAGTTCATCGCCGGCGAGAGCGGTCAGCGCAACGGCCCCGAAGCCCTGGGCGCAGCGCGACAGCATCTGTCGACGACTGATCGATTCAGATTGATACTGGCCGCAATGATGCATCGATGCTCTCCTCCCTAGGGAATAAAACGGAACTCCTTGGCCTGGATCAGGGCGTGGGCCAGATCACTCCATCCATCGTCCCCGTTCTTCTCGATGAACTGCCTTGCTAGAGCACTCTCCTCCGCCGTCGGTAGTCTGGTGAACGCTTCTTGCCACATCCATTCGATGGCGCTGGAAAGCCCTTCTTGCTCGGCGCGGGACTCACTTCGTTCGCCCCACAATCTCGCCTGCTCGTGTACAAAAGGATCATTCATCAGGGTCAACGCCTGGGCCGGTACATTGGTTCTGCCACGATCGCCGACCGTCGTTGCCGGAGTAGGAAAATCGAACGCCGTCAGAAACGGCGGCAAGAAGTTACGACAGATCTTGATGTAGATGCTCCGTCGACCCGCTCCATCGAGCGGGCCACTGGCCGCTGGCCGACCACGGCCGGTGAGGAAATCGGTCAGGTGCACTGCGACCGATGCCCCCCCCTCTCGACGATCCAGTCTTCCTGAGACGGCCAGTACCGAGTCTCGCAGCGCCTCGGCTCCAAGTCGCTTCTGGTGCGCGCGATGCCAGTGACGATTCTCGGGATCGACCGTCGACGCGCGAGGATCACCGGCAATCGACGCCATTCCATAGGTCCTGCTCAAAACCAGTGAACGGAGCAAGGCTCTTCTCGATGGATGGTCTCGCAGACGAGAGGCTAGATGATCGAGCAATTTCGGCATCGCGGGCGGTACTCCCATGGCACCCAGATCATCACTGGTCGGTGCCAAGCCCACTCCCATCACCCTCGCCCACAACCGATTGGCCTGGGCCCTCCAGAACAATGGATTTTCTTTCGCAGTGATCCAGCCAGCCAGTTCAAAGCGACCGGAGCCGATGATCTTGGCAGCAAAGAGACCTCCCAAATTCTCGATCGCTCGACGTGAGATGAGAGCGGCTGGCTGCTTGTGATCACCCCGAATGGAGAGGGCAACATCGAACCCCCGTGGCGCATCGTCTGCACTGAGGTATCGATCGGCCTGGGGCATCGCCGAGTCATGATCCTTGAGTTCCTGAACGGTTCGAACCACGGCGGCATTCCAGGCATCGCCAATCCGAGCCAGATCGACTAGGCCCGCCCTCATCAACGCCTCGACTCGAATCGGATCAGCGAGCAGATCGACAGCCGTCGCCGACCGATCGTCGAGCAAACTCCAGTCGGGTCCTGCAGCGGGAGCGGCTCCCTGTTGGGAAAGCCATGCTCGATCGAGCGCCACCCACCCTCGACCCTCGTCAGAAACCTCGAGGTAAGCATTACGCCCCTGAAAACGGGCCAGATCGATCTGCAGATGACTCCACCCATCGGGACTGTTGACCTCCTGGCGCAATCCTTCGAAGAGCAGTTCGGAGTACTCGTTCATCCAGAAGCCCTCGACGACGACCTGCACCCGGGTCTGCTCGCCCTGCACGCGAAGGTGCAGGAATCGATGCTCGATGAGAAAGTTCCTCGACAGGATCGATCCGACGCAACCCCGACCCTTCATCGCCGAATGGATGCAATGAGCATCGATCAGCCGCGGGCGACCGATCGAGACCACTTCTCCAGCAGTCGCCCGAGAAAATGCGGGGCCGACGACACTCCATTGCGAAGTCCACGAAGGCGCCTCAAAATTACCCAGCAGTACATCGCCCGGCTCGAGCGGTCCCGCTGCGGCTCTGAAATCTGTCAACTGGGGCCATTGCAGCATCCAATCTCTCAGGGTGCTGGGGTCGAGGCCACTCTGTTGGGCCGCTCTCTCTACCTGCCCCCGGGAGGAGATTCCGGCAACCGGCTGATCGGTGAGTCGGAAGTGATCGCAGCCGATGTGGCCCCAACTGCCATCGTGGTCATCGACCACTTCGATGATCGCTTCCTGGCCACGCCACTGGCCCACATCCCATCTCACCTCGTGCAACTGCGGCTGATTTTGACCCGTGACCGACAGCACCGACTCCCCATCGATGATCAGGTTGACGCAGGTCTTCCCGATATGCTGACCTCCCCCGACCAGAAACAGCAAGTAATCTCGCTGCACCAAAAAGGGTGGGCTGGTCAACTTTCCGGTCCTCGCATCGCTGGCAGGGCCATCGGTCCCCGATCTTCGGTCATGGCTGATGGCCACCGACTGCCCCTGCGCACCCTCCGAAAATCCTTGAGTCAGTTCCTCCAGGGTATGCGGCGCAGAACCGAAGGCATCTCCCTCCAGTTGCCAGTCCCCCCAGCCCTGTTCAAAGTCCGCCACGATGATGTCAGCGGCCTCTTGCACCTCGCCCGCAAACTCGCGCCCTTGGCGTAACGCCCTGGCAGTTCTGGCGAGGGCCACCAGCGGCAATTTCTGTTGCCACTCCAGCCCCTGTTGAACCGCCTCCTCGAGTCGCTGGCGCAGTTCAACGATCTGCTCCCTCTGTTGCGAGATCTTCCCATCGAGGTCGCGCGGACGAAGAACACGGCGAGTCGAGCGGACGATCCCGGAGAGACCGGTCCAGTCCGCCTGGCGGATGCCATCGAACTTGTGATCATGACAACGGGCACAGGAAACCGTGGCTCCTAGGAAAGCACGCGAAATCACATCGATCTGGTTGTCGACCCGATCATGGGTGTCTTTCAATACGTCGACGGGAGCGTGGGTCGACTGATTGAGCCACCACCACCCCGTTGCCAGAGGAGAATCATCGGTTGGATGCTCTCCAGTAAATCTAGGCGTGGACAGTAAATCTCCAGCGACGTGTTCTGCGACGAAACGATCGATGGGCACATCGGCGGCGATGGCACGGATCACATAATCGCGATACTTCCACGCATCGGGAATGGTGTAATCAAATTCATGACCGTGGGTTTCGGCGTAGCGCACCAGATCGAGCCAATGACGGGCAAAGTGTTCTGCGTGAGCAGAGCTCTCCAGCAATCGGTCCACCACTCGCTCTCGTGCCGCGCGAGAGTCATCGCCGAGAAAGGCATAGATCTGCTCCGGTGAGGCTGGCAATCCGGTCAGGTCCAAGGTCACCCTGCGCAGCCAGCTGCGGTCATCCGCATCGGCCGCGGGCTGCAGATTCAGCATCTCGAGGCCGGCCCGCACGAATTGATCGAGGGGATCTCTCCCCCAGTTCGCATCTTCGGGCTGCGGCACCGCCGGGGCCTCGACCGGTCGCCACGACCAGTGATCCGTGTAGCGTGCGCCTTGTTCGATCCATCGAGTCAGAATCGACACTTCTTCGGCACTGGGCCGCTCGCGCCCATCGGGAGGCATCGGATCGGCATCGTCCAGAATGCGTTGCAGCGCCAAGCTCAGACCCGGTTCCCCCGGCTGAAATGCAGCCAACCCACCTTTTCTCACCGCAGTGGCACTACCCTCTGCATCGAGGCGTAATCCCTTCTTGCGTGTCTCGCCGTCATTTCCATGACAGGGAAAGCAATAGCGCGCCAAGATCGGCCTGACCTGGTGATCAAAATCAACTTCCTCAGAATCTGCCATAACGAGCCCGAACGACGAGCTCCCGAGCGATAAGTTCCCGAATAACGAGACCCCGAATAACGAGACCCCGAACCACGAGACCCCGAACAGGAATGACATCAAGAGTAGAAGGACTGGCACACGACTGATCATGAGAGGATGCTAACCGGGGGAGCGGGATCGCTCCAGCGACCAGTTGAGCACCCATGAGCGGAGTCCACTCGATGCAACATCCAGCAGAGGAACGTCTGTCCATCCCCGCCGCTTCGATCCTGGTGCTGTTGATCACCCTGGTGGTGGTCACTCCACTGGCGATCTGGCGCATGGCCCAGCAACTGGCCAGTCCGGTGGTAGAGGTGATCTCTCTGGAGAGCTCCCCGCAACGATTCAACGGTCACTGGAAGGTGGGAGAGGTCGAGTTCTTCATCGAGGAGGGTGCCGGTGAAGCGGCCTCCATCGGCACCTTTGCACTGTCGGTCATCCTTCCGCCTCTTGCAGAAGATTCCGGCGATCGGATGGCCCCATCCGGGACTGTTCGCCTGACCTCTACACTTCCTCGAGATGGTTCCATCGAGCAGGTCATCTTTCTCGACCCCGACGGAGATGGAATCAGCAGTGCCACCATCTGCATCCGATCGGCCGGCAGCGGTAGTTCCCTGCAACTTAAACAGTACACCCTGTCCATCCAGGGAATCAAATCAGAAGGGAACTGGTCAGATCTAACCGCCATTCCCGAGCACCTGAAGGTGGGCTACATGGGTCACGACACCATCGAGCGAGAGAGCGAGATGCTGGTGCGAACCTTCCCCATCTACCGGGAAGGCGATCGCAACGAGACCCCCACCGGTGGCACCCGCTCGTTGATCTGGGATTTCCACAATGGCCGCTGGAGGCCCGATCCTCGGAAGTAGTGCTAGAACACCTCATCCTGTCGATCGGGTTGCGGTAGTATTTCTGATATGGAAATGAGTTCGATGACCACCACCAAACCGATCCAGTTCCCGCAGGGGGGAATCCACCACTTCGTCTCGAAGTACATCCAGAATATGCCCGATCTGACCGGCAAGGTGGTGCTCGACATCCCATGCGGAGATGGCCGCGGAAGTTATGAATTTGCCCGAAAAGGTGCAGAGATCATCGCACTCGATTTGTTCCCGCACTTCATGAAGTTGCCCGATGTCGAGGCGAAATACGCAGACCTGATGGAGCCGTTACCCCTCGAAGATGGGTCCGTCGATTTCATCATCTGCCAGGAGGGCATCGAGCACGTCCCTGACCAGCTCGGTGTGCTCGAGGAATTCAATCGTGTTCTCAGGAAAGATGGTGCGCTTCTTCTGACAACACCCAATTTCTCCCACATGAGAGCGAGGCTATCTCGCTTCATGCTCGAATCGGATTACTGGAAACGGATGCCCCCCACCGAGATCGATAGCATCTGGTTCGCCGAGGAAGATTCCGACAAGTTCTACTTCGGACATCTGTTCCTACGCGGCGCTCAGCACTACGAGAGCCTGTTGACGATCTCTGGCTTCCAGGCCGCCGAGCGGGTGCGAACCGATATCGGCAACGCCTCGCTGTTTCTGACCATTCTCATGTACCCACTGCTGCTGATCTATTCGCTGCTCTCCTGGCTCTACTACCGACGCAAGAACAAGCAGGTCGACCAGGCGACTCGAGATCGCATCCTGTGGGATCGAGTGACCTTGAATCTCTCGCTGAAGACGCTGGTCTGCAAGCACCTCTTCTGGGTGATGCGTAAAGAATACGAACTCCCCGAAGTAGCGAAGCGACTCAAAAAGTTACAGAAGGATATCTCGAGTAACTGAGGCTCGACTAACTGAGGCTCGACTAACGGAGGCTCGACTACTTGCGCTTGATCTTGTGCAGGGTGTGCTTGCGCAGCCGGGGAGAGTACTTCTTGAGACCCTCCTTGAGTTTCTCGGGAAGACCACCCTTGACCTTGACCTGGGTCCTGTAGTTAAGGTCGTTGGTCTCCGTGCACTGGAGCCACACGTACTCGCGGTTATTTGCTCTGGCCACAATGCTCTCGCTTCCACGATCGAATCCTACGATATAAACCTGCGATGAAGAAACCGGTGCACCGTTGATCGGGTGCAGTCCCAGATGGGACCATCCCCGCCTCCGGTCGTCAAGGCAAACGAAGCCACTGGCGCGGCTCCCGACCGATGAATCACGGCCAACCCGCTTCTAGACCACAACTCTCCCCCCCTCCAGGGTCGAAGGCCGTTGCCGGGGTCGGGCCCCGAGGGTACACCAGTGGTGGACCTGAACCCCCTCGTTGCAAAGGAGCCCCGGCCAGATGTCAGCCGCTGCCGACTCGACCCCCGCTGCGCCGCGTCGAGGATTGCCGCCGCTGGCTGGCGACGGCGCCATCCTGGTCACCGGTGGCACCGGGACCACCGGCAGGCTGTTGTTGAGTTGGCTGCTCGATGAGGCGCAGGCCACCCGAGTCATCGCATTCTCCCGCGATGAACAAAAGCACTATGATCTGCTCCAGGATCCCAATTTTCAGCAGCCAGCCTTGTATTCGATGGTCGGAGATATCCGCGACCCACGGCGCCTCCGAGAGGCGATGGAAGGGGTCTCATTGGTGCTCCATACCGCAGCGATGAAGCATGTCCCCATCGCCGAGGCCCATCCGAGCGAGGCGATCCGAACCAATGTCGAGGGGACCGAGAACATCATCCGAGCGGCACGCGATGCGGGTGTGGCCCGGGTCATCGCCCATTCCACCGACAAGGCGGTCGAACCCGGCTGCGTCTACGGCGCCACCAAACTTGCGATGGAAAAGTTACTGGTGGCAGCGGACTTCGATTCGGGTGCTGACGGGCCACGCTTTGACATCTTGCGCCATGGCAATCTGATCGGCAGCCGCGGTAGTGTCATTCCGATGTTTCTGGAGCAGAAGAAAAGCGGACGCTTGAAGGTCACCGACCCTGAGATGACTCGCTTCTGGATCGGCCACGACTCGTTGATTTCTGCGGTCCATCAGGTGCTGATCGATGGTCGTGGCGGCGAGATCTTCGTACCGAAATCACCCTCCGCTCGGCTCGGAACCTTGGCCCGCGCCATCGCACCAGAAGCGGTGATCGAGGTGATCGGCGTGCGCCCCGGCGAGAAGATGCACGAATCTCTAACCAGCCGGGAGGAATCGAACCGAATCCGCCAATTCGAGTCGCATCTGGTGATCACCCCCCCCTCCACCGGGCACCAGCGGCGTCAAGATGGAAGCCCTGTCGGTCCCGAATTCCGCCTCCAGAGTCACCACGGCCCGTTGCTGGATCTTCCGGCGATGAAGGCCCTTCTCAAATCAGAGAACCTCACCTCTGGCCACCAGACGGCCCGATTCGACATTCAATCCACGAATCTGTGACCGTCGGCCGATCGCAGGGTAGACTGTAGATGAAGTCCATTTGGGACCTCCCGGCCAACATGGCGGATCGGGTCCATCACGTTTTCGAATCGGAGAGTGATCTGCATGTCTTGTCCAGTGCATTGGAAAATACTGATCCTTCTGTTGCTGAGCCTGGCGCCGAACGGCTCGGCGCAAGCTCAGGGGCTGCCGATTCCGACCACACTGCAGGACTGGATCCAGCCCGGGACGCAACCGGGAACCCTGCTCGAACCGATCATCGCCGGCAGTGCTTGTAACCTCTGTCACTCCTCCTTTGCCACGGCCCCGGTCGATCGCTGGAGAAGCAGCATCATGGCCCAAGCGGGGAGAGACCCCATCTTTCATGCTTGCCTCGCAGTGGCGGAGCAGGACGCCGGTGCTGCAGGAGATCTGTGTCTGCGCTGTCACACCCCAGGGGCCTGGCTCGCCGGCAACAGTGTTCCCACCGATGGCTCTGCGGTCAGTGGCGTCAACGATTTCGACGGCGTGACCTGCAACCTGTGCCACCGAATGGTCGACCCCAATTACGTCGCTGGACAGAGTCCCAGCGTCGACCTCGGGATCCTCAACAATCTGGCCGAGATTCCCAATCCGCAACACACAGGCCAGTACGTGATCGATCCCAGCGATCGAAGACGAGGACCCTACAATCTCGGGGGAGGATTTTCCTACCACCCCTTCTTCGAGTCCCCCTTTCACCATTCCTCTGAACTGTGCCGCACCTGCCATGACGTCTCCAACCCGGCCTACATCCGGCAAGGAACCCAGTACGCTCTGATCGATCTCAACTCTCCCCACCCGACCCACGATCCCGCTGACGAGTACCCCATCGAGCGAACCTACGGCGAGTGGAGCATGAGTGAATTCGCGCAGGGGCCGGTCGATATGGGAGGTCGATTCGGCGGTAACAACCCAATGGTCAGCAGCTGCCAAGATTGCCACATGCCCAGCACCAACTCCGTCGGCTGCAATATGGGCGCCCCCACACGGCCCGATCTGGCCTTGCACAATTTTTCCGGGGCACAAACCTGGGTACTCGATGCGATTCACGCCCTCGACACCTCCTACTTGCTATGGGATACCCCCGCCTACATGGATCCGATTCAGATCGTCATCGCCAAGAACCGCAACGTCGCGATGCTCGAGGCGGCCAGTGACCTCGAGATCACGACAGAAAACGGACAACTAAAGGTCAGAGTGATCAACCAGAGTGGCCACAAGTTGCCGACCGGATATCCGGAGGGACGGCGGGTGTGGATTGAAGTTCAATTCCAGAATGTCTTCGGAGAAACTCTGGCCCACCACGGTTCCTACGATTTCGATACGGCAGATCTGGAAGCTTCCACCACCACCGTGTTCGAGGCCAAGCACGGAATCTCCGGACTCACCTCGACACTTTCTGGGCTGCCTGAAGGTCCTTCCTTTCACTTCGCACTCAACAACAAGATCATCAAGGACAACCGTATTCCACCTCGAGGCTACACCTATCAGGGATTCGATTCGGTGCAGGCGGCACCGGTGGGAGAGTTCTACGAGGAGGGTCAGTACTGGCATGACACCTATTTCGATGTTCCCGATCAATCCTACCTGTTGACGGTGAAGGTCTGGTACCAGACCGCTTCAAAGGAGTACATCGAGTTTCTTCGCGACGAAAACATCACGAACGATGCAGGGGAAATTCTTTATCAGCAGTGGTTGCAGCAGAACAAGGGCCCCCCGGTGTTGATGGACGAAATCTCGATGGAACTGGGAATCGAGCCCTTCATCCGCGGAGATGTCAACAACGACGGAGCCGAAGACATCTCCGATCCGATCTCATTGCTCGGAACTCTGTTCCTCGGCGAGTCCTTCTCCTTCTGCCCCATCGCAGGCGATGGCAACGATGATGGTTCCCTCAACATCTCCGATGTCGTGTACCTGCTGAATGCCTTGTTCAGTGGAGGAAGTAATCCCTCTGCTCCATGGCCCGATTGCGGACCCGATCCGACCCCCGATTTTCTCCGCTGCTACGGCTATTCCTGCCCCTGATCGCCACCACTACAGCCGCTGACTGGGGCGAAGATGGTATCGAGCAGGATTCCTCCAATTGCGATGGTGATCGGCACCTCCTTGATGGATAGTGATGAATCCACGGGCCTTGCCGTTCATCTCCACTGGAGGGAGCCGACACATCCAGTTCTCGCGCACGATCCTACCGTTGATCCTGCTGGCGTGCCTGATCGTATCGATCTGGCCGACAGGCCCTCTCGACTTCGGCTCGAGTAGCCCCTGGGATGGGCTAGTGATCTTGATCGAAGATGTGGAACTGACCGCTGGCGACAGTTCGCTCAGCGATTCGCCCACTCGTCTCTTGCTGATCGCATCCTTGCCGGCTATCGATGACCTGGGACGAGATTGCTCGTTGATTGTCGGCACCGCTTTCGCCGACGGCTCCAATCCACTGGCACTGCTACTACAGGGGGAAACCGATGCGATTCGCATGCAACGGATCCAGATGGTCGCACCCCCTGCACAGATGTACCGCTCACTGCAGGGGATCATCCGCGGATTCACCGTGGCTGCGAACCTGGATGTGGATCAGTTTGCAGGCGGAATCCTCCAAGGCCACCAGGTCACTCCGGCGGGATCAGGACAGCCCACCCCGTCCTCACCAATCCAATTGCCGACTTCCCACCGCTCGACCGCCTTCGAAGCTCGCTGCGATGATCAGAAGCAACAGCGCTGGCGTGGCGACCGGAAGGACTTCAGGGAACTGTGGAATCGAGCCAAAGTGGACGATCCAGACCGGCTGGAGCCCTTCATCCACGGCCGCATCACTCTCCAAGAATCACCGAATCCGGCAACAGACGCAGTGGTTCCCGGGCAGGGTCGCTGATACCATCCCCTCATGACCGACAAAGATTCTGACACTTCCCGCTACCGGAAACCGCAATCCAGCACTCCGTTTCCAGCGGATACTGTATCGGATTCCGCCTCCTCTTCCTCTTCCGCTTCTCAGGCTGGTGCAACGATGGATCAATTGAAATCTCTTCGAGAAATGCATGCCTACATGCGGCTGGCACGAGAATGGGATCTACGCTTCGAAAAAATGTTCCGTACTGGAGCCCTTTCGAAGTGGTACTCCTCGGTCGGCAATGAGGCGACCACCGTCGCCTCGGCCAGCGCCATCGAGGCGGGTGATTCGTTATTGACGCTTCACCGCGATTCAGGCGCAATCCTCCGTCACTACCTCGATATCAACGAACTGCTGCCTGGAATTTTGCCGCAAGATCCTGTCATTCGAGAACCGATGGGAGGAGATTCACAGCAGCGCTTCCTTCGTCTCGCTTGCCAGATGCTGGGAAGAGAGAATGGCTTTTCTTCCGGTCACGAACGCTCTTACCACTACAACCTGTTCGAGGAACAGTGGGGCTTGTTCCATATCGGCATGATCAGTCACCTTGGATCGATGATTCCCGTCGCTGCAGGTACTGCATTCGCCTTCCAACAGCAGGGAGGTGATCGAGTCGCCATCAACTTCATCGGTGAAGGGGCCACCTCGACCGGCGATTTCCACGAAGCGCTGAACATCGCCGCGGTCTGGAAGTTGCCGTTCATCCTCGTCATCGAAAACAACCGATGGGCATTCTCGACCCCCACTTCGCAGCAATACGCCTGCGATCACCTCTCGGACCGTGCGCTGGGCTATGGCATTCCCGGAGTACAGGTCGACGGAAACGATGCCGAGGCGGTTCTTGCCGTGATGCAAACAGCGGTGGCTCGCGCTCGATCTGGAGCCGGACCGACCCTGGTCGAAGCGATGCTCGGACGCCACCGGGGCCATTCAGAAGGCGATGACTCCCTCCAGCAGGTGCCCGAGGCCGACCTGATTCAATATGGTGAAGAAGACCCTCTCGATCTGGCAGAGAAACGCCTCATCGATAGTGGGGTCTTTTCGCGTGCCTGGATCGATGAAGTGAAAGAACGATGTGCTTCGCTGATGATCAAAACGGTCGACCAAGCGGCGTCGATGCCAGAACCCGATGTCCATCAAGCACGGAGCCTCTATGCAGACTGACGCCTCGACCGAATCGGATGACACCCTCTACATCGATGCCATCAGTTCCGCTCTTGCCGACGAGATGCGCGCCGATCCGACAGTGGTTCTGATGGGGCAGGACATCGCTGGTCACGGAGGGGCCTTCAAGATCACCCGAGGTTTCCTCGAAGAGTTCGGAGACCAGCGGGTTCGGAACACACCCATCGCAGAGAGTGGAACCATCGGGATTGCCATCGGCTCCTCGATGCTCGGCATCAAGCCGGTGATCGAGATGCAGTTCGCAGATTTCATCTCCTGTGGCTTCAATCAGGTCGTGAACGTCGCCGCGAAGATGTACTGGAGAACGAAACAATCGGTCCCCCTCGTGATCCGTCTACCAGCAGGGGGCGGGATGGGAGCCGGTACATTTCACTCCCAGAACATCGAAAACTGGTTTCTGCACACTCCGGGTCTCAAAGTGGTCTCGCCCGCCTACTCCAATGATGCTTATCGACTGCTTCGTGCAGCGATCCGGGACCCGAATCCGGTGCTCTACTTCGAGCACAAATTCCTGTACCGCAGGGAGCGTTCCCCCATCCAGAAGCAGCCGGTTCGCGATCGAATCCTCGGTGAATCGACGATCTTGAGGAGTGGTACCGACATCACCACCGTCTCGTGGGGCTGGATGACCCATCGCACCCTCGAGGCCGCCGAGGTGCTCGCCCAGGAGGGCATCGAGGTGGAAGTGATCGACTTGCCGGTGCTCTCCCCGCTCGATCATCGTGGAATCATCGCATCGGTCGAGAAGACCCAGCGAGCCGCCATCATCCACGAGGCCACCTGCACCGGGGGATTCGGTGCCGAGATCGCGGCTCGGATCTGTGATGAGGCGATCTGGAGTCTCGATGCTCCGGTCCGAAGGATTGCCTATCCCGATAGTCCCCCGCCCTTTCACAAGGGACTGGAAGCGTCGAGGATTCCATCTCCTGAGCGGATCTGTTCCGAACTGCGGCAGTTACTCGACGCTTGAGCGAATACTGATCGGTTCTTCCCAGGAATAATTAAATTATTCATGTCCGATCACCTCATGAATCCGGATGGAATGAGCGAAGGACTGAGGGGACCGCCCTGGCCCCGAGAATACTGACATGGTTCATGATGACACGAATAAGGAGAGCAGTGCTCCAGAGCCTGCTCCTGGGGAAATTCTAGATCATCTGGTGTGGCGTGAATTGGGCTTTGAAAAGCAGTTCGGAATGACCTTTTTTGAGCCTACGGTGCACCCACCGAAAACCAACAGCACCGATCCGCACAGCCACCGCGATACACTCAAGATCAACTGCCGTCATGGTCCTTGAGGGGGATGCCGTGCTTCTTCATCCTCCGGTAGAGGGTCCGCCTGGAGATACCCAGAGCCTGGCACGCGGCTGACTTGTTGCCTCCCGCACCATCCAAGGCGCGTAGGATCACTTCCCGCTCCGCTCTCCCCAGCACATCCTTGACCCCCGATGGAATCGCTTCGGAGCTGCGAATCGATCCGCCGAGTAATTCCTGCATGTTGGCCCCCTCGATATAGCTCAATCCAGATGCGCCGATCCTCCTGGCCAGATGGATCGCATCCCAGCCATTACCGGGCCAATGATGGGCAAGAAGCAACGCCTGAGCATCCGCTCCGAATTGAGGCGGAGTGACCATCTCCTCGGTCAAGTACTGATCGATGATCATCAAAGAATCGAGCGGTCGATCTCTCAGTGGCGGAAGATGGACCTCGAAACCCGCCAACCGATGGTGCAACTCTTGACGGATTCCCCCATCTCCCCGCTCCGATGAACTACACGCTAGGAATCGCAGATCGGCCACCAGTTCCTCGGTTCCAGCCACCCGACGATAGGTGCCCGATTCAATCACCCGCAACAATGCCGACTGTAGGGCAGGTGAGGCCTCATCGATGGCGTCCAGCAACAGGGTTCCTCCCGACGCTCTGGCGATCAATCCGGGCCTCTGCTGATCGGCATCGGTAAAGGCGCCCTTTTCATTTCCAAATAACTCGATCTCGATGAGAGACTCGTTGATGGTGCCGCAGTGCAGCACCACGAATTTGCCGCCACCACTGGTCTGATGAATCGCTCTCGCCAGCAGCTCTTTTCCTGTTCCGCTCTCCCCCTCGATGAGGACTGAAATTTGAGTGGGCGCGATCTTTTTCAACTCCTCGATGGTTTTCGATAACTGCGGCGAATGACTGATGAAATTGCCGATCTGGTTGACCATGCGCGGCTCGATCGGACGCTTCGGTTGCTCCGGTTCGCCCACCGGCTGCTCGATCGTTGTTTTCTCCAGGCGGTTGCTGGAAGCGGGAGAATCCACTCGAGAGTTCCAACGATCTCTGACCAGCATCAGTTCGATCAGGGCCAGGACCATCTGCTGTTTCGCCCCAGACTCCACAATTTCAGAGCCATCTCCATAACGGGAATCGAGATAAATCGCAGTCCGGTGTGGCTGCTGGCCAAGGGGTATCACCAGGATCCAGTGCGCTCTCTCGACCCCTTCCTTTTCCGAAGGGGAGCGCATCCGTCGATCCAGATGGGCATCCTTGAACAGCATCGGGGTTTCCCCATCGCAACCATGTTCAAAGGCGTGGTGGGCGATGGTCGAAGCGGCATCTGGGACCTTGCGACCTTCAGCACCACTGGAGCACCAGACCTTGTATTCACCCGCTTCGGCGGCACTGATTAGCAGTCCACGCCGAGCACCATGAAGTTGCTGAATCCAGCGCAGCAACGATTCCATACCAATTCTCGAACTGCTTTTCCCCGGCCTCGGGGCAAGCACCTTTTCGATCAGTTCCAGGAAGTGGGTATCGGGGTCGGTCATGGCATCGTGATGTTAGGCGACTAGAGACGGTCGAGCGAGGGGCGCTGTTCAATCCTTCTAGGGGGGAATCAATCAGGAGTCGAACTCTCTCCGATGATCCGAGACAAGAGACTCTGGATGTACTGGTGGCCGAGGGGCCGCAGTAATCGTACTGAATCTCCCCGAGCCTTGACCTTCAACTCGTCGATATTGGCGTACGACTGCCCGTCCACCACCACGCGGATCGGGCGCTTCTGCCCTCCCTCACCAAAGATACGAATCGTGGTATCGAGAGGAAGTACCACAGGAAACTGCAACGAGTGGAACTGGACCGGACGATGGGCATTGAGGGGAGTGACGACCAATCCTTCCACTCTCGGGTGCAACACCGGGCCGCCAGCCGCCAGTGAATATGCTGTGGATCCCGCTGCAGTCGCCATCACCAGACCATCGCCCGAGTAGGCGTTGAGAAACACGTCATCGATGTAGACTCCGAGGTGAACCGTCTGGCCGGAATCCCGTTCCAGAACGATGTCATTGATCCCGGCAGCCTGCCCCTCGCTTCCATCGGTTGATTTCCATGTCGCCTGAAGAACGGGCAATTGCTGCTCCACGAATCGACCACCGAGCAAGGTGCTGACCAGATCGGACGGCTCCTGTTTCGGGTTCATCAGGAAACCAACCCGACCGAAATTAACTCCATAGCAGGGGATCGGTGGATGGCCCAGTTCTCGGAGTAGCGACATCAGCGAGCCATCTCCGCCGATGACGATGATGAGATCTTCATCGGCCTGGGGTGATTCGGCAGAGGATGGTGACCAGAAGCGCGACTGCAATCCCGAGGACTCCAACGCTGCCGAAACATCCGAGATGAATTGATCCATCTCTGCAGATGTGGAATCGGCCACGATAAGAATTCGTTCCGGTTTCAACATCGAGTGCCCTTCTCGACTACCCCGCTGAGATCGCCAGAGTTTCACCCCCGCGCTCTCCCAGAGTCTTTTCAAAGTACGGAATGGTGCTGGCGAGCCCTTGCTCGAGCGACACCTTTGGACTCCAGTTGAGGAGTTCTTTTGCCAGGCTGATATCTGGCTGCCTGACCTTCGGGTCGTCCTCAGGAAGGTCCTTGAAGTCGATCTTGCTGGAGGAACCTGTCGCCTTGATGACCTCCCTGGCAAAGCCAGTGATGGAAATCTCGACCGGATTCCCGATATTGACCGGCCCGGTGTAGTTTGACTCCAGAAGACGGTAGATCCCATCGACCAAGTCGCTGACATGACAGAAGGATCGAGTCTGGGATCCATCTCCGAAGACGGTTAGCGGTTGTTCGGTCAGTGCCTGACAGATGAAATTGGGAAGTGCTCTACCATCGTTGAGCCGCATCCGCGGTCCATAGGTATTGAAGATTCTGACGATCCGGGTGTCGACTCCGTGGCTTCGATGGTAGGCCAGCGTCATCGCCTCCGCAAATCGCTTCGCCTCATCATAGACCCCTCTGACACCGATCGGATTCACGTTGCCCCAGTAAGATTCTGGCTGGGGATGGACCAATGGATCGCCGTAGACCTCACTGGTACTGGCGAGCAAGAACTTAGCACCAATGGCCTTCGCCAGTCCCAGTGCCTTGTGCGTCCCCAGGGAACCAACCTTCAGCGTCTGGATCGGGTACTCCTGATAATCGATGGGGCTGGCTGGAGAAGCGAAGTGAAGAATGGCATCGATCTTGGTCGGAACATGGATGAACTCGGTGACATCATGTCGAATGAACTTGAATCGTGGATTCCCGAATAGGTGTTCGATGTTTCGGATATCCCCCGTGAGCAGGTTATCCATCACCACCACGTTACAATCTCTATCGAGGAATAGATCGGCTAGGTGAGATCCGATGAATCCGGCTCCCCCGGTGATCAAAATGTTACTTACGGACATCAGTGGCACTCCTTGATCCGATTCCGTGGTATTCAAGCCCATGCTTGCGGGTCAGTTCTTCCGTCCAGATATTTCTACCATCATAGATCACTGGCTGCTCGAGGAGTTCAGTCATCCTTTGGAAATCGGGTCGTCTGTATTCGTTCCACTCGGTCACCAGTAACAGAGCACTGGCACCGTCGATCGCTTCGTAAGGATCGGAACTGTACTCGATCAGGTCACCCATCTCGGCCCTGGCGGTTTCGATCGCCTCCGGATCATGACCTCGGACCACCGCTCCTCGTCGGACCAATTCGCTGGCGATGACCACTGATGGGGCCTCTCTCATGTCATCGGTTCTCGGCTTAAATGCCAGACCCCACATGCCAAATACGTGCCCGGTGAGATCCTCTCCAAAGCGCTTCACGACCTTTTCGACCAAGAGAAGTTTCTGGCGATCGTTGACAGCATCCACCGCATCGAGGATGGCCAGGGTCGATCCCTGCTCCCTGGCCAGTGCCGAGAGTGCTCGAACATCTTTTGGAAAACAGGAGCCGCCGTATCCAACACCAGGGAAGAGAAAGTGGGGGCCGATCCTTTGGTCCGACCCCATTCCTTGGCGTACTTTCGACACATTTGCACCGACGGTTTCGCACAATCTTGCGATGTCATTCATGAACGAAATCTTGGTGGCGAGCATCGCGTTGGAAGCATATTTGGTCATCTCCGCTGAAGCAGGATCCATCACGAGCAATGGCTTTCCAGTCCTGACGAAGGGTGAGTAGAGATCTCGCATCAGGTCTGCGGCTCCAGCGTCATCAGTTCCGATCACGACTCGATCGGGTTTCATAAAGTCGTCGATGGCCGCTCCTTCCTTGAGAAACTCAGGGTTGGAAACCACCTCGATCGAATGAGAACTCGACTCCCGGATCAGATCCCTGACCATCGCGGCGGTGCCCACCGGGACTGTCGACTTGTTGACCACGACCAGTGGCCCGACCATTGCTTTTCCGATCTCGGTCGCCACTGCCTTGACCGCCGACAGATCGCAGGATCCGTCCTCTGCCTGGGGAGTCCCGACTGCGATGAAAGCCACCTCAGCTTGAGAGATGGAATTTTTGAGATCGGTGGTGAAGGTCAACCTTCCCGCCTTGGCGTTGCGAGTCACCAGTTCTTCCAGCCCCGGCTCATAGATGGGGATGTGGCCCGCTTCGAGGCTGCTAATTTTGGCTGCATCTCGATCGACACAGATCACATCGTTACCACTTTCTGAAAAGCAGGTCCCGGTGACCAGTCCTACGTAGCCTGTTCCAACTATCGTGATTCTCATGCTTGAGGTCTCTCCAACCCTTACAAGGTGATACAGCCATTCCATCAGAGGGCTATCCATTGCGACCATCAGGATCATATCAGAGCCAGATCTCAGCGGCATCAAAGGTCGAGGAATTCCCTCAGGTACGATGTCGTTCGATGTTCCAGTTGCGTACAATAGGCCACATGCATAGTGATGATTTCCTCTCCGGACTCGACGAACCCCTTCCGACTCCTGATCCCCAGGATGATCAAGGCGACGAGTCTCCCAAGTCCTGTTTTAGTGACCTGGGGCTGCCAGGCCCGGTCCTAGACCAGTTGACGGCTCTCGGATTCAGCCACCCAACCCCGATCCAGGAAATGACGATCCCGGTCGCCCTCAAGGGATTCGACCTGATCGGCAAAGCCGAGACCGGTACCGGCAAGACCTTGGCCTTCACCAGCCCCATCGTCGGGCAACTCGATTCAGAACGAGTCGCCATCCAGGCGATCGTACTGTGCCCAACTCGGGAGTTGGCTCAGCAGGTGGAAGAAGTGGCAGCCGCACTGGGGAAACCACTCGGTATTCGTGTGGCACTGGTCGTCGGGGGTGTTCACCAATCCCAGCAATTACTGCAGTTACGACGGGGCGCACAGATGGTCGTGGGAACCCCCGGTCGAGTCCTCGACTTTCTTCGCAGCGGCAAGATCCGACTCGGTTGGGTCGAGCATGTCGTCCTCGATGAAGCGGACCGGATGTTGGACATGGGATTCATCGACGATGTTTCCGAGATCCTCGAGCACACTCCCGAGGATCGGCAGACCTACCTCTTCTCTGCGACCGTTCCTCCGAAGATCAAGAGTTTGACCAAGAAGTTCATGAGAGATCCACAAATCATCTCCACCATCAAGGAGATCGCCACGGTGCCCGATATCGAACAGCGATTCATTCGTGTCGATGACTGGGCAAAGAAGTACTGGATCCACCAGTTAATCGATCAGAATCCCGACGATACTTGCATCATCTTTTGCAACACCCGCAGGGCAGTCATCGAACTCGATCGCGACCTGTGGGGGCGGGGTTATCCGGCCGGATCCTTGCATGGAGATCATGACCAGGAACGTCGGTTCAAGGTTCTGGAAGGTTTCAAGAAGAAGCAGATCAAGACACTGGTCGCCACCGATGTCGCTGCCCGGGGACTCGATGTAGAAGCGGTCACCCGGGTTGTGAATTTCGACATCCCTGACGAGGTCGAGACCTATGTGCACAGGATCGGCCGAACGGGCAGAGCGGGTGCCGCCGGTGAAACGATCAGCCTGGTCGACTCTCGAGACCATCTCTGCTGGAATCGGATCCTCACGGAAACTGGGTTTCCCATCGATGAGTGGACCTGGCAGCCGCCGAAGGGGGCTCGCCCCGACCCCGCTCAGCGCTCCTTCCGCCGGTCCCCTGGGGGCAGTGGACCCTCCCGCGGAGGTGGTGGCGGCCGCAGTAGTGGTAGCCGCAGTGGTCCCTCCCGCAGTGGTCCCTCCCGCAGTGGTCCCCCCCGCAGTGGT
>JAPKAM010000150.1 GCA_028825265.1 Planctomycetota bacterium
GTGCTCGCACGAAATGGCGGATTGTTTGCAGGCTCTGGTCGGGCTACCCTTTGTTTGGTACTGCGCTAGTACTGCGCTGGTACTCGGGCAGCCGCTGTTCAGGGAGCCGGGGAACTTCCCGCACCTCTGAATGAGAGTGTAGCGATTTGTTCGGGGGGTCGTCAACCTGTTTGGGTTACCAAACTCGTTGGTAGCCAATGACAGGAGAGATGCCTCTGGGGGCATTTCATGGAAGATCTGGCCCGGCCATTCAGGAGGAATTGTGAGCGACTGGCGAGAATTCGACCAGAATCCCGTGAGCCACTCTGCGGCACACCACCTGACCACCATCCAGTGGTTGCTCGATGATCAGGGATACGCCCGCGTCTCCGACGTGGCGAGACACCTGGGAATCACTCGAGGCAGTGTTTCGGTGACACTCAAGGGACTACGCCAGCGAGGCTTGGTGGTCGAGGACGATCACAAGCACCTTTCCCTTTCCGTGGAAGGACTTCGTATCGCGCGAGGGATTCGCACCAAGCGGATCCTGATCCAGGCACTTTTCCGAGAGGTGCTGGGCGTCCCTGACAATGTGGCGGAGCAGGATGCTTGCAAGATCGAGCACCTCATCAGCGACCAGACCGCAGAAGCCGCCGGCGGCTTTCTGATCGGGCTGGAGGAAAGTTCCTCCGACCCGCAACTGGCCAAAGTTCTGCAATCCCTGAGAATGCCACCCGCAGCCCCTTCAACCAACTTCCCAGGCGTCGGCACGCAAAAGCTGGCTCTTCGTCTCGAGAAGAAGGACTCCCATGGTGAGGATCCATCGTCATGACCCCACTCTTCTCTCGAACAGAAGCGATTAATAAACTCAATGCCTTGCTCGCCGAGGAGTTGGAGGCATCGATACGATACTTGCATCTCAGTTCAATGGTGCAGGGGATCGATCGGTTGATCGTTCGGAAAGTTCTGCAAGAAAACCACGAGGAAACGATCGAGCACGCCCAACAGGTCAGCGAGAAGATCCTCCAACTCGGTGGTAATCCCACCCCAAAAATTCAGCTCGATCTCGACGGTCGGCGATATTCTGGCCAGCAGGCGATTGCGGAGGCGTTGATCTTCGAACAGGCCGCGCTCGATGGCTACCGCGACTTGCTCGACCATGTCGACGGAAGTGGGGATGTGGTGCTGGAGGAGTTTGCCCGACAGCAGGTCGCTGTTGAATCGGAGCATGTGGCTCAACTGCAGATGCTGCTGATGGAGACTCCTGTTGGCGATCAGTGACCGTCCCGGTGGGCTGACCGCATTGGCCGCTCTGAACGGTTTCTTTGCCATCTCCAGCGGATTTTCTGCGCTGCAGCGTATCATCACCTCCTACCGCCTCTTCGCATATCAGCAAGATCCAGAAGCGTCGCAGAGTCGCTGGAGCCGTCGGGATCTCGAATCGATGATCGAGGCCAAGGTCGATCCTCTTCAGATGGAACTCCTCGGTGTTTTGAGTGCAGTGGTCGCCTTGTTGCTTGCCTGCTCGGTGTGGGGTTTGTTGAAGCGAAATCGGTGGGCTGGAAAGTGGTGCTCGACCCTGGCAGCACTGGGGATGGCGTCAGTCTCGTTACTGGCGATTCAGGTGTTGCCCCTGAATCAGTTGAGAGGAGTGGGCATGGATCTGGTCCGGCAGCTGTTCTACCCCCTGTTCCTGCTCTTCATGGTTCATGGAATCTTCCGCAAGGATCTGAGGCCCCGATGAGTGGTGGATTGCAGATTCTACTTCATGCCAGGAATTCACTCTCCGCTTCGCTTCGTTCAGGATCGGGAGTCGCGTTTATCGTACTGACGATGATTGTGGGGTTGGGATTGGCCAGCCTGGTGTTTATGCCCATCGAGTCGGAGTTGATCACGCCGGAAGAGTTCAAGACGAATGCGGCACAGGCGGTGGGATACTTTCTCTCGATGGCGACGCTTCAACCTGGAGCCATCAGTTCCTTCGAGGATCGACTGGGGTCGGGAGATCTGGTCGATCTGGCGATGTGGGGCAGGTACCTAGTTCTGGATCACCCGGTACTGCTGTCACTGACGGTGATGTTGTTGGGGCTGGTGCTCCCGATCTTGCTGCAACTGGGCTCCTTTGCTTCCATCTCGGGGGATGTCCAGCATCGATCGATCCGCTACCTGTTGCCCAGAACCACTCGACCAGCGCTGTTACTGGGACGGCTACTGGGGGCGCTCATCCTCTCGTGGAGCGTGATCACCTGCTTGATGAGTGCGATCGTCCTGTACCTGGGAATCGTCTTGCCCCTCGATGGTTGGGATGCACTGATCCCGTGGGGATTTCAGACGCTCGGCGCTCTGGTGGTTTTGAGTGTCCCTTATGTCGCACTGGGAGTGCTCTGTAGCACCCTCTTTCGTGTACCGATGGTCGCATTGATGGGGGCGGTCGGATTCACCGTGGCGGTGCCCTTGATCGCTTTCAGTTCGAGGCAAGCGTGGGAACCCCTCGGCAAGATCCTCTATCTGCTGCCGTGGGGATATGCCCATCAACTGCTCTCCCCCGATGGGTCCAAGGTCTTGCAGGCAGCACTCTTTTGCTTGGGCCATGGTTTGATCTTCACCATCATCGCAGTGCTTCGACTTCGGAGGGCAGATCTGTGATGGATTCCCACTCGCTGCTGAAGATTGAGCGACTGAGCCACCGCTTTGGCGACAAGGTGGCGATCGATGGCATCGACTGGAGTCTCGACCAGCAGGGGGTGGTGGGACTGGTCGGTCCCAACGGTGCCGGCAAGACCACACTCTTCTCGCTGATCGCCGGATTCCTTCGAGTGCAAGAGGGCTCGATCGCAGTGCTCGACGGCGCCGCGCCTGGATCTCGGTCGCTGGTCAGCCGGGTCGCGGTGATGCCGCAAGACGCCATCTTCGCCCGCGATGTCTCGATCGTCGACCAGATGCTGTTTCTCCGATCGCTCGATGGGGTGACCGGGGCCACCGCTCGCCAGGAGGTGGTCGCCGCGCTCGACAGCGTCGGGCTCGCCGACCAACTGGATCGAGGTGCGGCGGTCCTTTCTCATGGAATGGGAAAGAGGCTCGGTGTGGCCCAGGCGATCCTCGGCTCACCTGAACTGATTCTACTCGATGAGCCGACCGCTGGACTCGATCCAGCCAATGCAATGCAGGTGCGGGCCCTGATTCGGAATCTCGGAAAGAAGGCGCTGGTCATCGTTTCGTCCCACAATCTGCTCGAGTTGCAGGACCTGATCGATGAGGTGGCGGTGATCGTCGCTGGTAAGATGGTCGCCAGTGGCCCGATCGACGAGGTGACAGGATCCGCCCGTAGATTTGAGATTCGACTGGGTCGTGCGATTTCCCCCGGGGATCTGCAACAGATCCTCGATGAAGAACGGGTTCGCGGAGTCAGCCAGGATGGAGTTCAACTGACGGTGGATCTCGATGCCAGTGCTGATCTGGGTCTCGATGCTGCGCTGGATCAGTTACTGCATCGATTGCTGAGATTGGGAGTTCCACCTCACCAGCTGCGAGAGGGAGCGAGTCTGGAGGAGGCGTATCTGAGACTCACCGGAGAGTCGGAGGAGTCTCCTACGCGATTGATCCAGGCCGCAGGGCCGTCGGCGACAGCGCTCGATGAACGAGATGAGCCGGACTCACTCGATGCGGCTGCTGCGGCAGAATCTAGCGACGATCGGTAGTGCCCACCGGGGGCGGGAGTGGGGAGTTCTGTTCGCTGAGGAGAGCACGCTGGCGAAAAGAAGTCGCTTCCGCTGAAATTCCGGCCTGGTCGAGAAGCTCGGCGATGTTTCGCAGCAGTTCTGGTTCCTCGCCGATCCAGCCGATCAATGCTTGCAGGTGACGTGCTGCCGCCTCCGGTTGTCCCCCCTGAAACGCTGCAAGGGCCTGACGCTGGGCCAGATCGCTTCTCAAATTCACCAGCGCGAGTCGGTTTCCGAGCCGTTTGCGCTGACTGTCGAGCCAAGAAGCCAGTGGCCGTGGGCCTTCTTGCAGTTGCAGTAGTTGGCCGTATCGAACCAGCAGGTCGTCACTGCTGTTCTCTTGCAGTGATAGTTCCCACCACTTTTGAGCACCAGCGAGGTCTCCACTGACCGCACTCATGTATCCCAATTTTTCTTCCAACTTGGTCCCGGGCGGTTCGAACAGGGCGAAGCCTCCCCGCGAGAAGTGTAGGCATCGCTGTAGATACTGAAGCGCTTGATTTGCGGAGTCTATGAACGGCTGTGAGATCGGTGGCTGGCCCGCCAGCAGAACCTGATCCAGATTGACCTGGGCTTGTTTGAAATGCTGCTGGGCCAACTGTTCATTCCAGCGAGTGTGGCCAGCCGAGAAAGTGAACATCGTGCACGCCATCGTGATCCCCAGCAGGAGCATTCCTCGCGAGGTGATGGCCCCGCCTCGACGCAGAGAACGGCCCTGAAGTGAAACATTCTTCAAGCGAAGGATTTGAGAACTCTTCCAGATCATGAAGGAGACACTGATGGCGATTCCGGTGGCCATCAGCATCGGGATCTGACCGTAGACACCGCGCCAACTGAACCAGACCAGCGCGCACAGGATGGCGAGGCCTGTTTCTTCGAGCAGTGACAGATGTGATTTCAGGGTGGACGGCTTTGCGGTCACAAGAGCCGTTGGGA
>JAPKAM010000051.1 GCA_028825265.1 Planctomycetota bacterium
TCCTCGTAGCGATGTGGGACCCGTGGGAAGGTAGACCTTGCGAGCATATCGGCAGCCTTGCCATTCGATGGCTTCCAGTCGACCTCTTCGTCCACTGGCCACGATCGATTCGGCGGCCACATCGAGCAACTGTCTTGCGAGCAGGGAATCACACTCCGCACCGAGCAGGACTCGGTCATGGATCGAGTTCGATTCTCGTGGCACCCTGACTCTCTTCCCAGCAACCGATGACCCGATGGGGCCGGCTGCACAGCGGAGATGTTAGCCCCCAGGCTCGATCGGACAAGGGAACCGAAGTGCGGTTTGGCGAGGAGTTACGATGATCATCGAAGTGGAATCTCATCCTCTGCTCGATGCGGTGGCGATCCGTGCCGAACTCCCCGGACCACAGGGAGAGCAGAGTCCTGAGTGGTTACAGCAATTGCTGACCCCCGCTGGGGGCCCCGAGTCGGTCGAGGTGGAGTGCAAGAAGCATGTTCGAGCCCTGTTGAGGCACGGGGGTTACCGCCCGGCGGGTCGCGGCAAACCCTCCAGTGAGTGGCTGGTGGCCGCCGCAGCGCGGGGAGCATTGGCATCGATCTTACCGCTGGTGGATGCGGGGAATGCGGTTTCTCGCAGCGCCGGAATCCCGCTCAGTGTGGTCGATCTCGATCGGGTTCAAGGGCCGCTGAAGATCTCGCTGGGAAGCGCCGGAGAGAGTTACATCTTCAACCGTTCCGATCAGTCGATCGATCTGGCGGGGCTGCTGTGCCTGAGAGATGGAATCGGCCCCTGTGCCAATGCGGTCAAGGATTCTCAGCGATCGAAGACCGATGCCAGCAGCCGCAACGTCTTGATCGTGATCTGGGGGACGATCGATCTTCCCGGTGCCGCTAGACGTATGGGAGATCGGGTCCAGCAGCTGCTGGAGCGGCTCGGCGCCGAGGTCGAGGATGTCGAATTTCAACGAGATGGTCCGATGGAATGACTGCAATCGGCCCCAAGAAACACTAGAATGGCACTGCTGGCCAATGCTTGGCCAATGTCTGGCTAATGATGGACATCTGCGTGTCGTGGATTGGAGTCTCGATTGAGTTTTGCATCCGTGGAACAACTGATCGAGGAGATTTCCCGCGGTGGAATGGTCATCCTGATCGACGATGCGAGCCGTGAAAACGAGGGAGATCTGGTCTTGGCCGCCGAGTCGATCACGGCGGAGCAGGTCAATTTTCTCGCCACTCATGCCCGAGGCCTGATCTGTGCTCCGCTGGCGCCGGAGATCGTCGAGCGACTTCAACTGCCCTCGATGCACTCGCAACCGAGTGATCCTAACGAGTGTTCATTCACCATTTCCGTCGACGCTCGCGACGGGGTCTCGACTGGAATCAGCGCCTTCGATCGAGCCCACACCCTTCGTCAACTGGCCCATCCAGATTCGACCCCTGAGCACTTCAATCGACCGGGGCACATGTTCCCGTTGAAGGCGAAGGCGGGAGGAATCCTCAGCCGCCAGGGCCATACCGAGGCTTCCGTACATCTGATGAGAAGAGCCGGACTCCAACCGGCCGCGGTGATCTGTGAAGTGATGAATGCGGATGGTTCGATGGCGAGGCTGGAGGATCTCCAGAAATTCGCAAAACTGCACGGATTGTTGCTAGGAACCATCGACAGCATGGTGGCTGAATGCCGTCAATCAGAGATTCCTCAAGTGGCAGGGGAGTGGCCTTCGCAGCCGAAGAAACTCTCTTCGGCGCAACTCCCGACCCCCTACGGTTTGTTCGAGATCGAATCGTGGAGCGTCAATTGCGGGGAACCGATCACGGTCCTGCGCCAGGGCCATTTACAGACAGAGGATGGGACTGACGCGCCTCTGGTGAGAATCCACAGCGCCTGTTTCACCGGCGATGTGATCGGATCTCTGCGCTGCGATTGCGGCTCTCAACTGCAGATGGCACTGGATCAGATCGGATCCCTAGAACGAGGAGCGTTGCTCTACATGCCTCAGGAAGGGCGTGGCATCGGACTGACTCGGAAGATCCAAGCGTATCACCTGCAGCAGCATGAAGGGCTCGATACGGTCGAGGCGAACGAGCGTCTCGGTTTCCCGCCGGACATGCGCGACTATTCCGATGCGGCGGCCGTCTTGGGTGCGCTGGGCGCCACTCAGGTGCGATTGCTGACCAACAACCCGGCCAAGGTCGAGGGTCTGGTCTCGAACGGTATCGAGGTGAGCGAGCGGCTCTCCATCGAACCGGAGCCCGGACCGGTCAATCTCGACTACTTGCGCGTCAAGAAGAACAAGATGGGACACATCTTCGAGGCGATCTGATCCGAACGCAGCGAGATCCGAACGCAGCGAGATCCGAACGCAGCGAGCGCTGAACTTTAGATGAAGAATGGGCCCGCAGGGGGATACCCTGCGGGCCCGTTTCATTTCTTGACGATCAGCTCGAACCAGGTGGTGAAACCTAGTTGCAGATTGCTGTGTTGTAGCTGGGGCAATCGAGCGCATCCGCGGTCGAGTCGATACCACAGGTGTTCGGACCCGGCGCTGGAGGCTCGGCACCACCGGCGAAGATGTAGTTGAGGACAGAGATGGCGTCGGAGATGTCGACATTGCCGTCGTCATTGGTGTCCACCGCATCGAGACATGGCGATGGAGTGGCCTGGAACAGGTAACTCAAGGTTCCGATGGCATCGGAGATATCGACTCCGCCGTCGCTGTTGACATCGCCGCGCTTGAAGCGCTCCGGCAAGCAAACCATGACGCAACTGACGGTGGGCATCGCTTCACCACAGCCGCCTGAGCCACCAATCTCGAGGGAGAAATCGACCAGTTCCGCGGTAAGGACATGGGTGGTCGAGGTGGCGGTTCCTAACAGCGTGCCGACCAGGATGCCATCGACGCTGAAGGTGAGATCCTGGTAGGTCGGATCATTGTTGGTCCAACTCATAGTGACGGTACAGGATTCGTGATCGATGGTGCAGACCAGATCGGACGGTCCGATGGATGGGGGAGTCTGGTTGCAAGTCCCGCTTCCGAGTGCTGCTGCCGAGGCTTGCAGGTTGCGGATTCCGACCACCCCGAAGTTCGCCGTCACTCCATCGGTGAGGGCGACTGCAAGACTGGTGTCGGTACCAAGATGACTCGTGGTGACGCCGTCCCTGGTGATCTCGATGGAGTCGTAGAGACCTCCATTGGTCCAGGAAAGAGTTCCATCACAGGTGCAAGGATCGTCGACGGTGACGCTGACAGCTGAGGGAGCCTGGGTTTCGACCGATATGCTTCCGTGGTCGAGGATCGGCTGTTGAGAAACTCCACCGACCGAGATCACGCAGTTCACTGCAGGACTCCCGAGGGTGTTGTTGAAGGTCAGGTTCGAGATCGAGCCGGGCTCGGCGGTGGCGATGAGACTGTATTGGATGACGGCCACTTGATGAGTGCCGACAGGAATCGATTCGAGTGGCGGAGCAAGGCTGACGATCGCTCCCACGATCACTCCTGGACCACCGATGGGGGCGAGTTCGAAGTGAAAGTAATCGGCACCACTGCCAGCGTTGGCGCCGGCGAGTGCGGAACCTTCGGTGACCAGAATCGCGGTCAAGAGTGTTGTATCGTGAACGATGCCGAACTGGAATCCCTGAGCAGGACTGGGGGTCTCCAACTCGACGGTGGCCTCGATCGAACTCCCGGGCAAGCCTGAAGTGGGGATTGAATGAAGGGCAAAATTCTGGGCCTGTAGACCCGACACCGAAATCATGAGGCAGAGAGCCCCCGTAAGATTCTTCCAGTTCAACATACTGCGTTTCCTTCCTCGCTTGGTTGCCGGACCTCGAATGAGATGGACTGAAAACCACACTCCCAGTCCGATCGGAAGCGTGGAATGTTCCATTCTATAGCCGTTACAAGCGTTTACTAGGGTTCCATTTGTAAATATAAGGAACTATTCAAGCTGGGGGTTTGAAGACTCCCCAGCACTGGGGAGATCAAATTCTTGCGGGAATCGTCGAATAGAAGCCGTTTGAGGAGAATTGTCACCGGTCAGATCGGAATCTATTTCCGGCTCCTGACAGGTGAGAAGGGTTACGGCTGGAACCGTCGCGCGGCGCCTTCGTGCCGGATGACCCGTGCCTCCTTGCCTTTATTGAGGGATGACGATCGTCGTTCCGATGCGGATCGAGTGGAGATCTTCCAGGCCAGCATGGTTTGCAGAGACCAGGTCGCGCCAGCGCTGACCGGTTCCGTAGAAGCGTTTCGACACCGACCACAGGGTATCTCCCTGGCGCAAGCGGTAGGTGCGAGCGAGTGGATCCAACTGCGAGATTTCGGAGATCGGATCGATGACTGTGGAGGGGTCCAGGCCGCTCGGAGCGATCGCCTCCGCGACCGGCTTCTGCCACTTCAGATCCTCTTCGAATTGAGCCTGGTCACTGCCTGAGGAATTTCCGAGGGGAATCGGGATCATCATGAGCGGGTACAGGGTTCGCTCGCCATCGACCTCTTCGTAGCGCCAGAAGGGGAAGAACCAGTGGCCATGACTCTCTTCTCCGGCGCTGGTGATGGCACGACTCTCGGTGGTGCCCGCGATCCATAAAGGCCCGGCACTGATGCGTTCTCGTGCCACGGCCACACCGTCGACCTGCTCGGTGGTGGTCATGTCGTAGGCGAGCAGTCCACCGAGGACCGCCATCCCTTGCTGCTCCTCGCTTCTCATCTGCCAGGTTCCGGTGGCCATCGCGGCGACATCTGCGGGACCTACCGCCGTACCGATGGATGACTCGCGATCGGTCGGAGCCGAACTGCAACCGACCCCCAGGGTCAGCAGCATCAGACTGGTCAGGATCGAGCCGGTCAGAGAGTCGTGGGATGGGGATCTGAGGCACGGAGCGACCGCACCGTGAGTAGAGTCATTTGTTTGGTCTTGCACGACACGCCCTTTCAGAGGCTGTAGTCGAGCGGCGTACAGGAATTCTATGGAATTCACTGCTTTCTGGCAAGGCTACCTGAAATGAGCCAGATGGGGATGACCAGGATCGCCGCAGCGACCCAGTACGGGGCTGAAGGGCCGATTTGCCAGTAAAGGACGGCGGCAAACAGGGGACCGATCGATCGCGCGAGACTCCCCAGCGAACGAAAACTGCCCAGCACCTCACCTTGCTGTTGAGGGCCCACCGACTCGCTGACGATGGTCGAGAGCATCGGCATCACCATCGCCGCTCCCACCGACAGAGGGATCAGCGACAGCCACAGATGCCACTCCTGGGAGGTGATGGCAATTCCCACCAGGCCAACGAAGACCAGTAAAAATCCGACCAGCGAAGTCTTGTGAGGGCCCCATAGTCGTGCCAACGGGCGTGACATTCCGCCCTGTACCAGTGCCAACATCAAACCGATGGTGACGAACATCACGGCAATCTCGGCGCTCCCCCAGGCGAATTTCTGCTGAACCAAGAAGGCGAGGGTGAATTCCATTCCACTGAATCCGATCAGGTAGACCAGGTTGGCCAGTTGTACCCTCCGGACCTGGTCTCCCCAGTGTCCGCCGAGTGAAACCTGCCAGCGCAGCGGCCGAGGAGGGAATCCTTTCGGTCGAGTTTCCGGCAGTCGAAACCAGACCCACAGTCCGTTGATGGCGGAGAGCAGGAAGACTCCCAGCGCCGCCGCTGTGAAACTATTGGTGCCGAACAGTCCGCCACCATCTTCGACGGGCCAGATGTGGGTCAGATCGATCAGGCTGAGGCCGCCTCCGATGGCAGGACCGAGGATGAAGCCGAGGCCGAAGGCCGCCCCGATCAATCCCATGCCTCGGGCTCGTTCCTTGCCGGGGGTCAGATCGGCCACGGCTGCAGTGGCTGCAGAGATGTTTCCGCCGGCGATTCCGGCCAGTACCCGCGACAGGACCAGCAGCGCAAAGTTGCCGCTGAAGGCCCAGAGTAGCGCCGCCAGCAGGTTGCCAGAGATGGTGATCAACAGAACTGGACGACGACCGATGCGATCGGAAAGGCTGCCCCAGAAGGGGCTCAGGAGGAATTGCAAGAAGGAGTAGATCGATCCGAGGACGCCTCCGAAGAGGGTCACCAGGCGAACGTCATCGATCTGCGGGGAAATCGAGCGCAGCGCATCGAGCCATATCTCGAGCCATGGGTCGCCGTGATACGAGTCGAGGATCGCTGGAAACAGCGGAAAGATGATGGAAAAGCCGACCAGATCGATGAAGAGGGTCAACAACACCGGACCGAGCCCGGGCCGCGGCGGAGCAGGTAACCCTGCTGAATCGGATGGAGATGCGGGCACTGGTCTCTCTTTCGTGCCGGGCGTGGTGCTTTCGGTTGCCCGGGCAGGGGCCTCCGTTGAGGCTCCTTGACAGGGTAGGATCCTCGCCACCGATGGGCTTCTGGTCAAGGGTGCCATCCAGGTCTCTGCAGTACTGGTTTGCGGGGGCTAGTCCGCGGCGACTTGGCGGTCTATCCTCTGATCCGCACGCCGTCAACGAAGGAGGCCCGGGAGAGATGTCCGGAAAAGAGACCGATTCATCTGTACAACCGCGGCAGGTCGCTGCCGAGTCTGTCGGTGCCGAAGAGCGCCTCGGTGACGAGCAAATCCGCCCGCAAATGCTCTCCGAGTTCATCGGCCAGAGCCGCGTGGTCGAGAACATGAAGGTGTTCCTCGAGGCCGCGAAGGAGCGAGGTGAGCCCCTCGATCACGTCCTACTGTCGGGAATGCCGGGGCTTGGAAAGACCACCCTCGCCGGATTGATCGCCGGTCACATGGAAGTTGGATTTCGAGCCACCAGTGGCCCGGTGTTGGAGAAGGCCAAGGATCTGGTCGGCCTGCTGACCCAACTGGAAGAGGGCGATGTGCTCTTCATCGATGAGGTGCACCGCATCAACCGGGTGGTCGAGGAATACCTCTACACCGCCATGGAGGACTTCCAGATCGACATCATTATCGATTCGGGACCCAACGCACGATCGATGCGGATTCATCTGCCCCGCTTCACCCTGGTCGCGGCGACCACCCGCGAGGGAAACCTGACCGCCCCTTTTCGAGCTCGATTTGGAATTCAGGAGAAACTGGAGCCCTATGAAGATGAAGAAATCGTCGAGGTACTCCTTCGAAGCGCTCGGATCTTCAGTCTCGATGTGACCCGCGGCGGTGCCGAGGAGCTCGCCGGTCGCTGCCGGGGCACTCCACGGATCGCCAATCGATATCTGCGGAGGGTGCGCGATTTCGTCCAGATGCAGGGACAGAAGCAGATCGATGAGGTGGCCGCCAGCGCTGGGTTGAGCCGTCTTGGTGTCGATCCCGATGGTCTTGACGCCCTCGATCGAAGGATCCTGAAGACGGTCGCCAGGGCCGGCGGACAGGCGGTCGGGATCAAGACCATCGCGGTGACGGTCGGTGAGGAGGAGCGAACCATCGAGGATGTTCACGAGCCGTATCTGATCCGCTGCGGATTTCTCGCCAAGACTCCTCGCGGTCGAGTGCTCGGGCCACGGTTGAGTGGCGATCCGAGCGCCGAGGATGATGCACGCTCCCAGGGGGCGCTCGACCTGGATGACGGTTCGTGAGCCGGGCCCTGACGGCGGTCGCGGGGATCTCGTTGCTGATCCTGTTACTGATTCTATTAGTGGGATCGAGTGGCCCGGTGACCGATCGATGGGTGGCGGCTGGGTTCGTCGGCGAGACGGCTGGCTTGCGATCTACTGACTTGCGACCTGCGGTTGCACCGCTCATCGGAATCCTTCTCAACGAGGGCCAGTATGGCGGCTCCGCGACCTCATCCGACGGCCGTTTGCAGATCAAATGGCTCGGGGGAGAGACGACCATCGAGGCTCCGGTGGAGTGGATGGCCGCGGCTGATGTGATCCACATCGGGGATCGACAATGGAAACAGAAGATCTGGATTCGCTCCCTTTCCGGTGAGATGCAGATCGCAGATCGTTATCACGAGGGGTGGGTCGAATGGATCCCCGAGTCGGATGGCAGCGGCTGGCAGATGATCGAACGTCTGTCGATCGAACGGTACCTGCTAGGGGTCGTCTCTCGCGAGATGTCGGCCAGTAGTTTCCCTGCGGCGGCACTGCGAGCTCAGGCGATTGCCGCTCGAAGTTACGCTCTGTTTCAGATGGAGGCGCGCGGTCGAGGTCGTTCCTATGACCTGCGAGGAGATACTCGCAGCCAGGCCTATGGCGGTACCGCAAGGGTTCCGAAGCCGGTGCTCGATGCCGTCGAACAGACGCGAGGCCAGATCTTGCTCTGGCAAGAAAAGCTGTTTGAAAGTTTCTATCACTCGACCTGCGGAGGGCAAACCTGCTCCGCAGCGGAGAGTTACTTCATCCGTGACGTCCCGACGATGCCCAGCGTCCGCTGCGATGGTTGCCAAGGCAGTCGATTTTTTCGCTGGAGCGAGCCTGTGCCTCGACCGCATCTGGCGGATTCCCTGGCCTACCTGTGCCAGGGGACTGGCATTCATCTGGGTGAAATCAGCACTGTGACGGCGGTCGGCGCCGCCCGGTCGGGACATGTTCCTTACCTCCGCATCGATCACACCCTCGGTTCTTTCGAGGTCGATAGTAAACGTTTGCGGACGATTCTCCGCAGTCGTGGAGATCATCGCTTGCGCTCGACCAACTTCGTCGTTGAACCTTCTTCCAGTGGATTCCTGTTTTCGGGAAGAGGCTGGGGGCACGGAATCGGCATGTGTCAGGTGGGGGCTCAGGGGTATGCCAGGCGAGGAGCCAATGAGATCTGGATTCTTCAGCACTACTATCCGGGCGTCGAGATCAGGAGTCTGTGGTGACCGAGAAGATTGAAGCGCTGCATCCGATGATCGATGGATTCTCCTTCCAACTGGAAGCGGGTTCGCAACGAGGTCCTCGGGCCGCCACCTTGTCGACGCCACGGGGCAAGATCCAGACTCCCGCCTTCATGCCGGTCGGAACCCAGGGCACCGTCAAGGGAGTGACTCCGGATCAACTGCGCTCGATCGGAACCCAGGTGGTTCTTTCCAACACCTATCACTTGGCGGTGAGGCCTGGTGCCGACACGGTTCGTGAGTTGGGTGGATTGCACCAGATGATGGCTTGGGAAGGACCGATCTTGACCGACTCCGGCGGCTTCCAGGTCTTTTCCCTCGGCCATCGGAATCGCATCGAGGAGTTGGGAGTCCATTTCCGAAACCACATCGACGGAGACGCGCTACTTCTGACCCCAGAATCGGTGCTCGATCTCCAGGCGCGTATGGGCAGTACCATCGCAATGGTTCTCGATGAATGCCCCGCCGCAGGGGTCGATCGTGACCTCGCTGCCGCGGCGCTGGCGCGAACCGAACGCTGGGCGATGCGGGCGGTCGAACACCGCCATCGATTGGAACTGTTCGAACCGATGGCTCTCTTTGGCATCCTCCAGGGGGGGGTGGAAGAGGATCTCAGGAGAGAAGGGGCACAACGACTTCGTGAACTCCCCTTTGATGGTTATGCCATCGGGGGGGTCAGTGTCGGAGAAGACCGAGATGCGATGATGGAGACGATTTCGGGCGGAGCGCAGCATCTCCCCATCGATCGACCCCGATACTTGATGGGAGTGGCGGGGATCGAGGAGTTCCTGGTGGCGATCGAGGCGGGGATCGACATGTTTGATTGCGTGATCCCGACCCGGAATGCTCGAAATGCGACGCTTTTCCTCTCCGATGGTTCTTCCCTCAACATCCGTAACTCGGTCCATCGACGTGATCCAGGGCCGCTGGAAGAAGGGTGTGATTGCCCCGCCTGTCTCCAGTTTAGCCGGGGCACCCTCCATCACCTGTACCTGCGCAAGGAAATGCTCGGCTACACTCTTGGATCTCTGCATAACCTGAGGGTCTTCCACAGGTTTCTCGAAAGAGCCCGCCAGGCCACTCTGGACGGGTCCTGGGAGCAGTTCAGGGGGGGCATTCAGTCTCGATTACATTCCCGGTCTGGTTGAATCCTGAGGGGTGGGGCACTAAGATCCGCAACTTCCCCGAGCCCGCATGTTGCGCAGTGGCGGCGGGGCGATTTAGCGGGAAAGGACCAGCGATGTTGTCAGTCTTTGCGTTCATCACGGGGTGGATCCCCGGACAGATCAGTGCCGCAGCGATGCTCGCGCAGGAGACCGTTGGCTCGCCGGCCGGTGGTGCGGAGGATTCCGCCGGTTTGTGGGATATGTTGCCGCTGTTCGCCATGATGGCACTGGTGTTCTACTTCATGCTGATTCGGCCGCAGCGCAAGCAAACTCGCGAGCATGCGGAACTACTCGCATCCATTCAAAAACACGACAATGTACGCACCACCGGTGGAATTGTCGGCAAGGTGGCGCAAGTCGATGCGGATCATGATCTGGTGATCTTGACCATCGATGAATCGAAAAATGTTCGGATGAGGGTGGCTCGCCAGTCGGTGGTCGCTGTTCTTTCGAAGGAAGATGCTCCACCAACGATCAAGGAAGAGGATAACGCACGATGATGTCCAAATTTCTCCGCGGGTATTTCCTGCTGGCCTTACTGATTGCAGGTTGCGTCTTTTCCCTCGGGGATTACCAACAGAACATCAAGAAGGGCATCGATCTCGAAGGGGGTACCGAACTCCTGTACGAGATTCCGCTCGAAAATGTGGTGGCGTCCCAGAGGGCCAGCGTCGCATCCGATGTGAAGGATGTGATCTCTCGCCGATTCGATAGTTACGGTCTCAAGGAGATCAGCGTGGCGATCTCCGGCAGTAACCGTCTGCTGATCCAACTGCCAGGATTTGACAATGCCGAGCTGGAGCGCCTCAAGGGGCAGATCGAGCGAGCGGGACAGTTGAACATCCATCTGGTTTCGGCCCCAGAGTACAGCAGCCCAACGGTGGTCGCAGAGATCGAGGCGGACATGACCCGCCGAGAACAGGCGATGATGGCCTACAATGCGCTCCCTGAAGAGGCGCAAGAGACCCAGCCGATTCCGCCACCCCTCGATCGATTCGTGACCTACCGCAAGGAGGATGCCAACGGATTTCGTGGAGAAGCAGTGGTGGTCGAGAATGGTAAAGGAAATAAAGTCTCTGGCTCGTTTATCCAGAGTGCCTCCAGTGGATTTGACCAGACCAGTGCGCCTGCGGTCAATTTCACCTTCGGCGGTGCCGGGAGTACTCTCTTCGGTGAACTGACCTCGAATGTCGGCCGATCACTCGCCATCGTTCTCGACGGAGTTGCGGTGAGTGTCGCCTCCATCAATGAGCCCATCTACAGTCGCGGGCAGATCAGCGGTAGTTTTACCCGTCAACAGGTCGATGACATCGTGACCTTGCTTCGTGCCGGCTCACTACCGACAAAACCGCGGCTCATCAGTCAGCAGACGGTCGGTTCGGTGCTCGGAAAAGAATCGGTCGATCGAGGAATCCAGGCGATGGTCTACGGTTTCATGCTGGTGATCATCTTCATGCTGGTCTACTACCGTGCCGCAGGCTTGGTGGCCAACCTGTCACTCTTCTTCAATCTGATGCTGGTGCTGACATTACTGGTCATCTTCCGCAACACCCTGACCTTCCCCGGAATGGCAGGACTGCTGTTGACGGTCGGAATGGCGGTCGATGCCAACATCCTGATCTTCGAGCGAATCCGCGAGGAGCGGGATCGAGGAAAGCAGCTCCCTGCGGCGTTCAAAACCGGTTTCCAGCGAGCCTTTTGGACCATCTTTGATGCCAACCTGACCACCCTGATCACCGCCTTCGTGCTGTTCCAGTTCGGAACCGGGCCGGTCAAGGGATTTGCCGTGGTGCTGTCGATTGGAATCTTCACTTCCTTCTTCAGTTCGATCTTTGTCAGTCGTCTATTGCTCCACTCCTTGATCGACGCGGGAATCATCAAGGAACTCAAGATGGGGCGATTGATTTCAAAGACCAGTATCGATTTCATGTCGATGCGTGGCGTCGCTCGTGTCCTCTCGATCATTCTGGTTCTCACGGGACTCACGGCATTGATCTGGCGTGGATCGGATGCGATGGGAATCGACTTCACCGGGGGAACCAAGTTGGCGGTCAATCTGACCCGTCCCACATCTGAGGCAGATTTGCGCAAGACCTTCAAAGGTCTCGGGGATGGGGGAGGCCAGTACCAGGATCTACAGATGCAATCGCTCGGGATCGCCGGGGATGCACTGGCCAGTCGTTACTCGCTGAAGACCAAAGTGCTCGGCAGTGGTACAGATGAGACCGAGGCGTTCAAAAACGAGGTGGAGCAGTTACTGAAGGACAACGACTTGCTGGCTCCCAATGCCATCGAGAATGATACTGTTCTCATCCAGGTCGAAGTTCCCGAGGAGGCCGATGGGGCTGAAGAGAACGAGGCTAAAGAGAACGAGGCGCTAGGTGCCGCTAGGGAATATGTCTTCGTCGCCGACCTGAATGTCCTCAGAGGGGAGACCCAGGTGGGAGTCACCGCCAGCATGGTCGAAGATGCGATCCGTGCCACAGGATTCCCAGTCGCCGTCGTGACCGAGCAGAGTTCAGACTCTGGCATCGTGACCTTCGAGGTTCGCAGCGAAGCTCAGCCAGACAGCACCACGGCGAATGCCTTGAGGGGTGTCCTGACCAAGAACCTGAAGGAAGTGCAGGGGATCGACTTCTCCGAACCGTTCCCCGAGTACGGCAGCATCAGCGGTAAGGTCGCCCAGGATATGCAGGGCAAGACTTTCGTGGCGCTGATGATCAGCTTCCTGGCGATCATCTTCTACATCAGCATCCGCTTTGAACTCCGTTTTGGTATGGCCGCAATCGTCGCATTGGTTCACGACATCCTGCTCACGTTGGGTGCCATGGCGGTGGGTGATCTGCTGCTGGGAGACATGTTGAGCCTGAAGATCAACCTACCCGTGGTGGCGGCGTTGTTGACCGTGGTCGGATACTCTCTCAACGACACCATCGTGATCTTTGACCGGATTCGCGAGAACATGGTCGATTCCCGGCGAGATGTTAACTACAGCGATGTTGTCAACAAGTCCATCAACCAGACGATGAGTCGAACCGTGTTGACCTCATTGACCACCTTCCTGGTCGTGGCGATTCTGCTCTTCTACGGTGGAGAAGGACTACAGGCGTTCTCCTTTGCCCTCTGCGTGGGGATTATCGTCGGTACATACTCCTCGATCTTCGTCGCCTCTCCGGCTCTGGTCCACTTCCAGGAGAAGGCCAGAATGCGTCGTGAGCAGTCCATCGCGGAGGCGGCATTGAAGGGCTAGTCCAGAACTAGTGATCGGTCGTTGTGGAGGGCGGGTCGGTTCCCAGCAACCGACCCGCCCTCTTTTCATCGGAACGGCAGGAAGAATCTTCAGTGTCAAGTTCCTAACGCTAGATCCCGGCTTCTGTTCGGGTTATCTTCTCGGCGAGCGGTTGTGGGGGATTGCCCCCCGCATGCAATTCGAACCCACCTCGGGGAAGCGAGCGTCGTCAGACCTCGCGAGGGAATGGGGGACTCCATGGGTACGGGTACAAAGATCGGCATCGTTCTCATCATGGTGCTGGTGGTCGTTGTCATCGCCAATCTACTCGATAGCGAAGTTCAGAACGGCCCCACTGCTGAAGAGCAGGTGACCGGGGTCGCTCCACGCGATTTCTCCATTCCACCGGGAAAGGAGCCTGGTGCGATCAACAACGGATCCGCCAATCGTGCAAAGTTGAATTCGGATGGTTCCGCCCGGCGCACTCCAGTCTTGAGACCGGTGACGCCTTTATCCGGTGTGATTCAGAAGGATCCGATCGGGCCGAAGGACGCTCCTCTGATGAATACCATCGTGGGTGGGGCCAAGCCTGAACCGGCGCTGGCTCGTACCGATCAGGTCAAGATCACTCCTGCAGCGGGTGTGATTCGCAACCAAGGTGGCATCGAGCCTGTGGTCGCCACCCATACCAATCGAATACAAAAACCTACCGGAGTGCAAACTTCGGTGGCCAAGCCGGTGCCATCCACTCGCGGTGCCACAACCCAGTTCAAGGTGCGCCAGGGCGATAGCCTTTGGAAGATCGCCGCTCGCGAACTGGGAGCGGGGACTCGCTGGGTCGAACTGCTGGAGGTCAATCCAGGTCTGACCGAGACCACGAAGTTGTATCCTGGTGCGATGCTCAACATTCCCGGGAAAGATCGATCGACTGTAGTGAAGAGACCGGTCACACCCCAGGCTCCTGCCGTGCCCGCTCGCAGCGGAATGCGGTTGGTTCTGATTCGCGATGGAGACACCCTGTATGACATTGCGCGCGATGAACTGGGCAATGGCGGGCGTTGGCTCGAGATCCAGAATTTGAATGACGGACTCAACCCGAACGCACTCCCCATCGGCAAGAAGATCTGGATCCCGCGCTAGTCGAGAAGATCATGTAAGCGCAGCCGATCGTTCAGCAATGAGGGTCGACGAGGATCGACGAGGATCGATCAGCGAGTGGGGATCTGGCTGTGCTGCAGTCGCAGTTTTTCGCTCAGGATCATCTCGCCAGCCATGTTCTGGCCGGTCAACTTTCGCAGCGCCTCACGCCGAAAGAATGAATCATTCTCCAGCGCCTGCCGTTCAAGCCCGGCCTGTTCGAGGCGATTCTCGAGCACCTGCCCCTGTGAGATCAGGGTGGTCAGCTGAGCCTCCAGGCCACGACTCTGCGCATGCCTAGGGAGATGGACCGAGGCGATGACCGACAAGGAAATTCCGACCAGCAGAACGATGAACTGAGGAGTGCTGAAGCGGAACAGATCGGTCACCCCGCCGATGACTCGCCACTGCGAGATTCCATTGATCGGTTGGATCCTGGACAGGTCGAAACTCCATTCGATTACGAACTGCGGACTACGAGATGCGGACTACGAGCTCAGTTCGTAGTGCAAGTCCCGCGGCGACCGGGTGGGCTGATTGAAACAATTTTTGATCAGAACTGCAAGGGTCCCATCAAAGCTCGCTCCCCTAGATCTGCGTGAATACGCAGCAGTCGGTTGTACTTGGCGTTTCTCTCCGATCTGCATGGGGCTCCAGTTTTGATCCAGCCGGCTCCGGTGGCGACCGCGAGGTCGGCGATGAAGTCGTCCTCCGTCTCCCCGGAACGGTGCGAGATGACGATCCTGAATCCTGCCTCGGAAGCGACACGGATCGCCTGTAGCGTCTCCGTGACGGTGCCGATCTGATTCAACTTCACTAGTAATGCGTTGGCAGAGCCCTCGGTGACCCCGCGAGCGATTCGTTTCGGGTTGGTGGCGAATAGATCATCTCCAACCAGGCGAACTCCGTTGAGGCGAGCGGTCAATTTTTTCCAGCCCTCCCAGTCCTCCTCGTCGAGGCCGTCCTCGATACTGGTGAAGGGGAAGCGATCACAGAGGAGAGCCCAGTGGTCGATCATTTGCTCGGAGGAGAGGGGGTCCGGATGGGAGCCCAGATGATAGTTTCCGTCGCGAAACAACTCACTGGCAGCGACATCGAGTGCGAAGCTGAATTGTTGATCATGGCCGACGGTGTATCCGGCCTGTTCGATCGCCGCGACCAGTTCATCGAGCACCAGTACATCACTGACAAAGTCGGGGGCAAATCCCCCCTCATCCCCCACTGCAGTGACCCGGTTGGAAGCTTGCAGACGTTTCTTCAGGACATGGTAGACCTCGACCCCAGCGCGCAGTGCGGTCGGGAAATCATCGAAGCCGACCGGGGCGATCATGAACTCCTGGATGTCGACCGCGTTGTCGGCGTGCGCCCCGCCGTTGATCACATTCATCAGAGGAATCGGGAGTCGGACCGAATCATCACCTCCGAGGTAGCGGTAGAGGGGTAACTTGCGACTCACCGCTGCGGCCCGACAAACGGCCATCGAGATGGCGAGGGTCGCATTGGCTCCGAATCGCGACTTGTTGGCGGTGCCATCGGCGCGACACAGAAGTTGGTCGATCTGCTGCTGGTCGCAAGCATCGAGTCCTGTTAGCAGATCGGAGATCTCTCCACGCAGGTGCGAGAGCGCCTTTTCGACCCCTTTGCCGCCCCATTCAGGGCCGCCATCCCGCAACTCCAGCGCTTCCGCTTCGCCGGTTGAGGCTCCAGATGGAACCATGGCGGTGGCCCGGCTCCCATCCTCGAGTAGGCATTCCCCCTCCAAGGTCGGAAATCCACGGCTATCGAGCACCATTCGGCCCTGAATCTGCCTGATCGTTGTCATCTGATCTCCCTTCGGAACAGTTGCCTCTGGTGGTCGGATCGCTCACGATGCCACGAGGCTGTGACCGATTGTCCGGTTCGCAGGTGACTGATGTCAACCGATCGAGAGGAACCATGCCGACCATGACCACGACTTCCTTGAATGCCAGCAGTTCTGGATTGCTGGGCAATCGCCTGACGCGCCATGGATCCCCGGTGATTTTGTGGGCATCTGGGCTGATGCTGGCGGTGGCCTTGCTGATCGGGTTCGGAGTCGAAGACCCGCGGACACGCGGGGCCCTACTACTGCTGCCTTTGCTGTTGTGGATCTTCGTACTCTCCTTCTTCCGCAATCCTCAACGCGTTCTACCTTCGGGAGATCTGCCGATTTGTCCGGCAGACGGCAAGATCATCGTGGTCGAGGATGTCGTGGATGAAGTCTATGTCGAGGGGCCAGCGGTGAGGATTCAGATTTTCCTGTCTGTCTTCAATGTCCATGTCAATCGCTCCCCGGTCACCGGTGTGGTGGAACACCTGAGGCATATCGATGGCAGTTTCAGGAGTGCGACCCAGGCCAGCGCCCGGGAGGTCAATGAACGCCAGGAGATCGGTATCCAGTCCGCGGACGGATTGAAGATCTTGGTACGCCAGATCGCCGGGCTCATCGCCCGCAGAATCGTCTGTCCGCTGCAAGCGGGAGATCCCATCGAGCGAGGATTCGACTTTGGTATGATCCGCTTTGGATCACAGACAGAGATTGTGATTCCGCCAAAGGATGGGAAAAAGTTCAAGGCCGCAGTGAAGGCGGGCCAGAAGGTCCAGGGTGGAAAGACGGTGCTCGGTGAATGGGAGTAACGATATGCCGCGTCACATCGCAGTGATTCCGAACATCATCACGCTCTGCAATGCCGTCTGCGGTTTCATCGCATTGACGCTGATCGCAGGAAGTCTGGAGGGAGGGGAGACCCATCTGCTGGTCCGACTGCATCAAGCGGCCTGGTTCATCCTGGCAGGCATGCTGTTCGATGTCTTCGATGGCAAAGTGGCTCGAGCCACCGGTGGCGGCACGACACTCGGGGCACAACTCGATTCTTTGGCCGATCTGGTGACCTTCGGGCTCGCTCCTGCGGGCTTGACGCTGGCACTCTTCCACCACTGGAACCTCGAGCGGATTAGCGAGTCTGGCAACCCCCTCAGCGAGGCGGGTAACCCCCTCAGCCAGTTGATTTGGGTCTTTTGCCTCGCCTACTTCCTCGGTGCATTACTACGCCTGGCGCGATTCAATTCGGTCCGAGATGGGCATGAAAATGATGATCATTTCGCCTTCGATGGAATGCCGACCCCGGGAGCGGCCGGAGTCGTGACGAGCCTGGTGTTGATGTATTTCACACTGGGGGACTGGAACGCCTGGTACCTAACGACCTTCAGTGCCACCAAGCCGGAAGGGCTCGACCAGGCGCTTGCCCTGATCCCCCAGTTCCTCCCCATCTGCTGCTTCTTGCTCGGCTATCTGATGGTTTCCAATCGGATCACCTATCCGCATGTGGCCAGTCAGATGTTTGGTCAGGGGATGCATTTTGATCGATTCGCCAGTCTCGTATTTGCAGTCACAGTGGTGGTGTTCTTCAAGGAGCCGATGCTGTGTCTGGTCTTCTTCGGTTATGCGCTGTGGCCAGCGGTTCACTGGATCAGTTCTCCGCTGCGACGCTCGAAGGGGGATCCGACCCCCATTTCTGAAGAGGAGTGATGATGGATCGGGGCGTTAGGTTGGCTCTCGGATCAAACATCGGTGATCGAGAATCACACCTCGCCGCCGCCCGAGATCAGATCGCAGATCGGATCTTGAACGAGATGGAGTGCTCTCCGATTCTCGAGACGGAAGCGGTGGGGCCTCCCCAGGGGCATTACCTGAATCAGGTGGTGAGAGGAATCAGTCGCCACCTCGATCCTCTGCGATTGCTCGAGGAGTGTCTACAGATCGAGACCCGGCTGGGGCGTGTACGTCACCTCAAGTGGGGACCTCGGGTGATCGATATCGACCTCCTGACCTTTGGTTCGACCGAACGCGACCAGCAGCCCCTGACCCTTCCACACCCGCGGATTCTTGAACGCTTCTTTGTGCTGGCTCCGTGGGCTCAACTGGAACCGGAGTTCCAGATTTCTCGTGGCGGAAAGACGATCAAGGAACTTCTTGGGCAGTTAGGTCACCCGTCTCCCAATGAGGTTTTTCGATGAAAATCATCGTTGCCGATCGCACTGATCCGTCCGGCTCGAGCAGCATCGAGCAGATCCGCCGTTGGCATCGAGATTTGACGGGTGGACCCATCATCGGGCTGGTCCCGACGATGGGGGCGTTGCACGAGGGGCACCGGAGCCTGCTGCGTCAGGCTCGCCAAGAATGTGACCAGGTGGCGTTGACGATCTTCGTCAATCCGACCCAGTTTAGTCCGGATGAGGACCTGGAGACCTACCCCAGAAGCCTCGATCAGGATCTGCAAGTCGCCCGGCAGGAAGGGGTGGATCTGGTCTGGGTCGGTGACCGTGACGAACTGTATCCCGCTGGATTTTCCACCCGGATTGATGTGCCGATGATGGCGCAGCAACTGTGCGGGATCTCGCGGCCTGACTTCTTTGCTGGGGTCTGCCTCATCGTGCTCAAACTGTTTCACATCTTCGAACCGGAACGAGCCTACTTTGGTGAGAAGGACTACCAGCAATTGAAGATCATCCAGCAGATGACTCGAGATCTGGACATCCCGATCGATGTGAGGGGCTGTCCGCTGGTTCGGGAAAGTGATGGGTTGGCACTCTCCAGTAGAAATTTGTATCTCGATGATGCGGCACGGCAGCAGGCCTTGACTCTATCGGGGACCTTGTTCAAGGCTAGAGAACTGTGGATCCAGGGGCTGACTCACAGCGCAGAGGTGTGTCAGCAGGCCCTTGAGCAACTCGATCCTGCGGTAGAACTGGATTACTTCGAGGTGATCGATCGCGAGCATCTGACACCATTGGAGAAGATCGATCCGGAACGGGGTGCGGTGATTTGCATGGCCGCGCTGGTCGACGGTGTCCGGCTGATCGACAACATCATTCTGGAGACTCGATGAACCGATACCCACTGCTGGAGCGTCAGGTCCTCGAACAGAGCGGGTCGGCCAAGGCACCCGCCAAGTTGAATCTGTGGCTGGAAGTGTTCGAGCGTCGCCCCGACGGATTTCACGAGATCGAGTCGCTGATGGTACCCATCGCGCTGTTCGATATATTGTCTATCCGCGTCGCCTGTGCGGACGATTCGGGGTCATTATCTGGGGGTCGCGATCAACTACGGGTGATCGGGCCGGGAGCTCCGGAAACGGCGGACAACCTGGTGATGCAAGCGCTGGCATTGGCTCGCGACACTCGCCCGATTCCAGCGCTCGAGATCGAGTTGATCAAAAAGATCCCTTCGCGGGCGGGACTCGGGGGGGGCAGCAGTGATGCGGCAGCGATGCTGGTGTTACTCGACGATCTGTTCGAGGCTCCCGGTGGTCCGCGGGAGTTACGCCACCACGCTCAGCAACTGGGGTCGGATGTACCCTTCTTTCTCGGCTCCGGGGCCGCGGTCGCGAGTGGCAGAGGGGATATCCTACGAGAAGCCCCTCAGCCGCTGCTGGGTGGAGATATGGCTCATTTCGTCTTACTCATCCCCGAACCGGGTGTCGACACCCGAGCGGCATACGCATCTCTGAGTCCGCACTTGACTTCCGGCGTTTCTCGGTCCACATTTCAGGAGTGCAATTTTGTCGAGAAGTCAGACTGGGTTGGCTCCCTTCACAATCGACTACTCGACGGGGTACGGCGGATCGAACCGGCGCTGAACCAGATCGCCGACTTCCTGGAACGGGTTCACCCTGGCCGCTGGTCGATGACCGGTAGCGGCTCCTGTTTCATCGTTGCTGCATCTGGGCAGGCCGAAGCCGAGGAAGAGTCCTCACGGCTTCGATCTCATCTGGCTGGTTGGGCCGACGGCATCGGATACCTGGTGACCGAAAAATCGAAATCTGTAGCGGCCAAGGTACTGGTCGTCCCGATGTGGATCCCCGATGTGGATTCTCGATAGTGGATTCCCGAGATGTGGAGGGCCGCGTTTCCAGCGAGTGTCGGAGCAGAGGAAGACGCCAGTAAGAAATCGGCCGAGGGAGAGGAAATTGCTATGGAGATCACCGAAGTCCGGATCAGTCCCGTGGGCGGCCGAGATGACAAGTTGCGAGCGTTCTGTAGCGTCACCTTCGATGACTGTTTCGTGGTGAGAGACATTCGACTGATCGAAGGAAACAAGGGCCTCTTCATCGCCATGCCGAGCCGCAAGTTGACGCTTCGTTGCCCTCGCTGTCATTACAAGAATGTCGTCAGAAGCATGTACTGCAATGAGTGTGGCAATTCGATTCCTCGAGCTCTCTCCGATGAGATCGAACAGGGGCGAACCAAGTTGCACGCAGACATCGCTCATCCGATTTTGACCTCGTTCCGGGAAGTGATCCAGGAAGAGGTTCTGGACGCCTATGAGGAGCACATCGACGGCCTCGAAGAGCACGAGCCTCACGGGCAGAAACAACGCGAAATGGTCCACGCTTCCGGGGCCGACGAGCCGCCACGTGGCCATTCCACCGACCGTCAGTCGGACGACAGTGACGAGGCGAATGAAAACGATGCGCCTCGACCGGGCCGCCAGCAGGGTGGTGCCGCAGATGACGAGAGTGACGATGGTTTCGAGCCGGAATCGACCACAGAAGCGGACTTCCTCCGCAAGGGTGATCCCGCCGAAGATATTGCGGACGACTCCACGGTGGATTCAGATTCGAGTGACATGCCTCCGCCGGATGATAACTTCAGTTCAGGCCTGTTCTAGAGCCGCAACTCCACAGGAGTTGAGACGAGATCACATTCGGACCGTCCGGTCCCGTGGGTCGGGGAAGAGCGTAATGAGGGGACAGATCGCCGATTCGAGGGGGACCTTTCGGGCCGATCGGCTCGAGTGCAGCCGCGATTCTGCATCATCGGTAGCCCGAGGCGACCGATGGGGAAGTGCCATCTCTAGTATCCTCTTCAGGGGGCTCTACTTGACGGTCCTGCTTGCCTTATCCCTCACCTGTCAGCGGCTTCCGGCTCAGGTAAATCCAGCACAGCCAAATCCAGCACAGCCAAATCCAGCACAGCCAAATCCAGCACAGCCAATTCAAGCACAGCCACAACCCGCGGAGACGTTGGAAGTGGAGAGT